>CBDUVZ010000005.1:0-53940 GCA_965370805.1 uncultured bacterium | reverse complement strand
ACCATCCGGGCTGAGGAACCGCCATTCCTTTTTCAACTAGATTCGGGACATGCTCATAAGAATCGCGCGTGCCGGAATCGTCAACTTCGCCGTGATCGCGGGAGTCGTCGTCTTCCCTCTCGGGAAGGACAGCTGGTGGGCAGTACCGGCCCTTCTCAGCGCAGTCTGCTCTGGGTATTTGTACGTCTACCGCTACAAGCGCTACGCGAAGAGGCTGGCGTCGACCTACCGGGCGCTGGGATTGAAAGCCGAAAGGGATGCCAACAGGGCAATCCCGAGGACTGGACGTGAGCAAGAAACCAAGGAGAACCAATGACTCGAATAGGCGTACTGCTACTGGCAGTAGTCATGGGTGCGGCCGCACTGCCCAAGATGGAGCTTGGAGTGCCGGGCGAGAGGTGCCTCAGAATCCTAGGTGCTATGACCGCATGCGGGGAGTATGTCCTTGGCACCGGCGAGCACGACCCCAGTGTTCACTTCAGCAACAGCCTGACCCGTCTGGTCCTGTATGGAAACGCGAGTCCTTCCGTGACCTACATGTGGCAGCACAAGTTCGACTATGGGAAGTATGCGATTCTCGACTGCAAGGTGAAGTGGAACATCGGGGACGTATTCTCTGTCACCGGCGGTCAGATGAAGGCTCCATTCGACCGGTTCTCCAGTTCGTCGGGCGTCAAGCTCATATTCAGAGACAGAAACCCCATCGCGTCCTTCGCGCCCAAGTATCAGATTGGAGTAGTTCCGGCGGTGACCCTCTTCGGTGAGAAGGTGACCGTCCATGCAGGCGTGTTCAACGGGAAGGGCCTGAATGTCCATACGAACACCGGACCGAACGTCATGCTGGCCACCAGTGCAGTTGTTTCCCCGTTCGGCCTGGTCCCGATGGAGGAGTCGGCACACAGGGGGTTTGACAAACCGGTGTTCGCCGTGGTGCCGGGAGTCTATAGGAATCCAGTCCAGACCGTGTCAAGGAGGGATAGCCTGACCGGCGAGCCGCTAGAGTACGTTGACGTTACAACCCTCGGATACGGCTGTGGTGGAGCATTCAGGTACGACTACCTGGCGTTCGATGCAGGTTACTACGTGAAGCAGGTGGATGATCCGACGCCTGATGCCGTGGTGAACTCAACAGGCTGGTCAGTGCAGGCCGCCTACGCAGTCAGAGGCAGGCTTGAACCGGTTCTCCGCTATTCCGTCATTGATCCCGATTCGGGTGCTGACAGCGACGAGACTGCCACTATTGAGGCCGGAGTCAACTACTATATCAACAGCTACGATTTGCACGTCGGCCTCAACTACGTGGGTTCCGTTCAGAGAGTGACCGGGAATGAGGACATCAAGACTTCTATCCTGAAGCTCTTCTTTGGGTTTATCTTCTAGTTCGGTGCCGCCTGCCAACGGAAGGGAACCCGGGACACTTCCCCTTGTCCGCTCGGACGTCAAGAGGACAGAACAACCACGAGGAAGCCGGTGCCGATTCCGTAGCTGTGACTGATTGACCGCCTCTTGATTTCAGATTGTGGGGCTAATTAGGGACAACCACCTATTTCCCCCGCCATTCTCGTTCCCTCTGCCGCGAGCGCAGTTGCCGGTCAGCGACCGATGGGGAGTTCCGGGGACACAGTAAAGGATTTCCCGGGGGAAACCCGGGGATACTTGAGCCATCAGACGGCACCTGCGCTCGCGCAGCGGTCGGTCCTCCGACGAACGCAGAGCCCACATTTCCGCTTAGACGTCGCGGGGGCAAGACGACCACGGGGAAGTCGCGACGACGCAATACCCAACTCGGCACCGATTCCGCAGTCTCTACCCGGGAGCGGGTAATTCCTTTCATGGTCTGAACCGGTTTTCGTTCTTGACTCGGCTGCAGGAGCAACTACTATGCTCTTGAGAATAGCGGTGATATGCAGCAAACAACCAGGGAGGTAGAATGCTTAGACGTCTGAGCATCTGTCTTGTTCTGTCCGTATTCGGGGGAGTTCCGGGGACATAGTAAAGGATTTTCCGGGGGAAACCCAAGGACACTTCCTACATTTCCGCTCAGAAGACGCAGCGATACACTGTCTGACTCCGTGCCGATTCCGCAGATGTGACTGATTGACCGCGCTCCGCTGTCCGCTTGACTTGCTTTGGGTTCGGTTTAGACTCGTTTCGTCGTGACCAGACAGATTGAGTTGCTGCGGGATAGGATTACAGAATTCTGGCGCAGGCGAGAACGATGAAGGCGAAGTCAGACGTTTATCTGATTCCGGTTGAACGGATAGAGGGCGCAATTCTTGAGATTCGCGGACAGAAGGTAATGCTGGACGCCGACTTGGCCGTGATCTACGGCGTGGAAACGAAGGCGCTTGTTCGAGCAGTGAAGCGCAACGCCGGCCGTTTTCCTTCCGGTTTTATGTTCCAACTGACGAAAGAGGAGTTCGACCGTTTGAGGTGCCAGAATGGCACCTCAAAGGGACGCGGTGGCCGGCGCCACCTCCCTTACGCTTTTACCGAGCACGGCGTGGTCATGCTGGCGAGCATTCTCAGGTCGAAGCGGGCGGTCGAGGTCAGCGTGTTCGTGGTCAAGGCGTTCATCAGGATGCGCCGGATGCTGGCCGACCATCGCCGGTTTGCGCTCAAGCTGGCAGAGCTCGAAAGCAAGCTGGCGGTGCATGACAAGAATTTCAGGATGGCCTTCGCGGCCATCCGCAGGCTGATGAGTGAGTCCGAGCAGCGGAAACCCAAACCCACCAAGCCGATCGGATTCAGGCCGGAGAAGAAGTAACCGAGGGCTAATTAGGGCTAATGGGACAACCACCCATTTCCACCCGCCGTTCCGGTTCCCGCGGTTGCGCGCGCAACTGCCACTGAGTGTCGGGACTCGGAGGAATGAACCTGGTTGTTTTCCAGGGCTAATTAGGGACAACCACCTATTTCCCCCGCCATTCTCGTTCCCTCTGCCGCGAGCGCAGTTGCCGGTTAGCGACCGATGGAGGAATGAGCCTGGTTGTTTTCCAGGGCAGGCGGATGAATCGGCTCAGGCAGGCGTCAGAACGGTTCGGCCCGGACGGGCCGGGCTCGAATATCAGGAAATATCCTCCGGCCGGCAATGTCTCAGTATTCCAGGACAACCGTTTCTCGCCCGGTGGTACGGCCAGGCTCTGAACAAGTCTGCCCTGGACATCGTATAACCCTGACCCGCTTCTGCCTGTCCGGCATTTGGATGATAAGCCGGTTCCGGGTAATGGTCGGAACCGTGCCGGCCCGCGCCGGGCCAGAAGAAAAGACGCAGAAACTACCCGCGCCCGGCAAATGAGGCCAATCAAGGCGGGTAGCTGATGGCGCAGGGCTGGGACGGCAAGGGTGTTCATTAGCAGCACATTCAGGGACGCGCGTAGCGCGTGTTACAGATTGCAGGTCTGCAGGTTTCAGGCTAGCAGATTGGAAGGCGGGTCGGGTTCAGGGCGATAGTTGACATAGCCAAATCATAGGTTATTCTGTATACGATGTATATCAATAGGCTAGCTGAGCGGATGCTGATGAAGATTCTTGGCGGAGACAAAGTCGGGATTGTCCTTGGCGCCCGGCAGGTGGGGAAAACGACCTTGGTCGAGCATGTTCTAGCCGGTCGCAAGGCATTGTTCCTCAACTTTGACGTCGAGATTGACAAGCAGCGCTTTCTGGCTGCCGCCGTCCTGTCGCCCGCCGACGGTTTGAAGAGCCTGGGCGGTCCCGATGTGCTGGTGGTGGATGAGGCCCAGCGATTGCCCGAGGCGGCGCGGATAGTCAAGGGTTGGCACGATTCCCGGTTGCCGTTGAAGATACTTCTGCTCGGCTCCTCCAGCCTGAACCTGCTCGACCAGGCGGCGGAAAGCCTGACCGGACGCAATGAGAAGTTGCAGTTGCCGCCCTTGACGTTCGAGGAAGCCCTGCGTTCCAAAGACTGGTATTCCAATACCTACACGCCGGCCATGCTGCGGGAGCAGTTTGCCGCACCACTGAGGGTGTCTCTGCTGCAATCGCTGGCATTTGGGGGTTATCCTGAAGTTGTGCTTACCGCAGACAAGCCGCGCCTGCTGCGCCAGTTGAGTTCGGACTACCTGTGGAAGGATATTCTTCAGACCGGGCTGGTCAAGTCGCCGGACCTGATAAAGCGGTTGCTCGCGTTGCTCGCGCACCAGGTCGGCAGCGAGGTTTCAACGCATGAGCTGGCGACACAGCTCCAGATGGCTCGGCCCACCGTCGAGCGGTATCTGGATTTGCTGGAGCAAACGTACGTGGTCTTCCGCCTGCCGTCCTTCAGCACCAACCCCCGAAAGGAAATCACCCGGGGCAAGAAAGTTTTCTTCTGGGACACGGGAATCCGCAACGCGCTGCTGAACGCCTTCTCGACCGAGGAGTTCCGTCCCGATATCGGCGCGTTGTGGGAAAACTGGGTGATCGCAGAGGTAGCCAAGTACAACCTGTTGCGGGGCGGTGTCAGCGAGCTGTTCTTCTGGCGCTCGCGGGCGCAATCGGAGGTGGACCTGGTCGTCAAGACCCGCGACCGCCTGCACGCTTTCGAAGTCAAGTGGCGGTCCACACGCCCGGCCAGCCGCGCATTCCACACGCAGTATGGGGTCGCCGTGCAGCCGATCAACTCGAACAATCCCTTCATCGGTGAGCAACTGGAAACACGAGGAGCAAGTGGGGAGTCAAGGGGACATAATACCTAACTCGGTGCCGATTTCGTAGATGTGCCTGATTGACCGCCCGCAGTTTGACACCGGGCACCCGGACTATAGAATTGCTTTGTATGAGAAAGTCGGTGAAGAAAGAGGTCCGTCAGTACATAGCGGTCTTCGAGCCTGACCCGAGTGCCGGCGGCTACACCGTTACGATCCCGGCTTTGCCGGGGTGCATTTCCGAGGGAGACACCTTTGAGGAAGCCCTGAAGAACATCACGGAGGCGGCCGGCCTGTACCTGGAAGTGATGACGAACAGGAAAGGACAGATCGAGGAACAAGGAGACGGAGTAGTAGTCGCACCGGTCAGAGTAACAATCTGATTTCCACATGTCGAGATTGCCCGCGCTCAAACCTCGGCACGTTGCCCGGGTCCTGCTGGATGCGGGTTTTTCTTATGTCCGGCAGAAGGGCAGCCACCGGATCTACGTGAGAGGTAGTCTCG
Source organism: uncultured bacterium (assembly GCA_965370805.1). Lineage (GTDB taxonomy): Bacteria > Hydrothermota > Tepidihabitantia > Tepidihabitantales > Tepidihabitantaceae > CBDUVZ01. Next base: position 48,789 of record CBDUVZ010000005.1, on the reverse strand, counting down.
GGATTACGATTCCGTGGCACAGCAGAGACATAAGGAAGGGGACGCTGAGACATATCATCAAACAGTCCGGCCTTACGTCCGAGGAGTTTCTGAACCTGCTCCGAGGCAACTTGTAGCATCCGGTTCGGGGTTCCCGGGGCTGGAAAGAGAAGCCGGACAGCCGGGGAAAAGTTCCCGTCAGCCGCTGACCGGTCTTCGATTGCAGATTGGTGATTTCAGATTTCCGAATGCACGTTCAACCGCGAGCCGCTGTCCGCTGGCCGCGCTTCGCTTTCTGCCTGCCGGCGGGGACGCCGGTGCGCCGGGCTTGACTTCAGTCCGGCCGGCGAGCATGATTAAGTATGATATTGGAGTTACGCTGATGACCGCACGAACGTTCACCGCCGTTATCCACAAGGAGAGTGGCATCTACGTCGCAGATTGCCCCGAAGTCGGCACGGTCAGCCAGGGGTCTTCGGTTGATGAGGCGCTCGCAAACCTCAAGGAGGCCACCGAGCTTTACCTTGAGGAGTTCCCGCCGCCTGCCGCTTCCAGACCATTGCTGACCACGTTCGAGGCAATGCTTGCCTAGCCTCCAGCAGGTTTCCGGGAACAAGGCAGTCCGGGCGCTGGAGCGTTTGGGCTTTCGGCAAGTACGCACCCGCGGGAGCCACGTGATATTGAGAAGAGAGACACCGGAGGGTCCGGTCGGCTGCGTGGTTCCGTTGCACCGTGTGGTGGCGGTCGGCACGCTACGCAGCGTGCTTCGGCAGGCGCAGGTGACCCCGGATATGTTCCTCTCGGTTCTCCGCTAGTCCGCCCGAGCCCCTCTCGGTCCAGTTGTGACGCCAACCTGATACCGAAGACTGACATGCTGCGGGGGTGACGGAGATTCCTCGCAGGCGTGGAGCGCAGCGGCACCAGCGTGTTGCTGGTCGAGCAGAATACCGGGATGGCGCTGGAGGTCTGCTCCCGGGCCTATGTGTTCGAAGTGGGCCGGATTGCCTTTGACGGCCCGCGCGGAGAACTCATCGAAGACCCCCGAATCAAGAAGGCGTATCTGGCGGGTAGTTCCGCCAGCCGCCATTTTATTTCAGATTGCAGATTGGTGATTTTAGATTTCCGAATCCATGCTTTACCGCGTTCCGCCGACCGCAATCCGTTGACCGTTTCCTGACCGCGAGGTGCTGGACAAGACGTTGCCCGAGGTTAGAATGGCACGATGAGCAGACCAGTGCCGGGAAGGCGTATCGTCGGCAGTGCCGCGGCAGGAGGTGGCACTACGGTGTTTACGGTCGGGCATTCGAATCAACCGATGGAGGAGTTTGTCCGGCTGCTGAGGGCCAACAGCATTGACGTGGTTGTCGACGTTCGGTCAAGCCCGTATTCGAAGTACGTCCCGCAGTACAACGGCGAGTCCCTCCGGGCCGCGATTACAGCCGGCGGCATGGAGTATATGTACATGGGAAAGGTCCTGGGAGGCAGACCTGCCGGGCCTGAGTATTACGATGCCGAGGGGCACGTTCGGTACGGACGTATTGCCGGGACCGAGTCCTTTTCCACGGGGATAGCCCAACTCCTGAAGCGAGCCCGGACGCGCCGGGTGGTCATTGTGTGCAATGAAGAGGACCCGGCGCACTGCCACCGGCGTCTGCTCGTGGGTCGGGTTCTTGAGGAGAAAGGGGTCGCCGTCAAGCACATCCGCGGGGACGGGAGGGTACAGACGGAAGCGGACCTGCGACAGGCGGAGGAGAAAGGACAGCAGGCGTTTTCATTTGTGGCAGGAGACAGACCTTGGAAATCTACACGATCGGTTTCACCGGAAAGACGGCCGAGGAGTTCTTCGAAGCGCTGAGACGGGCCGGGATCAAGCGGCTCGTTGATGTCCGCCTGCGCAACTCCTCGCAACTGGCCGGGTTTGCGAAAGCCAGCAATCTTCCGTATCTGCTCAGGGAGTTGTGCGCAGCCGACTACGTGCATGAGCCGAGGCTGGCTCCGAGTCAGGAGTTGCTTGCGGACTGGGCGGAGAAGCAGATAGGCTGGGATGAATACGAACAGCGGTTCCGGGCAACGCTAGCTGAACGTCGGGCCGAGGAAGTCGTCCGGCCGGAATCCTTTGAGGCCCCGACAGTCCTGTTGTGCAGCGAAGCGAAGCCCGAACACTGCCATCGACGGCTGGTGGCAGAGTACCTGCAGGCCAGATGGGATGACGTGAGGGTTGTGCATCTGTAGGTAGGGGTGGATGAGAATCGTCGTGAACCACGTGACCCGGATGGAACCGGGTTTCATGTGCGTCGCCGGCGTGGACCTTGAGACGATGAGTCATGTCCGGCCGGAGTTGAGAAAAGGCCGGCTGGACATCGGGATGCTTGAGCCGAACGGCGGCCCGTTCAATATGGCGGCGCTCGTGGACCTGGGCAGGGCCAGGCTCTGCGGTAGGCCGCCCGAAGTGGAGGACCACCGGTTCAGTCGCAGGAAAGCGAAGAAACTGGGGGATGTCCCGGCCGACCGTTTCTGGAAGATGCTCAATGGACTGGCAAGGTTCAGCCTGAGGGAAGTGTTTGGGGAGGAACTACAACGGCACGGAGAGACCTGTACGATGGAGCCGGGGACCGGCAGTGCATCGCTCGGGTGCCTGGTTCCGCGTGGTGTTCCCAGGCTGAGAGTCGAAACGTCCACCTGGGAGGGTCAACAGAGAATTCGGATCCGGGTCCACGTGTCGGACTGTGATGCGTCCTACTCCCTGCCGGTCACTGACTTCCGGCTCTACGAACCGGACCAGCGGACACCGCGTCACGAACTGGTCAAGCAGGTGGCTGTCCGGATCGGAAGCGGCGTGAAGGTAGTTCTCGGGGTCGGTTTCACACGACCCCTACATGGAAACAGGCATTGGCTCCAGGTGAACAACATCCACTTGAAAGACGACCCCACCTGGCGGCTGCCGGGAGCCGGATAGGCTGAAGCGCAAACCGCATATCGCAATCCGCCAACCGCGTGCCGCACACCGCTAAAGACAGGGAGCAGGCGGGCTATTTCAGCAGAGAGACGAACTGCTTCACCGTCAGTCCTGCCTCACGGATGAGTGACCGCAGGGTTCCTTTGGCGAGTTCTTTGTGGTCAGGAACGGCGAGTCGTCGGTGTGGTGGTTGCGAGTGGCGGAGAATCACGTGGCTGCCGGTTTTCCAGAGACGACCGGCAGTCTGCTCAGACCCTGACCTTGACCGTCTCCTCAATGATTGGAGGAGGGGCCGGTTCGTTGTGCTTGGCCAGGCTTTCGAGGTAGCCTTCGATGGCGTCGGTGATGTTGGTCAGGGCCTGTTCGCGCGTTTGGCCCTGGGATATGCAGCCCGGTAGAGCCGGGCACTTGACGACGAAGATTCCGTCTTCGTCCTGCTCAATGACTACACGATAGCGCATGGTTGACTTCCTTTGGAGGACTATGCCGGGACCGAGCGGGAAGTCAAGCGGACAGCCGGGAAAGGAAGCCGGGCGTGGTGGTGCCACGCCCGGCGATTGGTTTTGCCTGGCCTAGGTTCGGCGGGAGAGGTTGAGGAGTTCGAGGATTGTGCCGAAGCCGATTATTGCCGCGAAGAGCCAGACGAGCGAGCCGAAGAAGGGTATCGCGCAGAGTGCGTAGACGAGGATGATGCCGACCGGGGCGTAGAGCCAGATTGAAGCGGTGTGGCCGCCGAACAGGCGGAACAGCCACTTGCCGAGGAACATCCCGGCGAGGATTTTACTCAGGTAGAGACAGACAAGGAACAGGAGTCCGCCAATCAGCCCGGCCGGGATTGTGATTATCAGCAGCAGGGCGATGATGATCGCGACCGGTGTGGCGAAGAGGCTGAGCGCGCCGAGTCCGACCGTGCGGCCGAAGCGGGCGAGAACGTCTTCCAGGACGCTGTTGAGCGCGTGTTTCCAGATGGCGATGAGGATGAAGCCGATTGCCAGGGCACCGAGCAGCGAGAGAATCGCGAAGGGGAGCAGGAACGTGGCGAGCAGGTCGGGCCGGGGGCGGAAACACTTGAGTTCCTCGATATCCCCGGCTTTGGTGCTTTTGGTGTACTGGATGTCGCCGAATACCGCGTCCGGGTTGCCCAGGTCCAGTTCTTTTTCCGACTGGTAGCGCAGGCTGCCGAATATCCGGGCGTCATCGGCCAGCACCAGTTGGTCTTCGATGTCGGCGATAACGTCGCCATCGACGATGCCGCAGATGATAAGCTCTCCGGCCGAGCAGCGGACGTCGCCGTGGACCATTCCGTCAATGACCAGGGTGCCGCACCCGGCGATGATATCGCCGCCGACTTCCGCTTCGCGGCCGATAGCAAGGTTACCGCATCCGGCGAGGATGTCCCGTTCGATGTAACCGTGGATATGGACCGAGCCGGCGCCAGCCCGGACCGCGCCGGAGACGGTGTTGCTGATGGTTACGGTCTGGGCCCCGACGAGTACGTCGCCGTCGACCGGACCCGAGATATCGACGGTCTGGGCGCCGATGAAGACATTGCCTGATACCGGGCCGGAGATAGTGGCGGTCTGGCACCCGGCGAGCACGCTGCCGTCGACCAGCCCGTCGAGGCGCAGGGTGTTGCCGCCGAAGTAGAGGTCGCCGGCCTGGGTTTCCTCGACCGGGAGCGTGAAGCCGGGACCGCCTTCAAGCCGGGCCGCCGCGGCCGGTGCCGGCCACGCGGCAAGCACCAGGGCGGCTGTGAGCAGCGGGACGCAGGAACGTTTCATGTCAGTTCTCCTCGTCCCAGTCTTTGAGTTCGTCTTTGATGCGCTGCTCGACCTTGCGGCTGAGTTCCTCCCAGTCCGTTTCCGCCGAGGGAGGCGCACCGCCTTCGAAAGCGGTTCTGATTCCTTCGCGGACCCCGGTTTCGATTCTGCGGCCGACCCGGTCCCAATCCGGTCCGCGGTGGATAATTCTGACTTTGCGCTTGTGCCGGGTGCCGGCTTTGACGCCGCCGCCCAGAGAGATCATGCACCCGAGGATGAACCCGATGTTGTAACCGAACCCGACGTTGTTGGATTCGTAGATACCGACGTCGTTCGTGAACCAACTGACGACGAACGTGACGATGACAATCAACCCGTGCCAGAGCCCGGCCCAGAAGTTTGCGCGGCTGTCGACACTCGCCCAGCGTTCGTTACCCGGGGCGCAGCCGACTACCACCATGAGCAGCACGGCAACCAGCAGGACCAGCGAGATCTTCTTCATCATGACAGAACCTCCTGTTCGTTTCGGGACCGCCTGCATCTGCGGACTGGATAATGTAGCTCCTCGAACCGGGCGGGTCAAGTAAGGATTGCGCCGGCACGGTAGAAATGAATCATTGCCGTCCGCCTTGATTTCCCGGCGCATTTGGCTAGATTGTTGCCTGATGATCGACAAACCCGAGAGTCCCGTGCCCGCCACCAAGCTGGTATGCGACTCGATGCTCGGCAAGCTGAGCCGCGAGTTGCGGAAGCTCGGACTGGACGTCGGCTACGCCCGGGGTTTGTCCGGAATGCGGGCATACCAGAAGGCACGGTCCCTGAGGAGGACTTTGATTACCCGCAACACCCGGCTGCGCGAACTGTCGGGTATCCTGTTCGTCGAGGCGACGGAGCCGGATGAGCAACTCGCCTGGGTCAGGAAGGAACTCGGCCTCGACCACGCCGCTCCTCCGGCCGACCAGGCTCTCGCCCGTTGTCTCAAATGCAACGAGCCGCTGGAGAAGATAACCCGGGACCAGGCCCGGCCGTCAATACCGTTCTTCATTTACCAGATACACCACGATTTCAAACGGTGCTCGAAATGCAAGCAGGTTTTCTGGCCCGGCAGTCACGCGAAGAACATGGCAAGGCGGACAGGTCCCCGCCCGCGCCCGCGGCGGCGCGACTGAGTCATTGATGGCCCGCGGTGCTGCGGCAGTAATCGGTGAATAGTCGCTTGATATTCCAATCAATGGAGGTAGCAGAATGGCTGTTGTGCTGGACGGCACTAGCCCGAGGATTGAGAATCCGGTCCGTAGAATCTCCTTGGTCGGCACAGCGCGAATTGCGGGTTGGTCCAAGCCTGCAGGAGTCAAGCCAATGACCGATGATCTGCCGGGGCTGTTCTGCAATTGTCCGGGCGATGAGGAGTAGGACAGGATGTCGAAACTGACCGACGAGGAACGTGAAGTTCTCAGAACCCTTTCAGAAAATGGGGTCATGACTCCGATTGAACTCTCCGTGGAGCAAATGGAACCCGTAGAGAAGGTTGCCGAAGCGATTAAGGGGTTGGAAGACAAAGGGTTACTTTCGGCGCGCACCCTCAATCGTGGACCGGAAAGGGAAGCCTACGTAATCAATTCGCAGGGGTACATTACGCTGGAGCGCGAGCAGGAATAGCCTTGAGTGGCTATTGGTGGGTGCCCTACCTGATCGCCTGCGTGGGCGGCTGTATAGCTGGATTCATGGAGGTCTTGAAGAAGTTCGAGGCTCGTGAGTGTGCTGCATTGCGCACAGTCTGGGGATGGCTTCTCATTCTTTTCAACCTTGCTCTGGCCCCCGGGTTGCTCTGGCTGGTGACAAAACCGTTTGGCCGTGATCCCTCTGTGCCCTTGGGTTTCGTGATAGGCATAACTCTTCCGGCACTTATTCGGACCAAGTACACCCTTATCAAAGGAGGCCTGGGCGGGGACAAGGATGTCGTGGTTGATTTATCCCTGTTCTATGACGCCTTCATGGATTTCTTCAAACGTCAAGCTGAACGGTCCGTTGTTGGCCAAAGACAGCGTTTTGTCCGCCAAGTCATAAGTCACTTCTCTAAAGTTGAGGACTTGGCTGGGGTAGCCAAGAAGGTGATTTCGGAAGGCGGGTCAATTCCGGTATCCGAGATAAAGCAGGCCATTACTCTGGTTGACGAGGTCGTTGATAACAAAGACTACCCTTCCGCATACAAACGTGCGTATTTGGCCAGCATCATTTTGAAGGCCGCCGACAGGGCCTACGTAAGGAAACTACTAAAAGGCTAGCCGGATTGGCAAGGTCGGAATACCGCACTTTCCAAACAGACTTCCTTCGCGGAGGGGTCTCCATCAGCTCTGATGTGCACAGCTATCGTGTCGGTCGTCCTGAACGGACTCTTTTTCGCGAGGTGAAAGCCTTCCTTACAAAACTTGGACGGCGGCAACCTTGCGACTTGGAAATCAGACAAAGGCGAGACAAACCGACATCGCTGGTTGACATCAAGGCGATCCAGGATAGACTATACTTTCGAGTTGGATGGACGAAAAGATTAGCATGTCATTCCTTGACAAGACAGTCTGGGGGGGCAAAATAAGGCGGAATCTATGAAAGAAAGTGAGCATCGCTGCCCAAAGGTGATTGGCCAAGTCGTCATTGACGGCGAGAGTTTGACGATCGAACAGGTAGCGGCGGTAGCTCGATCACCAAAGGTCAAAGTAGAGCTGTCGCCGAAGGCTGTTAAGAAAATACAGGAGAGCCGTGACTGGGTTGAAGAAGTAGCAAGGAAGGGTAAGCCTATCGTCTACGGGGTCAATACGGCCTTTGGTTCCAAGGGTTCGAGTGTTGCGTCGGCCGTTTCACCGGAAGATACCGCAAGACTCCAGCGAAGTCTTATTCTAAGCCACTCCGCGGGTGTGGGTGAACCTTTCCCCGAGGAAGTTGTTCGCGCCACAATCCTTCTCCGGGCAAATACTCTTGCCAAGGGATATTCTGGCATCAGGGCAGAAGTCATTGAGACCCTGATTGAGATGCTCAACAGGGGTGTGCACCCAGTGATCCCTCAACAGGGTTCGGTTGGTGCATCGGGTGACTTGGCCCCATTGTCTCACTTGGCTCTTGTATTGAGCACCGACGCCGAAGACAAAGAAGAAGACAGTGGCGAGGCCTTTCTCCAAGGTGAGAGAATGAGCGGCAAGAAGGCTATGGAGAAGGCGGGCATAGAGAGGGTGGTGCTCGCAGCCAAGGAAGGTCTTGCGCTGAACAACGGCTGCCAAGTTTCCTCCGCGGTAGGCTGCCTTGCCTTGTACGATGCTGAGAATCTCTACCGGAATGTCCAGATTGCGGCCGCCATGAGCCTGGAGGCTCTCCGAGGATGTTCTGATGCCTTCAAGGAGGAAATCCACCTCGTCCGTCCTCACCCAGGGCAGAAAGAAGCCGCTCTTCACGTAAGAGAACTACTCAAGGGTAGCCAACTCATCGACTCCAAGGTCAACCATGACAGCAAGCTCAAGAAGGTCCAGGATTCCTATTCTCTCCGTTGCATTCCTCAAGTCCATGGCGCCGTCTTGGATGTCACGAACTTTGTCCGAGGCATTCTTGCCGTTGAGATAAACTCCGCAACTGACAACCCACTGATCTTTCCCGGACTCAATCGGGAGAATAAGGCTCTCTCCGGGGGCAACTTCCATGGTGAGTACCTCGCTTTTGCAATGGACTTCCTTGCCATCGCTGTCGCCGAACTGGGCAACATTGCGGAAAGAAGAATATTCAAGTTGACCAACAGGCACTTGAATGAGAACCTTCCTCCGTTGCTGAGTCAGAATAACAGTTTCTACAGTGGTCTCATGATACCCCAATATACGGCGGCCGCTCTCGTTTCTGAAAACAAATCTCTGGCCCACCCCGCAAGTGTTGATTCGATACCGACATGTGAGGATATAGAAGACCATGTGAGTATGGCCCCGATTGCCGCACGGAAAGCGCGGGCCGTCGTGAAGAATGTAGAGAAAATAGTAGCCATAGAGCTTCTGTGTGCTGCACAGGGCGTCTATTTCCGAAGAAGCGGAATTGAGATGGCCAATGGCGAGAAGCTGAAAGTCGAGCCGCTGGAACCAGGAGAGCGCGTGAGAAAGGCCTATGACGTGATCCGCGAGCATGTCACTCCACTGGCAGAAGACAGGGTAATGTACACCGAGATAGAGAAGGTAGCTGAACTGGTTCGAGTCGCAAGGCTCGTGGAGTTGTGTTGGCCTGATGACACTTAGTAGACCCTAGGAATTGGCAAGGAGGTTTACAGGGTGAGACGAGGCGCCGCCGTCAGTATCTACCCAAAGGCGAAGGTCGAGATACCTTCTGACTTGGCAATGCTGCTGGGGGTCGAGGACGGAATGGGCGTCTACTGCACGCTTGTCAAGTCTGAGCACTGGTCCTGCGACGAAAAGAAGCTCTGCGAACACAACCTTTGGATTACCCCGCTTTCTGCGACGTTCCGTGGTGAGAAGCTCCCAATCTGGAAGATAGAATTCATCGTGGGCGATGAACCGGGTTCGTTCGCGACGGTAGCTGAAGCGCTTAGAGACTGCAAGGTGGCGTTCGAGGTCGGTGAGACACGCACAATACTGTACAACGTGAGAGCGGAGGCCACGGTTATTGTCTTGCTTACAGACCCGAGCCTACGCACAGTCGAGGAACTCAACAACAGAATCGATGATAAGAGAAAACAGAACATACGACTAGCGAAAAGCTTGAAGCCGATTTCCTATGAACTTCAACTGGAGTTTCCCGGCGTCACTGCAAGCAAGACCGGAATTGGCTACAAAGCGGGGACAACAGAACAAACGGGGCGCCTGCACCCCATGGCGGTGCTTAAGGATATCGAAGCGGTGCTTGGGCGGTTTCTACTTGACGACTACGAATTCAACTGGCGGGTTCGTGATGAAACGCTTGTGTCTCGGTTCAGGAGGTTCAACCCGAACCTGCCGAGCGAGCAACATTCCCGGGATGAGATTGAACGGCTGATGCGACAGCAGCTACTACCCGAGTACGGAAGGACCATACGCTTGAAGCTCCGGAAGATCTGGATCCAGGGAGAAAGGTCACCCGTGGCCACACTAGGCGAGAAAATCCTTTGGCCAACGGGAACTGCCAAACAGCCCGGGATGGATATTCCCGTTGTGCAAGTGACCGAGACCGTAAGACAGGGCGAGTTAGAAAACGCACATGGATTGGTATTGCACCTGCCTCGGTCTATCACAAACATTCTGGATCGCCAGTTCCACGCGACGCACTCTCTCGACCGCGGCCAGAGCATATGGGATGGCCTGGGGCATGCAATGCTAGTAGCGGACAGCAGCATTCCCGCGCTGAGGATATCGTTTCCGCCGCCAAGTGCACGGATCGTCAACATAGTCCTCGAAACCAAGGACGAGCCTGGTGCTCTGGCAGAGTGCGCGCGTTGCCTAGCCACCGCCGGGATTAACCTCCTGGAGACCCAGATATACTTGAGATCGTTCAAGCACAAAGCCAGATGGAGAGTCTTCGCAAGCGTAAGTGGAAGGCATTATGCTAACCTAAACCAAAATGATTTCGCCGAGGACTTGCGACGAGACCTACGGAAAGGCATCCCGCGTTCCTTTAATGTGAAGCTCTTAGGCGAGCCAAAGATATATGAAGGCATCGAAACAGGCCACTCGCCGCATGCCGCTGTCTGTGCTGATTCCGATGGCCCCGTAGATATCAAGCAACTACTAGGAGAGGAAGAGGGCGATACACTTGAGTTCAAGGGTTCATCTACGTTGGTCGTCGAGCGGTTACTGTCCAAAGACGGCAAGACGGAGTTCAAGTCCGCGCTAATGGAGGAGGGCGTCCTGAAGACAGTGGCCGGGTTCCTGAACTCCCGGGGTGGCACCTTGGTCATTGGCGTGCTTGAGAGCCGCTTGTGGAAGCACATCAAGCCCGATCGGCTTCAAGGGTCCCCCACGCTACAGGGCAGTATCGTATTCGGCATAGATGTGGAGCTTCAGAACGAACGGACCGGCTGGGATTCCTATCAACAGAAGTTGATAAATGCCATCCGGGGGAAGATCGGCGATGGTGTGTATCCTGGGAACTTGATTTCCATCCGCAAGGATCATTATGAAGGCAGGACACTGTGCGTCGTTGACGTCCGTCCTTCGCATAGGAAGAAGTGGTATCTTGGCGGAGTTTTCTACATCAGGAACGGCAATCAGACTGTGCCCTTAGAGCCTTCAAGGATAGATGACTACTGGCGTGACCGCACCTAGGCCTTCCGGGGGAAGTAGTTCTACGTAGCGCCGCGAGTTAGGGCTGGCAGTGCGGTTGCCTGAGCATATTGCGTAGTTCGGGTACCAGCGCTTTCCTTGCAATGCAACTCTGTCCTACCCTCGCTTTCAACCAGTGCTTCCTGTCCTTCGGCGCCACATTTTCTCGGTGCAGCTTTCTCATATCCTTGATGGTAACCGTGTTGCTATTGAATTCATCCGAGCCCGCAATCACCGCGATGGGTATGTTTTGTCTGTTGCAGTAGAACAACTGTTTCCCAAGGTTTCTTTCTGTTCCCACATAAAGTTCAGTTCGAATATTCGCCTTGCGAAGTTCATTCGCCATTCTCCGGTATTCAGACAGTTTGCTGTCATCCATGACCGTGACCAAGACTTGGGCCGTCGAAGGTGTCAAGCCGACCAACCCTAGCTGCTGCATGGCGGCAAAGAGCCTGTCCACACCGATAGAGGCGCCAGTTGCAGGGACTTTCTCGCCCAAGAACCTTTCAACTAAACGGTCGTATCTCCCGCCACCCATCACGCTGCCAAACTTCGGGGCGTCTAGGATAATCGCCTCGTAGACAGGTCCGGTGTAGTAGTCTAAGCCCCGCGCAACCGTTAGATCAATACGAGCTCTATCGTCTGTGATCCCCAAGGCATCAAGGCAGTTGCTGATTTCCCTCAGTTCATTGATTCCCTCCTCGGTTCCGGGCACACCAGAAAGCAGACGGGAAGCAGCTTTGATAGTTTCAGTGCGTCCTCCACGGGGAAGGCTCAGAAACGACTCGATTGACTCTATTTGTTTTGGTTCGAGACCTAGGCCATGTATTTTGTCTCCAGAGGCATCTGTCCGGCCTTCTGCTAGTTCCAGCTTAATGCCCTCAATGCCAACTCTGTCCAATTTATCGATCACCCTGAATACCGACAGCGTACTTACGGCGGGTATAGCCGCGTACACGATTAAGCTATTCAACACCTTTCTGCTGTTGAATTTCACACAGAAACGGGGGATGCCCAGCGAATCTAGAGTATCACACATTGCGGCGATAATCTCAGCGTCGGCTTCCATGCTTGGACTACCCACAGTATCAATGTCAAACTGGATGAATTCCCTGAACCTGCCGGGACCTGGTTTGTCAAATCTCCATACCGGCGACACCTGATACCGCCTAAAGGGTTTTGGCAAGTCTCGGTATTGAGAGAACACCCTTGCCAAGGGCACTGTCAAATCGAATCTCAGCCCAATTTTCTTGCCGTCAGGAGCGGTGAATTGAAATATCTGTTTGCTTGCATCTTCGCCATAGCCCAGAAGTGTATCAAGGTGCTCTAGAGCAGGGGTCTCCAGAGGAACAAAGCCGTACAACTCGTATGTCTTACGGATGGTTTCGAGTATCTTTTGCCTTGCAATCATTTGTGCAGGCAGATAGTCGCGGAACCCTTTTAGCAACTGCGGTGTTACCAGTCTTTCTTCATTCATCGGGTCTTCTCCTTGGAAGATACCGGCGACGGGATTCGAACCCGTGACCTCCTGATCCACAGTCAGGCGCTCTAACGCAACTGAGCTACGCCGGCTCTCGATACTTGACAGTTGAATATATTCGCCGTATAAGTGAAGTCAAGAGCAGTCCGGCCGTCAGCTGAGTCGGCCGACGCTTCCGAACTCTGGGCGGTACGGGGAGAGAGCGAGTGCACGCTCGAACTGAGGAGGAGTCATGTACGTCAAACGCCTGTCCCGGTCTGCCGAAATCCGGGCCGGCGACGATACCCGGCTGCGCGAACTGCTGCATCCCGACCGGGACCCGGTTTCAATCCGCTGTTCCCTTGCGATTGCCCGGCTCGAAACAGGCGGGAAGTCGGTGCCGCACCGGTTGAAACAGAGCGAAGTCTACTACATCATCCGCGGCCGGGGAATCATGCACATCGCCGAAGAGACTCGCGAAATCGCGGCCGGCGATGCGGTGTACATTCCGCCCGGCGCGGTGCAGTGGCTTGAGAATGCCGGAGGAGACGTCGTGGAATTCGTCTGCATCGTTGACCCGGCGTGGCGGGCCGAAGACGAGACGACGGTCGAGTAGCCGGTACCAACAGAGCAGGAAAAGAAGAAGCCCGGCGGGATGCCGGGCTTCTGTGTAGAGGTTCTCTCTCGGAGGACGTCAGCGGTGAATGACGAGCTTCCGGATTTCCGTCCCATCAGAGGTCTTCAGACACACGAAGTACGTTCCGGCGAGGAGTCGGCTGATATCGAGCTGCGCCGTCCGGCCGGGGAGAATGCTTGTCTCCCGGACTACCCGACCGAGCGGGGAGATCAGCTTGAGCCTGGCTGGCTGGTCGGTTCTGTTTCCGACGGCTGCAACCCGCCCGGCGGTCGGATTGGGTCGGAGATCGAACCCGACTGTCGGCTTCGCGTCGCCGGTAGCACCGGCAATGCCGTTCCGTTGCGGACAGCCGAGGCCGCAGAAAGTCACGGTGCCCGGAGTGCACGTCCAGAATTCGCGGGTCTTGTTTCCTTTGAGCGCATACAGGCTGTTGATTGCCCGGACGATGTCACCGCCGTGCTTCACGCGCTTCCTGCTGCCGGTGCTCCCCATCGTCGGCATCGAATCAAGTTCGGTCCAGAGGTTGCCCGCGGGTGTGTACTTCCAGAACTCGTTTGTGTTGCCGCCCTTGAGCGCGTACATCTCGCCGTTGTACCACGTCCCACATCCGCCGTCTTTCGACTTTTTCTTCCGGCCCTGCATTCCAGTGAACGGCATCCCTTCGAGCTCGGGGTTCCAGGAATCGGATAACACGTTGTAGGACCAGAGTTCGTTGTACTTCGCCTTGTGCGCGTACAGCACCGTGGCGTTTTCGTCCTCGGCCACCAGCCACGAGCCTTTGTCCCACTTGGCTCTCTGACCCGTCGGTGCCGGGGCCAGTTCTTCCCAGGCACCGGACAACACGTTGTACCGGTGGAACTCATCCCTGTATCCCTTGAGCAGGTATACGTACGGGGTGCCGCCCCGGACCAGGTAGGCCAGGTCAGTGCCGCCTTTTACTTTCTTCCTGCTTGGGCCGAGCGGTACGTCTTCCAGTTCGGTCCAGGAGTTCGTCGCGATATCGTACCGCCAGAACCCGAGCGTGTTGTTGCCCTGGGTGACGTAGACCGAGTTGTTTCCGTCCGCAACGCCCTTGGACCCCTTCCGCGGTACTTTCTTGGCCCACTTCGGGTTTGAATGGGTTTCGTACGGCATCCCGGTCAGGTGAGTCCAGGCATTGCCGGCGATACTGTAGGAGTAGAAATCCGTGGTCTTGTACCCTTTAGCACCGTAGATGAGGCCGTTGCCCGAGTTGTAAGCCAGCCAGCCACCTCGTTTCACCGGCTTGCTCGAAGGCGCCAGCGGCATCGGGGCTACCTCGGTCCAGTTGCCCGGCGGTATCGGTGCATCGACGACCAGGAAGTCCCTGGTTATTACGTCGTTGGACGGATTCTCGTCTCCGGCGAGCCAGGTCGAGCAACAGACCTGGTAGGTGCCGAGTTCGGCATTCCAGGACGAGAACGAGAGGTCGAGCGTCGAGTCCGGGCCCAACTGGTCGACAGCGGCCGAGTCAAGGAAGACCACCGAGTCCTGGGGTTGGGCTGATATCGTCAGGAAAGCGGTGAACGATTGGGCGGACGGGCTGTAGTTGGCGACCCGGGCTATCGGTGTTACCGGACCGGGTTCGATTACGGCCGCGGGCGCGAGGACGGCAGCGACTCCGACGTCAGTGACCGCAACGGTGACGGTCCCGGTCCGGCAGTCGTTGTCCGGGTATGCGTCACCGGGGAGCCTGGTCGAGCATCGAGTCGTGAACCCACCCGGTACGTTGGCAGTCCACGGGGTGAACGAAACGAGGCTGTCGGTACCCGGGGAGAGGCTTATCGACAGGACAGACGAGTAGCCATCGGTAATAGTGAACTCCACGTCGAACGACTCCGGAGCCGAACCGGAGTTCCGGATCCGGGCTTCGGGTGTGATAGTCGCGCCCGAGTCCACGTGGCCCGCAGGGGCGGTGATTTCGAGCACCTCGGCGTCGTGCACAATAACCGTGAACGAGCCACTGGCCCGGTCATTGGTACTGTCGATGTCGTCGGCGCGCATCGTCGAGCAGGAGGCGGTGTAGTTCCCGCGCGGGCCGACGGGCCAATCCGTGAATACGGCGACAGTCGAGTCTCCCGGGTTCAGATTGCGGATAAACGTGGTGTCAGACCAGTTGGTCGGACCGGTAATCCGGAAAACCACGGGGAATGCCTCGGACTCGGTACCGGGGTTTGCAATCCGGGCCCGGACGATTCTGGTGTCGGTGGAGTCGAACGTCCCGGCCGGTGCAATGACGCCGGTGCAACTCACATCGTTGACCCGCACAAAGGTCGAGGCACTCACTCTGTCGTTGGCCGGATTCATGTCCCCGGCAAGCATCGTAGTGCAGGCCAAGGTGTGGGCGCCGCGCTCGAGCGCGGTCCAGGCCGGGAAGTCCAGTGTGTCCTGCTCCCCGGCGCTCAGGTTGATGTTGCCGGTTTCGGAATACCCGGTGCCGCTGATTTCGAGCCGGACGTTGAAAGCCTCGTTGGTGTTGCCGAAGTTGCGGACAACGACAGCCAGCGGGATGACATCGCCCGAGTCGGCCGTAGCCGGCGCTTCGATTGCGACCGGGCCGACATCCCGGTTCCGGACGAAGAGGTTGCCGGATGTCCGGTCGTTGGAGTTGTCGGTGTCGCCGCTGAGCCTGGTTGAGCAACTCACGGTGTAGTTGCCCGGGACCACGGCCCAGGGCGTGAAGCTGACCAGTGCGGAGTCGCCGACGGCAAGCGTCGGGATGACGGCATCGACCAAGTAGGCCGCGCCGATCTTGAAGCGCACCGGGACATTGGTCGCCACGAGCGACCCGTAGTTTCGTACCATTGCCTGCGGAGTGACAGTGAACCCGGAATCGACAGTGCCGGCCGGGCTGACTATCCGGTAGCAGCCGACATCGTGGTTGATGACCATGACCTGGCAGGAGTTTTCGTCCGGCAGGTAGTTGGCGGCGGTAGCTGTGACCTGCAGGTATCCGGTCGTTGCCGGGTTGATCGTCAAGGTCACCCGGCCGCCGGCATCGGTGAAGCCGCGTTCGTAGACCTCGGTCGCCTTGGCCACGCAGACCAGGGCGTTGCGCACCGGGTTTCCGCCGGAGCGTACGCGGACGGTGAAATCCTGGCTGCCGGTCGGGATCGGGTCATCGAAAGTCGCATCGAGCTGGCCCGGGATATCCTCGTACATCATCAGCAGCGGGTCGCCGAGCAGGTTGAGCCCGTAGTAGCACCACCGCCATACCTGCTGCGATATCGCGCTGTTGCGATAGAACTCCTTCGATTCGGCGTGGGTGATTCCGATCGGCATGGTGTCGTGATTGAAGAAGAAGTCGTAGAACCGGACGTCAAGCAGTTCGGATGGTCCGATGCCGGGCGGCTGTCCCCAGCCGTAGCGGGAATTGAATATCGTTGCGATGCTGCCGCCGTTCGGTGCGTTATGGGCCGCTTCGGCCAGGCAGTCGGAAGACTCGAAGTTGCCGGCGGTGCAGGCCATCGAGTTCATCAGGTTCACCCGGGACCCGTTGGTCTGGTTGCCGGCGGTTGAAGTCCCGTAGTACCTGGTGCCTCCGTCGTAGACTCCGCTGGCGTTGCCGTGACCGACCAGGTGGGCGAACTGGAAGCCGTTGTTGATCGAATCTCCGACCGTGTATGTATTGCCGGGGTTATGGATGAAGCGGTCGACCCAGCCCGACGGTGTGATATTGGCAATCGAGTCGTTGGACTGTTGCTGGTTGTGTCCGGCCCAGAGAAGGGCGTCGACGAGCAGGATGCGGCGCAGGTAGTCAGTCGGCGGGTTCTTCTCATGAGTGATGACTTTGTTGACGAATGTCTGAACTTGAGTCTGGTTATCCACCGAGGCGCGGCCGATAAAGACGTCGTAGTACAGGTCGACGATATCCGTGGGCTCGCCGAAGATACTGTTGCCGTTGGAGTCCCAATCCCCCTGCAGGTCGGCATAGTAGAGGTCGCAGGGGATGTTGCCGGTCTCGCTGTTGACGTAGGCCCGGGCCCGGCGGGCCGGCACGATGCTGTTATCCCCGCCGAGGATAATCCACTTCAGTCCTTCGTTGTTGTAGTAGTCGATGATGAAATTGCGTATCCGTTCCTGGGTGTCGCGGCCGGAATAGTTGGCAGTAATCCAGGAGACGGTCCGGACTTCGGTCTTGTAGCCCTTCTGCGTGTGCCAGTCGACCAGCGGCTGGAAATGCGCCTGCAGGCCGGACGAAGTGATAATGACACAATCGATATCGCCGAAATCCGACTCCCGGCAGGGCGGAGCATACCGGGCGACTTGCGTCGGATTGATGACCAGCGGCCGAACCGCGGACAGGAAGACGTGGGACTGACTTGCGGTCAGGAATTCCGTGCGGGCTTCGGAATCAGGTTCGTAGTGCACAGTGATATCAACCGCAGTGGCCAGTTCGAGTCGGCCGGAAGCAGGGAAGTACTGAAGCGGGTACAGGGTGACGGTTGCCAGGCGGAAGCCGGACTTCACGCCGACCGGTCCGTGCTCGGCCCGGATTCCGGGGTAGGCCGCGTCCGACGAATAGACCTCCTCGTCGGGCGGCACGAAATCCGGCAGCCGGGACTCGAAGACCGGGACCGGAGGCTGGTTCGGAAACAGGCTGTGCCGGCCGGGCAGGGACTGTGCGTTTCGCACTTCGGCTTCGACGGAGGCGATGCGCATGCCCTGAGGAATCACCAGGGTGAACGACCATCCGGGCAGCCTTGGCCGGGCCAGGTCCTCAAGCAAGACCATATTGCCGTCCTGGTCAGGGCGGCTGATTGTGACGAGCTCGAACGAACGGCCATCCCGGCTGGTCCGGGTGATGTCAATCGAGCCGTTTGGGAAATTGAAGCTGCCGGACCACGAGCCGGCCATGACCAACAGGGGCAGCAGCAGAAAGACAGCACTTCTCTTCAAGACGCCTCCTCGCAGAACGATCTGATCAGGCCAAGCGGATGAACACCCCGGCCGGTCGGTCCGGCACGAGGTGCTTCACGCTGTACAACGGAATGCCCGGCCCGGGTACGGCAACAAGCCGGGCTGCTACTTGCTCGGCGTGTGCCGCCAACCAACGAATGGTAGCGGGGCGGACGCTGCCATCGGATGGCAGAACTGAATCGGGAATCCTCCGGAACTGTGGGCTACGGGGATGAGACCCGCTGCGTCGGACCAACGCCCGCGGGCACAGTCTGTCTGAATAAATGCGCTCCATCTTACTCAAGCAAACGAAAACCGGCACGAGGGGACTACTAACCTCGCGCCGGCCCGTAACCGTACTGATTATACCGACAGAAGAGCAGTTGTGTCAAGTCGGGGTGTCTATCAAGCCAGCGCGCTCCCGGGCGGTCAGGCAGGCGGCCGGGAATTGCGTTCAGTGGCGCGTCCGACCGACCCGAATCAGCTTCAGCACCGTTTCCGACCCGGGTTCGCTCACTCGCGCGAAGTAGAGTCCAGGGCTGAGGTTTCGGGGTGCCCATACCGCCTGGCCGCCGGCGGCATTCAGCCGGGTCAGGAGACGTCCGTCCGGGGAATAGACGTCAACCCGGAAATCCCCGCGCCCGGAGAAAGTTGCCTGGCGGCGGAACGGGTTCGGGAACACCCGGATTCCGGACTGCCGGTTCGGGACCGCCGGTTGCGGGCCGGTGACGCCGGTGAGGTTGGTGTGCGCGGCGTAGATGTTCCAGAAGTCACGGCGGTCCGAGGCCCAGGCAATCCAGACCCCGTCGTCGTCAGCGCCGATTACCGGGTCACAGTCATTGGCCGTGTCTGCGGTGACCGGCTGCGGCACTGTCCAGCCGTCCTGGTAGCGCGAGGTGTAGATATCCGGGTGTCCGGTCCGGTCCGACTGCCAGCAGGCCCAGAAATCACCGGTCGGCGCGAGACAGATATCAGGCAGGATGTCGTTCGCCGGGTTGTCGGTCACCGGGGTGGGTTCGGTCCAGGTCGTGCCGTTCCAGCAGGAACCGTAGATATCGGACTGGCTGCCGGTCCACTTGTGCCAGAGGACCCAGATCGTTCCGTCGTCCCGGGCCGCAGCGCGGGGGCAGGAGTTGTTGCCGATTGTGTCAAGCTCGAATATCGGGAGCCAACCCGAGCCGTCATGGTGCCGGCCCTGGATGTGCCACCTGCCGTTGGTGAGCGAAGACCAGAATACCCACGGGTGATCGGCGGCATCGACCACGACGCAGGGTGATACCTGGCCGAGCGAATCAGCGGTGAGCCGGACCGGCGTCGTCCAGTCGCCGCCGCCCGCGGCTGACGAGACCCAGATGTCGGCCTGCCCGTTGCGCCAGGACTTGAATGCACACCAGACTTTGTCGTCGGTGCCCGCGTCGAGCGCGGCCTGCACGTCATGATGTCCGGCGAGCGGCCCGACCCGCCGGATCGAAGACCATGTTTCATCATGGTAGTAGCTGCTCAGAAGCTGGAAATGGTCGTATCCGGGATAGTCGCGGAAGCTCTGCCATACCGCCCAGAACCGGCCGGTCGCGTCGGTGGCGCAAGCCGGAAACAGGTCGTAGTACTCGTGCCAGCCGACCGATTCCGGCGCGGCAAACGTGCTGTCCTGGAACCAGGCCCAGTACGTATCGGCCCGCACTTTGCGCCCGGAGTCGAACACGATGCGGACATCGCTGCCGCTGCAGTCGATATCCGGGTTGCCGTTCACGAAGTCGACGGTGTCGACCGCGTACTCGGTCCAGTCGAGCGGACTCGCGAGCGGCGAGCGATGAGCAACCGGTGTCGCATTTGTTATCTCGTAGTCGCCGTCCGCAACCCTTAGGGTCGGGTCGCCGAGGATGCAGGTGGCTTTCCAATCCGGATAGCCCGTATAGTGGGTTTTGTGCCACTTCAGGAACGCGTCACCGAAGCACGAATCATTGCCTAGCGCTTCATATATTTCCCGCAGGCTGTTGATACCGTACATCAGCCTGGTGGAAGCCATCACCACCTGCCCGAAAGGCCGGGCGAAGAGGTACCAGTTGCCGAGATTGTCCTTCTCGGTGAACCGGGCGCACATACAGGCATTCAGGAAATAGAAGGCCGCGTTCGGCTCCAACGCCGGGACCTCGAAATCGAAGAGCGAACCGCCGCCCGGCAGGTCGTCCTGCAGGAAGAAGGTATGCACCCAGGGCGAGGAGTGGGCGAGGATATGCACGAATTCATACCCGAGCCGGAGTTGGTTCTTGTAATGATACGCGACAGTCGTGTTCTCGTCGTTGAACGTGGTAACATCCGCATACAGGTAGCTCATGCCGTGGTCGTTCGGGTACCAGTCCACTTCGTTGTAAACCAGGCCGCGATGCGGCACGATGAGCTGGCCGGTTCGGTACGCGTGGTTGCGCTGGAAGAACTGCCGGACGAGCCGCTCCTCGGAATCGTACGTCAGGCGCGAAGCGTAGACCCTTCCGATCCAGATATCCGGGGCCCGGGAACCGGAATGGGCGTCATACTTCCCGTCGCCGTCATTGTCGGCAAAACTGCCGGTCAGGTCCGTGAAGAACAGTTCAAGCGGATAGTCTTCACCATGACTGCCATCCTCCCACCACGCGACCGGAAGGTCTCCGACCATCAGGCCGCCGACCAGACCCGAATCCTGGTGGACCTGCAGAATCTGGCGCAGGTCCGCGGGTCGGCCGCCGGAGACCGCGATGACCTTGCTGCCGAAACCTTCAGCGGACAGGTCCGCGATATAAGTGTCGAGTTCGGTCTGGATTGCGGGCTGGAGCGAAGCATTGACGAAGATGAGAACCAGGTCGTCGTATCCGTCAATCCCGACGCACGTCCGGATCGTCGAAGCCTGGAAAGGAGCCTCGACCCGGGCCGTTGCGTAATCCTCGAACGTCGAGGGCAGCCGTCCGTCCGGGTCATAGTACGGTATCGGCTTCGGGTCCGGCGCTTGCAGCACGAGAAGAATCAGAAGAAAAGACATCAGTCCTCCTAGTTGCGGTCTTGGACCTGTATTATCCTTTCCCCACCACGGCTGTCAAACGACCTTGCATCCGGTTTTCTTCCCCCCAGTCAGCAAATCGCGCCTAGCGGATGGTCAGTGGATTGCGGCTGGATGCAGCCGTGCTGTTTTCTCTACGGGGTGTCCTTCTGGTTTCTCTGTCATGCCTTCTCGACTTCCCCCGACTTCTGGTCTCGGTTGCCGATTAGCTTTTTCGCACGGACAATGAACTTCGCTGCCAGGCTCAGCACCTTATCAGCGCCGGCTTCAGAGAACCGACCATAGTAATCGGCGTTCTCCCGCAATCTCTTTCCGGCCTCCAGGCCCTCCACGAATTCAAGCTCCAGCTTCCGGGCGGACACATAGAGGGCGCGGAGTGCGATTACGAGACAGTGGTGGCTTCGCTCCCGATAGCTCCCCGCATAGATCAGCGCTCTTGCCGTGTGAAACATCGCATAGTAAGCCTGTATTGTCGCCCACTTGTACCCGCTGGCAGCGAACGTCCGTTCCGCCTCGGTGAAGTCCTGCTCCGCAGTGGCCAGTTCACGGGGCGCGATGTCGGGTCCGGCAGGAAACCGCCTGATCTTGCCCGAGGCAAGGCACCGGCCGAACTCCGGGTCTACGACGTTTCCCACAGCACTACTCCTCGTTTGAGTTCAGCCGCGAACACCGGCTCCCTTTTCTCAAGTTCGGCCAGACCGACCGGGGTTACTACCACCAGTTGCAGTTTCTTTCGCCCGCCCGAGAAGAGGTTCCGGACCCGGTCCGGTGAATCGGTTACCATCAGAAGGTCGACGTCACTCGCCGGGCTGTTTCTGCCCTCAGCCGCGCTGCCGAACAGAACGATCCGGTGGCAATCTCCGGCCGCCCGTTTCACAACCGGCATGAGCCCGCCGATATTGAGCAGAACTTTGTACGCCCGTACTCGCGGGTCTTCGAGGTCGGCCCGGTAGAACTTCATTCTGCCCTTCGGCTCCATCTCCAGCAGCCCGGCTTTGGCCAGAGCCCGCAACGCCGCGTTAGCCGCGCCCCGGGACAGGTCGGCCTTTGCAGCCACCTCGCTGTCGTAGAAACTCAGGTGTGCGTTCTGCGCCAAGAACGCGAAAGCTATCTGCTGCGGCGTCTTCACGAAACAGTCGTTCTTTGCGCGGATCCGCTTGATTGAACTCAAGTTCATGGTCCTGAACACAAATTCATGATAGCGAACCCTGCTTTGGTGTCAAGTGCTTGGCGACCAGCGGAATGCGGGCAGATGTCAGCGGCGTCAGGTTGTAGCCTGTTGACCCCTGAAAAAGAATCGCCGCCCTGACCCAGGGGCGGCAACCTTTGGAAGGCTTTGATTGTCCTGAGCCCTGCCCAGGACCGCATTTGAATCCGACCTTCGGATTCCCGGCACCGTGGCGCCTTCAGGCCCGGTTGCCGTGCCCGTGTCTGCAGAACACAGGCAACTCCCCATGCACAGTAATGATAGCAGGTTTGCCGGATATGTCAACCGTGGCATTGCAGTCGGCGGTCAGCAGAGCGCGGTCAAACAGACAGGCGGGGCGCTGCCGCCCCGCCCGTCTCTGGTTGCTGCTGGTTTTACGGTCCTGCCGGTGCCCTGATGCCGAAGACGTCGTTCCTTATCGACTCAAGCACAGACTGCGTTAAGCCGCGGCTTGTCCACTTTGCCGTCAACGCGGCTGTTTCGATTGCCGCCGACTCGCCGGTTATCCGCTGGACCAGCTTCCACACTTGGCGACCGAAAGCGAAGTAGAACGGGTACTGGATGACCGAAACTCCGGCCTCGTTCAAGACCTGGCGGACTTCCCCTTCCATCGCGTAGATGTCGTCGAAGCTGCTCTGTATCCGGGCGGCTATCTCGGGCTTCTTCAGAATCCGCTCCATCAGCGCAGTGCTGCCCTGCGGGAGCTTGCCTTCGGAATCACGCTCGAAACGCGCGGCCCACTTGGCATACCGGTAGGAACCATCGGCTGGTACAGTAGCCATACATCACCTCCTTACGGTCCGACCGGCGCGCCGGTGTTGAACACCTGCGTCCGGATCTTCTCGAGCACGCTCTGTACGCAACCGCGTGCCGCCCACTTTGCGATATGGGTGGCAACTTCGATTGCGAACGATTCCCCGCCGCCGAGTTTTTCACGGCTGGCCGCGACCTCGCCCGCGAATGCGCAGTAAGCTCCGTACAGGATGCTGCTGACGCCCTCGGCGGACAGGACTTGCTTGGTCTGCGTGAGGTAGTAGTTCTGGGCGGTCCGGGTCCGGTAGTATTTTACCTTCATGGACTCGGCCTGCGCCAGGGTTATTTCGGGGAAGTAGTCGCTGTTCGCCAGGTCAAGGCGGGCGAACAACCGGTCTGCCCCGTAGGATGCCGGCTTGGTTGCCATTGCATCCTCCTTTCCGCGGGTTGCCCCGCAGTTTGGACTTTCTCCGAATTGTGAGGTCCGACTTCAGTCGGCCCCTTCACATAGTTATGTCATCGTCAGAGCCCGATTTGCCGAAAAAAAGCAGGCCGCCGGATTTCTCCGACGGCCTGTTGAACGGGGACATGACCTGCCCGGTCCTCCGGCCGGGATCGTGTCCCCGTTCACGAAGCCTACGACAATGTTATCTACTCTTCAGATACCTCCCTTTCTTCTTCTGCGGCCGCAGCCACCGGCTCGGCCGGCCCATCGGGCAGGATGGCGGTGACGCTCGCGGTCCAGTCATCGTCATACCCGGTATTGTCCCAGCCGTACCAGACGGGCACCGGCGTGGAATCCCGCTCGGTCGCGCTGACTCCCCGCTCCTGCAACCGCCGCTTCAGCACTGCCAGCGTTTGCTCCCGCTTGCGCCGCACCTTGCCGACCGACAAACCCGCCTGCTGCGCGGTGTCGGCAAACGTCAGGCCTTCGAGGTCGTGAAGCCCGATGCTCAACCGGCCGTCTTCTGTCAGGCGCTCATACTCCTGACTGAGAACCCGGCTGCGCCTCGCTGCCTCACTCGTCTCGGCCGGATCGGGCACCGACGATACCAGCAGGTCGAGCCTGTCCGCATCGACCGGCACAACCCGCGGGCCAAACCATTCCACTCTGACTTTCCTGGCAACATTCAACGACTGCCAGTTCAGCCACGTCTGGAACGACGCGCCCTTGTCAGGGTCGTACTTGTTGAGTCGGGTAAGAGAGTACTCGTGCGTATTGATGGCGACTTCGTCGACGAAGTCGCTGCCGAAGTAACCGTAGCGCGAGCCGATGAAAGCCCGCAGCGGACGGTCAGTCAGGTTGTAGATGGACTCATATGAATCCACGTCGCCGGCGAGCACTCGCTGGATCGCGCGGGTGACCTCTTGTTTCTGTTTCGGGGTCATTGCCCCTCCTATCTCTCCCGGCTGCCCTGGTCTGAACGCCGAGAGACTTAGTTGCTTGTAACACCATTGACAGGTGTCGTTGAACCTTCGGGGTGTATCGCAATCTCATTTTGATACTCCTTCGTCTGCTCTTCGGGGTGCACACGTTGTCGGTGCGTTTACCATCCCCTTCTTCCTCTCTTGTGGTTCCTTCTGCGGACCGGTGCGTTTCCCTTTCTCCACCGGCGGCCGCCATTCCGTGCATCGCGCACGTACTTGGGGCGGCCCGTCCTGCCTGACACCGTCTCTGCCACGTTTGATATTCATCGTGGTCCTCCATTATCTGCACGCTCTTGACCGTCTTACCACACAACCAGTTGCTCGAACCGGTCGGTTGCCACGACCGGTGCCCGAAACCGGCAAAACCCATTTCCTCGGGGCCGGTTCGGACCTTGACTGCTGGCATCTCCTTGGAAGCGGCAGAACCTTGTGCTTGCCAATGCCCGTCGGACCTAGGCGAGGTCCGCGTCGGGCAGGGCCGCGGACTGGACGCCCGCGGCCCCACCACAGCGAAGCACACCTACCACTTGCGGCAGGTACCGGCCTTCTCCTTGTCCCTGCACTGGTTGCAGAGTTCGCCGGTCGTCGGCTTGGTGTGCTGCTCCTTATAGTCTGAGGTCGGCCAGTTGGAGCAGTTGTGACACCAATGCCACGTGTCGCTATTTTTCTTCCTGCGATATGTAGCCATGTGGTTCCTTCGTTGAGGACTTCGTCTTGTTCGTACTGCAACCCACCGTACGCTGGTTCGCGCCTCACAGGTCTTTGTGAGCGCATTGTGTCCCTGGGCCTGGGATTTCGTCTGATGCTCAGTGCACGCCCCGAAGCGTGCAAGTGCGCATTGTCATCACAGTTCAAAGGGCTTCTTTCTTTGCTCTTCAGACCCGAGACGTGTACCTTCCGCGATTGCGTCCAGCAGCTTCCGGGTGAGGATTGAGAAGGCCTTGCGGCTGGTTCCGAGCAGCCCGGCAGTACCGGAGTTGTACCAGAACTCATCCGACATCCCCTCAGCGGCTGTCGTCAGCACCGCACGCAGGTTCTCGATCGATGGTTTCTCACCGCCGCGTATGGTGTGTGCGACAACCGCAGGCAGTATCGCGTGCAGCACACTCACGCCGGTTGTTCGTTGAAGCACATAGCTCTTCGGGTCGATGGCCGCGTCCTTGCAGATAGAGAGAATGGCCTTCCAGTACCTGACTAGAATGACAGCCCTTTCCTTCGTAGTAAAGTGCATGAAGAGAGGATTGGACAACACAGGATGGAGGCTGTCTTCAAACGCCTTCTGGCTGATGATGGTGTCTCCCTTCTCTGCGTTGGGCAGCCGGATGCGCCCGAGCCACGGGTTACCGTAGAACTCGCTTGTCTGGTCGTCATCCCAGCTCTCGTTGAGAATGTCTACGATATCGGTCGCCTCCGGCCGCCACTCGATGTCCCGGATGGTCTCTCGCGGCAAGCTCGCAAGACTGGACACGCCCTCTCGCTTGGCCATCTTGGCAATAAACCTCTCCGCGAGGTCGGGGCGGACTCCTTTCTGCGTCTTGTTGATGATGATGAACTGCTTCGCTTCTTCATACTCGCTGCTTGAGGTCATCAGGACGACCGGCATCGGATACTCACCGAACGCCGGGTTCATCTCCAAGAGCGACCGGAGTCCCTCGATGCGATGCTGGCCATCAACTATCCAGAACTTCGTACGTTCCGGGAGGCTGAGTCGGCCATAGCTCCCATGCACTGGCTGGAAGCCGCCGATCTCGCCACGGATGTTGAGAAGGACCGTGTTGGGCGACAGCCCCTTGGCCGTACGAAGATACCGGGCGTAGTCCCGGGCACGAGTGCCAACGACACGACGTTGGTATCCTTGATGGTCGTCATGGGGACGATAGACATCCACCTTGACGAAGTCAGCATCGACCAGCCTAGCGGCTGGAAGCACTGTCAGATACAACCTGGTGCCGTTCTGTACGATTTCGATCGCGTTCATCTCCATCGGGTTACTCCTTTTTGCAATAACCTAACACTACGTCCTCTTCGTCTACTACAAAACCTCATATTGGGATGATACGAACCCCTGACGTTTTGTCAAGCGGTTTTTCGCCTCGGGCTAGCGTGTCACCGGCCAACCGTCTTGGGCCGGGCAAGTCAATTCGCCCTAAAGCCTGCTATTCCAATGCGTTGCCGGGAATGCTGCCGAAGTTTGCGGTACGGAGGGGCCATCCCGGGGGATATCCCTCGGGTCATCCCCGGAGCCGCCCCCGGGATGGCCCCCAAGGTGGCTCCGGCATCCGCTATCGGGACTGCCCGGAAGGGGACAAGGGCAGCGGTTTCCGCGACGACCAGCCCGGCGGCCACCAGGGCCGAATCGGACACCAATCCCCCACCCGCCCCGCAAGCAACCACCCCGGCCGCTATCCCAGCCACCATCCGGACCATTTGGGGAAGCCAGTACCCCCACAGGGCAATCAGCGAATGACGGTATGCGGTGGGCGGGTAGCGGAACGCCTGCCTGTGCGGCGCACGCAGACAGGCGGTCAACCGGTCACATCTACGGAATCGGTATCGAGTCAGGTATTGTGTCCCCTTAACTCCCCCTTAACTCCCCCGACTCACGGACCTGCCCGCCGTACGCTTCGACCCTCGGACCTGTCTGCTGTAGTCATAGTCCGTAAGGAATTGGGTTTCATGTCTTCGGTTATCCCCGCTTGTCTGCACCGCTAATCCTCGCCCGCATCATGGTCCAGAGTGTGCCTCGTGTGGTCCAGGACAATAGACAGGGCTCTTTCAGCGGGCGACGGAGTATCCGTTTGTCGACCAAGCGAGTGGTTCAGGCCGCATTCCTCAATCAGCGTCGAGGGTGCACGGCCTGTGGCCCCTCCACCTCTTCCCTTGCATTTGTACCTCGCATTGCTGCGTCTGCTCCACGCCCACGTAAACAGCACTCCTACTCGCGCCCGGGTGACCGCCACGTAGAGAAGACGTCGAGCTTCCTCCTTGTCGGCCGCCGGGAGACCCACAGATTCCTCCATGAATGGAACGAAGACATAGTCTGAGTCGAGGCCCTTGCTTCTGTGAAGTGTCATGAACCTCACCTGACCGGAATCAGTTTGCCCTCCACTGGGACCGTCGGGCGTCACTTCTGCTTCCAGGTCAACGTCCGCAAGATGTCTCAGTGAGGGGGTCATGGACACAACCGACCTGACACGCTGGTCAGCGTCAGACAGAACGAGCGCTTCGGCGACCGTTGTCTGGAATTCGCGAACCGGAGCCGGAATCACGGTCTGGTCTTGGTCTGCGCAAAGGTCCGAGAGAGTCGACCACAGCGTGTTCTGGTCAGCGAGTGCCCGTGCGACCAGACCCGATGCCCTGAAGTCTGCCCCCTTCAGCGCTGAGAGTACCACACGCAGAGAGAGGTTGTCCTCCGGCCTGGCAAGGAACTGCCTTACGCACCGCAACAGGTACTTGTCGGCATCTGAGGATTCGTCCGTGGTGAGCATGTCGGCAACAGGAACGTCGGGGTGAGACGTCCCCATATCCGCCAGAAGCTCCTGTCCTAGTGCCCGGCAGTTGCAGAGCACCAGGATCTTCGAGGGAGGAATCCCCGCTTGGACCATCTGCCAAATCGTGTCCCCGAGGAATTCCCGCTCCGCCTTGCCGCTCCTCATGTTCACGCTTGCCGCGAATCCGCCCTTTGCGCGGGCGTCGGTTCGGGGTAGAGGCACGAGCTTTGGCTTTGGTTTCCTGCTGCTGTTCTTCGAGATGAGTGAGTAGGCAGCCTCGCTAACGGCGCTCGGCAGTCGCGAGCACACGGGGAGGTCGATGACAGTAGCACTGGGGTAGCGGGTCTGGAAGCCGGTGATGCCGCTCGGGTCGGCGTAGCGGAGACTGTATATGCTCTGGTCGTCGTCTCCGACCGCGAGCAACTGGGAGCGGTCGTGAACGAGGAGTTGTACAAGGTCCTGGTCGCACGGGTTCAAGTCCTGATACTCATCTATCAGCAGGAACGCGAATTCTCCGGTCTCTGCGTCACACGCCTCAGGGTGCTCTCTCAGCAGTCTGCAGGCTAGGCTCACCGTGTCGTACCAGTCCAACGCCGCATAGAAGGCTTGGAGGGAGCCGTACACGCCCTCGAAACTGGCGTCCCTGGACTTGCAGGTGGCGGTCGCCCTTCTGTATTCCCTGAGACGTATCGCCGCGTCCTGCGTCCCCAGTAGGTGGTTCAGGTCATCTTCCACCACTTCACCACATCCATCTTCTAGTATCGTGAACCCCGCTGGAAGGCCGAGTTCTCTTGCGTGTCTGTGGAGAATACCCTTCGCGCGAGAATGTAGGGTGCTGCAGTTGTCGTACTCAGGGTGGACCTTCTTGCGCGCCTCGACTATGAAGTCGTCGGCTGCCGCATTGGTAAGCGTAGCCTCGAAGCAGTCGTTGTGAGAGAGGCCTTGAGCCATCTGCTCCTTGATTGTCTCTCCGAGGTTGTGTGTCTTGCCTGTACCGGGACCAGCTAGCAACAGGAGAGGACCCTTGCTGAAGTCGTGGGTCAGGACGACCCTGCAGACTTCATCCCGTAAGGCGAGTGGGTCCATCGTGGAGGTCACGAGCAGCAATCCCCGAGTTCAACTCATCTCCCAGTCACAATCACCCTGCAGTCTTCGCGGGCGGATTCAATCATCGGAAGTCGGGGGTTGGGGAGGTGTCTCTCGTTTCCCAAACGAGATGGGCAGGTAGCTGGCCAGTTCGAATGCGTCTTCCACGGCTCAGTCCTCCGCCGCATCAGAATCCGCCTCACCCCAGATGCGGGCGAGGGTGGCTTGGATCTTTTGCTCGAAGCGGGTGATCAGTTCGCGGTTGGCGGCGACCAGCGCTTGCTCGGCTTCGATCTCCGCCACGATCGCTTGCTGCGTAGCGAGCGGTGGGAGGGGGATCGGCAGTGTTCTTAGCTGTTCTTTTGTGATGCTGGGGAATGTGGACCCAACGCCCAGCGAGTAAATACGGTCGCGCATCGCGTAGATGAGGAACTCGATCCAATGCTGCGAAGTCTCGGAACGGATGGCAGCGACGCCTCGACCAATGCAGCCGTCATAGCCTGATATATTCATCCGACCGAGTGTCGCGCCTCGAACGCAAACGATCAAATCATCTCTACGGCACATCCTCGTCGGGGCTGTCGTGTACTGGTTGATGACCGTTCGAGAAAATGGTTCGGGGCCAAACTCGACAGGTCCGTTTATCAGCGGAACGCCATCGCCTTTGGTGTTGTAGGTGTCGCCCGGTGGACTCTGTCCCATGATAACTTCCGCTACCTGTGCCAACTCCACCATCGGCCAGGCGGGGTGGATGGGAATGTGGGGGCGATAATTGTCGACGACGGCGCGGGCGCCGTTGATGACTTTCTGGTAGCCATCGATCTCCGCCACGATCTCCTTCTGTACCTCCAGGGGAGGAAGGGGGATTTCAAACTGTGCAAGATCCTTGGGTTTCATGCCGACATTCGCTGCCCCGCGCATAAGGGCAGCGATGTCGGCCCTTTTCAAGTCGAGGGTGTGATAGAGGAACCTCGCGTCGAGTTCAGAGCCCTCTCTGGGCCGCAGAGCGACCAGCAAGTTAGCTAATGCGAACTTTCCGCTGGCGAAGTGGATGCGGTGCAGCGCCGCCTTGCCGTGCCCAAGGGAAGAGATCAAGGGGACGCATACGGCCGGGCCGTCGAACTGATATGTGGCAGAAGTTTTGGGTTCCGCGGCGGTGAGAACTAGTGGATAAGGCCCTGGAGGTGTCTTGGTGCTGGATGCGGCGCCCTTCGTAATACTGCAGACATCTGCGACCTTCACAAGTCTCGTGTCGCCGTTCACGACTGCGGGTCGATAGCGACTTCCGGTGAGGTTACAGTCGTTTGTCAGAACCTCTTCGCGCGAAGCTACCCATGAGCAACGTGAAAGATCTCCGCCGTCGTAGAAGGCGCGGCAATCTCGTAGTACGGCAGGCAAGTCGTTGTGTTTGCTTGGGGTTCGCTTCACACCGAGGCTGATACCGATGTGCTTGATCTCGGAGAAGAGGATGCTTGGTGTCCTTCTTGCCCTAACGCGGTCGAGCACCAGGATTGAGGTCTTCACGCCGGTGTAGGGCATGAATACACCGGAGGGCAGTGAGATCACGCCGACCAGAAAGTCACTGATGAGCATCTCTCGCAGTTGTCGGTAGGCGTTTTGGCTCTGGAAGATGATGCCTTCGGGCACGATGATGCCGGCGCGCCCTGAGGGCGAGAGGTGCTCGGCCATGTAGTCCACGAACAGGACTTCGCTGCGCTTGGACTGGACCGAGAAGCGGTTGTGCGGCCTGATGCCTCCCTTAGGCGACATGAAGGGCGGGTTGGCGAGGATAACGTCGGCATACTCGCCCCAGCGGTCCTGACTGGTTAGCGTGTCGTACTCGTAAATATGCGGGTCGGCGAAGCCGTGCAGGTACAGATTCACCAGCGACAGGCGTACCATGTCGGGCGAGATGTCGTAGCCCTTGAAGTTGACGGCCAGGCGGCCTTTGTCGTCGGGTGTCAGGGTGCTATCGCCCTTGGCGTTGGTGTTGACCTTGAGGATATGCTTGTAGGACGAGATGAGGAACCCGGCCGTGCCGCAGGCCGGGTCGAGCACGGTCTCGTTCTTCTTCGGGTCAACAACTTCGACCATGAAGTCAATGATGTGGCGCGGGGTGCGGAATTGCCCGGCGTCGCCCTGGGCGCTCATGATAGAGAGCAGGTACTCGAACGCATCACCGAGTCTCTCACTGTGGTCGTATGTGAACTCGTCGATGACCTTTAGGAACATCCGAAGCGTCTCGGGGTCGCGATATGGCAGAAAGGCGTTCTTGAAGATGTCGCGGAAGAGCGGCGGGATGCCGGGGTTCTCCGGCATCTTAGTGATGGCTTCAGCGTAGAGGTTCAGGATTTCGTGGCCACCCAATCCGGAGCGCATGAGTTTGGCCCAGCCGTAGCGGGCGAACTCCCCGGCAAAGAACTTGCGCTTTCCGCCCATCTCCTCGCTCTCGGCGTCCATGTCGTCCATGAATTTGTAGATGAGGGCGATGGTGATCTGCTCGACCTGGCTCTTGGGGTCGGGTACTTTGCCGACGAGGACGTCTCGGGCTGTGTCAATGCGGCGCTTGGTATCGGTGTCGAGCATACGCTACCCTTTGAGTTGTTTGACCGACGGATCGGCCGTCAGCACCCGCATCTGTCGGATGGCAATCTGGTTGAGCCGTTTGAGCCGTTCGCCCTGGGCAAGACCCATGTGAATGAACTCGGCATTCATACCTTCGATGTTGGCCAGCACCAGCAACTGCTCAACCGTAGCGTATTCGCGCATGTTGCCGACGAGCTTGGGGTTGGCATCCCGCCACTGCTTCGCGGTCTGGCCGAACAAGCCAACGTTGAGCACGT
The DNA here is from genome assembly GCA_965370805.1 of uncultured bacterium. GTDB lineage: Bacteria > Hydrothermota > Tepidihabitantia > Tepidihabitantales > Tepidihabitantaceae > CBDUVZ01. The sequence goes on along the minus strand of CBDUVZ010000005.1, from coordinate 16,964 downwards.
CGGCTTCGGTGGCATAGGTGATGGCCGCCTGGGCGGGCGTGACAACCGCCGGAATCAGGTGGGCCTTGATCGCGTCTGTGTGGATGCGGTAGTTGAGCTTGGTGAGGGTGCGGTTGAGATTCCAGGCCAGAGAAAGACGGCGGTTCTCGTCTGCCTTGAGGCGCTGGAACTCCTTGATGAGGTAGAGCTTGAACTCGACCGAAATCCAGGAGGCAAACTCGAAGGCGATGTCCTTGTGGGCATAGGTGCCGCCGTAGCGACCGGCTTTGGAAATGATGCCCACCGCGCCCGTCTTCTCAATCCACTGTTTGGGGGTCAGGGCGAAGCTGTTGAGACCCGCCTTGATTCTAATCCCGTCGAATTCGACGGGTTTGAAGTCGGGGTTGTTGAGCCGCTCCCAGACGCCGAGGAACTCGATCGTGTTGCGGTTTCTGAGCCAGTTCCGGACCAGGTCGTCCGTGTGCTCGGCGTTCTTGTGGCGTGCGATGTCGGTCAAGGAGATGTAGTCCTTGTCCTTGCGGCTGAGGACGGTGATGGAACTGCCTTTGACTTCGATGGTCGCCTTGCTGATTTTGCGCAAGAGTCCTCCTATGCAGCGAACCGGTTCAGGGGAACGTAGTCTTTGACGTACTCCGGAATCAGGGCGCGGTACTTCTGCGGCACGGCCTTGTAGTCGCGCGTGGAAAAGATTGGATTCGTGGCTAGGTCGGTGAACTGCCGGGTTTCGATGATGTGACGAACCTGGTCGCTCGTGACATACGCCTTGAAGTAGTTCTTTATGGCCGGGATTGCCTTTGCTTCGGTCGGCTTGTAGTCAGCAACGAACTTGGCGAACTCTTCCTCCAGCAGTTCATCCTTGGACTTGAAGCGCGGGATAAGGCCGAATACCTTCTCGAGTATTTCCCGCAGAGTCAGACGGCGGTCCACTGCCGCTGCTTTGCGGAGCTTAGCGAGGGTGTAGTATTCCTCAGGTTTGTCGAGAACCTCGCGATTCACATAGTCGATGACCCGGTCCCACTGCCCGGCCTCGACTGCCTCTGCAATGGTATTGTCCCTGCGCACGGTGTCCTCGAACTTCTCGAAGAACATACGGTCGATTCTCATCCCTTCGACTCCGACGACCTCTTCTTTGACGGAAACGATGGCATCGTCGCCCAGATACTCATAGCTGCCGGCGGTGATGGTCGGTCCTGTGTCTTCGCGGGCTCTTGTGCTGCTTCTGGGTTTGGGCAGCTTCAGAACTTGGTCGTAGTTGTATTCCTTCTCGAAGTACTCGCAGTTGGCGAAGAAATCGAAGAGCTTGAACGTGGTCTTCTGAGGGCAGGCGACGCCGTCCCTCAGGCTGTCGTCAAAGAGCTGGTCGAGGAAGTCGTGCTTGCGGGTCCCGCGGCCCTTGATCTGGATGAAGTCGGTGGGCGAGAAGATGGGGCGGAAAAGGCCGAGGTTGAGGATGTCAGTGCAGTCGTAGCCGGTCGTCATCATGCCCACCGTTACGCAAACGCGGGCCTTGCTGGTCTTGTAGGCAGGCAGGAAGTTGCCGGAACCCAGCAGGTTATTGTTGGCGAAGTTGATAGTGAACTGCTGGGCATCCTCTCTTATCCCGGATGTCACTTGCACGGCGAAGTCGGACTGATACTTGCCCGGAAACATACGGTCGGCCATCTTGTTGAGAATCTGCGCCAGCTTGGCCGCGTGGTTCTGGCTGACGGTGAAGATGATTGACTTGCCGATTTCGCCACTGACCGGGTCGCGCAGGGCATTTGCCAGGAACGCCTTGCAGAATACGCGGTTGGTCGGGTCGGAGAAGAACCGTTTCTCGAACTCACGGCGCTTGTAGGCTTCCTGTCGGTCCTCACCTTCGTCATCAGTGAACGTTACAATGAATCCCTGTCTTGAGAGAAGCTCGGTTGTTACCTCACTGCGGGCGTCCACAACCGTGGGGTTGATCAGGTAGCCGTCCTTCACGCCGTCCAGCAGGGAGTAGCGGAAGGTAGGCTCGCTGTTCTCGCAGCCGAAGGTTCGGTAGGTATCCCGCAGCAGGCGGCGCTCGGCCTCGCGCGGGTCGCGCGTGGTGGGTCTGGTCTCGTCGAAGTGCTTCAGGTAGTCGCGGGGTGTGGCCGTGAGGCCGAGCTTGTAGCCGATGAAGTAGTCGAAGACGGCGCGGGCGTTGCCGCCGATGGACCGGTGCGCCTCGTCGGAGATAACGAGGTCGAAGTCGGTCGGCGAGAAGAACCGCTGGTACTTGTTGTTGAAGAGTAACGATTGGACGGTGGTGACCACGATCTCAGCACGTCGCCAGTCGTCGCGGTTCTCTTTGTAGATGACCGTATGGAAGTCTGCAGAGAGCAGCGCGGTAAAGGCCTTCTTGGCCTGGTCCTCCAGTTCGAGGCGATCCACCAAGAAAAGCACACGATGCGCATTGCCGGTGCGGAGGAACAGCTTGGCAACGGCGGCGGCCGTGAGTGTTTTGCCCGTGCCGGTGGCCATCTCAAACAGGAAGCGGTCATTGCCGTCCTTGACGGCCTGTTGCAGGGCGTAAATGGCGTTCAACTGGTAGGGCCGCAGAAAACATAGCTTGTTGGCTTTGATGTAGCCGGGACGCTCGGTTTCGTTCTTCCAAGCTGCCTCGGCTGTGTAGTTTGGCCGCTGGGTCAGGACAATGTAGTCATCGCGGACCTGCTCTTCCGTCAGCCGCTCGGGACTAGGCGTGACTTTCCGGTAGCTGACGACCGAATCCGGCGTCGGGAATGAGGTGATGACGTAGGGATTGCCGCGTTCGAGGTCCCAGAAGTAATGCAGGTTGCCGTTCGAGAGGATGACGAACCGGCAGTCCTGCGAGCGGGCGTACTTGCGGGCCTTTTCCTTGCCAATCAACGGGTTCTTGTCCTCTGCCTTGGCCTCAAGGACGATGAAAGGGAAGCCCTTGGCATCGAGAAGCAGGAAGTCGATGAAACCCTTGGAGGTTTTCTCGAAGTCATTGCCCATCGCATCGAGGACAGTGGTCTTGAGCGTGACGCCCGGCTCGAGGACGATGTTGGCAGGGCCGTCCTTCGTCCGAAAGAAGCGCCAATATGACCCCTCCAGTAGCTTGTTGATCTTGATACGGGCCGTGGCTTCCTCGGCTGACACGAGGGTTCCTACCGCACCGGCGTATCCCAGGTCGCCTCACGCATTGCCATCACCCGTCAGCATAGTGCTCGGGCCAGCGGGAGTCAAGTCGGGTCGGGCGGCGGTTCGGGGTCTGTTGTGGCTGCCGTGGCCGCGGTCGGAGCGAAGGCCGTTGCGCCGGGTGGAAGGTGGGCCGTGGCGAGAGCCGCATAGAGGACCATTGCGCCGGTCGCGAGGAGGACCTCAGCGGTAGCTTGTGCGCCAGCCGATACGAGGACCGCAGGATGTACCGTAACGAGCGTCGCGGGAAAGGCCGTCCCGTTTCCCTCTGCGGCAGTCGTTGTGATTGCCGCAGCGATAGCCGTTGGGTCTGCCGTGGCGACAAACGCTGTGATTGCCGCAGCGACAGCCAGGGCATCACCCAGGAGGCGTACCGCGTCGGGTGCCATGAGGAGGGCCACAGCCCCCCCCAGGCTACAGGGGACGGCCACCTGAGCGGCAGCGCAGACATAAGCCATTGGTTGTTTGTGGTTTAGCAGACATGTTACATTCCGGGGTCCAGTTCTCTCTAATTCCGGTGAAGGGGTATCGCGCTCCGGGTTTGGCCGGTTCCTTCTGTCTGTCCGAACCTGCGGGCAACTGTATCTTGCGGCTTGTGTGCGAGACTGTGGGCGACCGTATCCTCGGCAGGATGTTCGAGACTCCGGGCGAGACTGTCGGTGAATCCGGGTGCGGGTTTCCGTTTGGCAGTCCGTGTAAGTTTCTGTGCAGGCTTGTGTTCCGTTGTCGGTGTGGGGTTCTGTGCGGTGCTGTCGGCGAATCTGCGTGCAAGACAGGGCGACCCCCCGGACCGTCCCCGGGACGGGACGAAATGTGACTTCGAGCTGTTACATTCGGCCGGTTGCGCGTGTTACATCTTGTAGGAAATGGACCACAGATGAACACAGGAACGGGGATAAGCGAGCGGAAACTGTCATCGGATGGCACAATGACGATTGGCAGAGCAGGCCGACGGGTCGGTGGTTTGCGGGAAGGTTCTGGAGAAGCAGCGGGCCGTCAGGCTGACGTCCGGTCAAGCCTGACGGCCCGGTTGAGTTCCTGGCAGCTAGAGTTTCTTGTGGCAGAACCACCAGTCATAGCAGTCGTACTGCTTTGGCCGTTGCGCGGCGGTTTTCTCATCCGAAGCGGGCGGGATGATGACTTCGTCACCGACCAGTTCGTTGTTCGGCCAGTTGGCCGGCATCGCAACTTTGTTCTTGTCTGCGATCTGCAGCGCTTTCACCATCCGGACGATTTCATCCATGTTCCGGCCGAGTTCCTGCGGGTAGTAGAGCATTGCCCTGATGATGCCGTTCGGGTCCACTACGAACACGGCCCGGACGGTATTGGTGCCTTTGCCGGGATGGATGAGGCCGAGCCTGGCGGCCACTTTGCCGGTGTCGTCGGCGATGACCGGGAACTTGATTTCGACTTTCAGGTTCTCCTTGATCCACTGCACCCACTTGATGTGAGAAAAGACCTGATCGATGCTCAGGCCGATGAGTTCACAGTCCAGTTGCCGGAACTCGTCCCACCGTTTCTGGAATGCGACGAATTCGGTGGTGCAGACCGGGGTGAAGTCGGCCGGGTGGCTGAAAAGCACAAACCACTTGCCGGAATAGGCATCGGGCAGGTTCATTCCGCCGTGGGTTGTCTGGACTTCAAGCACGGGGAGCTTGTCGCCGATAAGGGGCATACTGTTGTCCATGTTTGCGTCTCCTTTATCACGATTCGAGAATGCCATTGTACGTACTTGGACTCACGAGGAAGCAGCCCGATTCCGGCGCATCGCCCGCGCGGGCTTCCGCGTCACGGCTGCACCCCGCTGCCCGAAGCACGCTGCCGGTTCGTTGGAGGCAGGTGAGCCCCGAGTCGCAGCCGGGGCTCAACAGGGCAGGCCCGGCTATTCGCCAGACGCCTTGACTCGGATGGCCGGGTAGCCGGATTCAACTCGCGGCATAGATTGTCTCGCCCTTTTCCAGAATTTCCTGGACAAACTGGTCTTTGATTCTCAGTTTTTCTTTGATTTCATCCGGGGTCAGGACGATTGGTTCAAGCGGAACGGACCGCCCGCGAGTTGACAAGGCCGGGTGCAGCGGGAAGAATAGACCGATGATTGACACCACCAGGGCGGTGCTGCTGGCGTTGGCACTGGAGTCTTCGCCGCTGGCCGCCGCGCGGGCTACTCGCTTCCGGCGGCGCAAATCCGTCTATGTCGCCGTCCTGGTTGTCCGGCCCGGCGAGTACCGGATGCTGGGACTGGTGGAAGCCGGGGATGGGATTGACGTGCTGTGGCAGAATACCGGCCGGTGCCGGATAGACAGGAGTCGCGGATGAGCAAGGAATACCCGAAGTACGTATTCTGCATTGAAGGGAACTGGAACGACATGCTGAGCCGGAAGACGACGGTGCTGCCGGTGCTGGAACTGCTCGAGATCAACGCGGGCGTGCAGTTCATCTACCGCGACTGTTCCACGGTCGAGGAGATGGAGTTCCTGGTCGACAAGTGGAAGCAGCGGGGTTACGCGCGATACCGGATTCTCTATCTTGCGTTCCATGGGGCCCCGGGTGAACTGATGATCAACCGCCGGCACCGGATGACCCTTGAAGAACTGGGCGACCGGCTCGACCATCGCTGTCACCGGCGGCTGGTCTATTTCGGTTCCTGCTCGGTGCTGAGAATCGACGAGCGGACAATCGAGCGGTTCCTGGAGGCTTCGGGCGCGAAAGCGGTCTGCGGGTACACGACCGACGTCGACTGGATGAAATCGGCGGCGCTGGACCTGATTGCGATGACCGAACTCCAGCAGTTTTCGCTGACCCGGCAGGGCCTGGCCGCGGCCGAACGGAGCATCCGCAAGAGCACCAGGGTTCTTTCCGGCGAATTGGGATTCCGGATGGTGTACCGCTAGCCGTGGCTCGAAAGAAAGGCGTGCCTGACCCGGAAGAAGAACGGGGAAAGAAGATCCTCCGGGCGATTGACCGGCTGGAGCGAAGGAAGAAAGCACCGAGGGTCCTGTCGTGCCTCCCCTGGCTGTTGGGCCTGATTGTGGTGGCGGCGATTGTCGCGGTCATTGTCGGTAACTGGGACCGGTTCTCGGTCATCTGGGGCCACCTGGCCCGGCCGGATTCGATTCCCGGGCCGTAGCGGGTCTGCTTGACCCGCCCGGCCCAGGGGCTAGAATTGTAGTCGCTGGGGCGCTTCGGAAAAGCTGGTAGTTCCCGACCTGACCAAGGAGGCTGAGATGTGTAAGACCCGTGTTCTTGTCGTCGTCGTGCTTGCGGCGGCGCTTGCCGGGACCGCAGTGGCCCGGCCCGTTTCCCAGAGTGAAGCAATGGCTGTTGCCGACGGCTTCATATCCGCTGTCTACGGCCCGAGCAGTGAAGGCTCCTGCTGGCGCTACGTCGACGTGCGCGGCGAACCCGCGGTTTTCGTCTGCGAGCGGGTGCGCAGTGGCGGGGCGAGCGTGACGGTGATGGTCGGCGCAAAGACCGAGATGCCGCCGGTGCTTTTGTATTACTGTGGCCAGCCTCTGGACGTGACATCTGCTGACCAGGGGATGACGATTGTCCGTGATGAATCGGGCTTGAACGATGTGCGGCAGATTGGTTCGGTCTATTACTCACCCCTGGATTTCTGGTTTGAGTATCAGGCCGGCACCGAGCGGGTGATGGTGTCGCCGACGAACTTCCGGATTTATGACCCGGTTCTTGTTCGGGCGGCGGACCCGATTTCCTATCCGGCTGAACTCGTCGACCGGTTTGAGAAAGACTGGCAGGACTACTTGTCAGGCCGGGTTCCGTTTGAGCTGGACGCCGAGTACTGGATTCCCGATGTGCCGGACTGGGACTGGCACTACGGGTGCTGTCCGACCGCTGCGGCCAATGTGCTGACTCACTGGGACAACAACGGGTATGACCTGCTGGTGGATTCGGTGCAGTGGCTGTATGACCCGATTGAGTTCGAATGGGACAGTGTGCCTAATGTCAGCGGCCAACTGGCACAGGCGATGAATACCAGCTCCGGCGGTTCCACCAGAGGAGACAGCGTAGCGCCGGGAATAGTCGCAGTGTGCAATGACCCGGCCTGGAGCAATGACTACGCCTTCACAAGCTATCTTGCGGGGGACAACCACAGCCTTCTGATAAGTGAAATCAACAGTAACAGGCCTGGTGTGCTGCTCATGGCAAATCATCCTCACTACATCAACCACGCGGTTACCTATTGCGGCTGGGGGCCGCCGAACGACAGTTTCATCATGATTCACGATGAATGGAACAGCACGCCGGTGGATACGGTCATAGCGTACTACTACGGAGCAGGCCCGCGCTACGTCATACCGGTTGTTCCCGGCCCACCGTTGGGACCTGACCCGGATATGGCGGTGGCTTCGATTGTCCAGCCGGGAGATATCATCTACCCGGGTTCCATCCAGCCCCAGGCCTATATTGCGAACCTGGGTGGCTCCACCGCCGCTTGTTCGGTTTTCTTCCGGATCGAGCGGCCGGGCGGCGGGTTCTACGAGTCGTTTGACGACACGTTGACGTTTCCGCCGACGGGCTGGCACGAGTTCCATCCCCATCCCGACCCGGGGATATTCGACTGGCACTGCGGGACTGCCTTTCCATATACCCCACCCGGTTACGCTACCTGTCTGCGTGAGGCTTCGCTGTCGGCGAACGATGACTGGCTGATAACGCCGCGGGTGCGGGTGCGGGCGACCGATACGCTCTACTTCTGGTTCCGGGCGCTCAACAGCGGGGATATGGAGTCACTCCAGGTGTTCGTTTCCTACGGAGACTCGTCGCCGGGTTCCTTCCACCAGGCAATCCAGGCGTTTGACTTCAACGACACGAGCTACCAGCTCGGCTGGGCCGATTTCCACAGCGTCGGCGATACGACGGTCTACATCGGCTTCCGCTACGCGGCGGCCGCGCTCCAGTCCGGCACCGGTATTTGCCTCGATGATATCCAGTTGCGGACGGTGTTCCACGCGGACTCGGTCAGGGTCGAGAATCCCGGCGCGAGCGAACTCGTTTCCTTCTCCTACTGGAACGCGCGGAACGGACACTACGTTGCCCGGTGCAGCGTGTACCAGGCAGGCGACGTGAACCCGGCCAACGACGTGAAAACCAGGGACTTCCTGGTTGTCGACGCACCGGTGCCGCCGAGCAACTGGACCGAGCGGGCATCGATGCCGCAGGCGCCTTCGGAGAAGACGGTCAAGCGGGGCGGCTGGCTGGCCTACAACTCCGGCAACGGGCTTATCTACGCAGCCAAAGGGTACAAAACCACGGATTTCTACTCCTACAACACCGCCGTCAATACCTGGACTCATCTGACCGGGATGCCGTACGAAACCCATTCAAACCCGAGATGGGCCAGGAAGGTGCCACGGAAGGGCTCCAAAGGCATTGCGGATGGAGGCAATTCGATCTACGTTACCCAGGGCAATAATACGCTCGGGTTCTGGCGGTACGATATCGCAACCAACTCGTGGACCGAACTGGAAGACGTGCCGATCGGCCTGACCGGCAAGAAAGTGAAAGGCGGCACCGACCTGGTATACCTGGTCCGTGGCGGCACTCCGTACGTGTACCTGCTCAAGGGATACAAGGACGAGTTCCACCGGTACAACGTGCTGGCCGATGCCTGGGAAGACCTGGCGTCGCCGCCGCGAGGAGCAAGAGCCAAGTGGAGCAAGGGTTCGTGGCTGGTGGCCGAAGACGAGAACGCCACGGTGCTGTACGCGCACAAGGCGAAGTACAATGAGCTCTGGTCCTACAATGTGCTGTCCGATTCCTGGGATGCCGAACTCAATGGGATGCCGTTCATCGGGATGATGGGCCGGCGCAAGAAGTCGAAGGACGGTGCCGGCGGGGCGTGGTACGACGGTGGGATTTACGCGCTCAAGGGCGGCAACACCCAGGAGTTCTGGAAATACACCGTTGCCGGTAACGCGTGGACCGAACTGGATACGTTGCCGGCGATCGGCACGACCGGCAAGAAGAAGCGGGTGAAGTACGGCGGCGACATCGTAAGTATCGGCAATGCGTTCTACGCGCTTAAAGGAAACAAAACTCTGGAGTTCTGGCGCTATTCGGTCGCGGCAATGTTCGCGCGGCCGGGTGAGCGTGTCCCGCAGCACGGAGTCATGGCAGCCGGCGAGCCGCAGGTCGTACGCATCGGCCCGAACCCGACCGGCGGTATCGTCCGGATGGCAGGTCTCGCCGGCCCGGCGCGGATTGCCCTGTTCGACGTGAGCGGGCGGTTGGTGTTGACGCGGAGACTCACGGCGGGCAGCGGCAGGCTCGGCCTGCGCTGTCTCAACGCCGGGGTTTACGTGCTGCGTATCGAGCAGGACGGCCGGACGTCAACCCACCGGGTGGTGATTCACCGGTAGCAAAGCTCTTACGGGCATACGGCGGGCGGGGACCTCCCCGCCCGCCGCTTCGTCAGGCTCCGACGGTGCGGCCATTGACAAGCGTCGCAATGCGTCCATACTATTGCAAACGTAAGGAGGTAGCTATGTCCAGTAACGTTCGTGCCTTGTCCGTATTCGTATTCGCAATTCTGCTCGGAGCCGTGCTGGTCGTCGGGGCCGACGCGCAGCCACTGCCGGCGATGGTCTACGGCGGCCCGGCGAACGAACGGGCGACCGCGCTGGTCGAGGGGGCTGACCCGGGATTCTGTCTCGGCGGCTGGACGCGCAGTTTCGGCCCGGTCGGCTCCTCCAATATCCTGGTGGTCAAGACCGACCCGCTGGGGCTTCCGATCTGGTCGAGGGTCTCGCTCGGCGAAGATGGCGATGACGAAGCGTATTCGATGGTCCGGACCCATGACCTGTGCTACACGCTGACCGGCTGGACCACGAGCTTCGGCGGACCCGCCCGAGACGTGTTCGTCCTGAAGCTGGACGTTGCCGGGGCGAACCTGTGGGGACGGGTCTACTGCGGGACCATGAATGACGAGGCTTATTCGATTGTTGAGACGATGGATGCCGGGTATGCCGTGGTCGGGCTTACCTACAGCTTCGGACCCGCGCCTCATCCCAATATCCTGCTGCTGCGACTGAACCCGGTCGGAGGTCTGATGTGGGCCCGGGTGTACTGGTGCTTCCCGCATTTCGGTGAGGACGAAGGTTTCTCAATCGTCCAGACGCCGGACTCCGGGTACGCGATTGTCGGCCGGGCCAAGACGATGAACCCGGTCCATTTCGACCCGTTCGTACTGAAGGTCGACAAGGCCGGCCAGGTGCAGTGGGCCCGGACCATAATCGGCGAAGGCGACGAAGACGAAGGGTATTCGGTGGCGCTGGACTTGCCGGGCAATATCCTGGCCGCAGGCTGGACCAGGGAATACGGAACCGGACCCTACAACACAGCTGACATGTTCGTCGCCCAGTTCACCACGGCCGGAGCCCCGATCTGGTCGCGGACCTACGGCTGGCCTGACGGGGACGAGGAGGTGCTGGACGACCGCTCGCTGGTTGCCACTATGGATGGCGGGTCCGCGGTCTGCGGTCCGACTACCAGTGTCGGTCCGGGCATCCCCAACCCCAACTTCCTGATTCTGAAGCTCGACCCGGCGGGCCTGCCGATGTGGGTTCGTTCTCACCCGAGCCCGTATGACCCGGGCCTGCTGTCAGACGTGCCGTTGCCGATGATCGAGCCGATGAGCGGCGGGTACGCGATTGCCGGGTGGACGAACAGTTTCCCGCACGTCGGCGGGGGCGACGATTTCCACCTGCTGACCCTTGACGCGCTCGGCAACCGGCCGATCTGTGTCGAGCCGCAGGATCCGCTGATTGATACACTACCCTGGATCGAGCTGTTCGTCGAGGATTCGCTGATCATGCTGGAACCCGATTCAATCTGGCTCGACCCGGTTGACGTGCTGTTCTTCCCGATCTGCGAAGAGACGACCGCGGTCCGGGAGGGCCGATCCGCACCGGGAGCGCCGGACCAGGCCGTTGGGTTGCGGGTCCTCGGCGGCGCGGTCGAGCTGACCCTGGCCCGGGATGCGGTGATCACGGTCGGGTTCTACGCTGCCGATGGCCGGCGGCTGGCGGTGCTGGCGAACCGGTGGCTGACGGCAGGCAGGCACGTATTCGACCTGCCGGAATCGGGGCCCGGAGTTCACCTGGTGCGGGCTTCCGGCACCGCAACGACCTGCTGTGCCAAAGTGGTCCGATTCTGAGCTTGGGAGCCGCGAGCTGATTCCAACCGGCCGTGGCCCTACCGGTCGCGGCCGGTTGACTTCATTGCCGTTCTGACTATTCTCTACGCGGTTTGCGCCGCCGCGCGGCTGCTGCCGGACGGCGGCTCGTGCGGTCTTGCGTCCCGCTCTTCAACGATGCAACGAAACGGCTGATGCTATCCGGTTGCCCTCGGGACACCGGATACTAAACCTCAGGAGGAGCGATGCTTCCAACATTTCGCAACGAACCGTATCTCGACTTCTCCGACCCGAAACACCGGGAAGGAATGGAGCGGGCGATTGCCGCGCTCAAGACCCAGGCCGGGGTCGAGCACCAGTTGATGATCGGCGGCAAACGGAGCAAAGCGAAAGAGACGTTCGTCTCGCTTGACCCGTCGACCGGGCAGCCGGTAGGGACTTTCCAGAAATCGGGCATCCGAGAGTCCGAGCGGGCGATGCAGGCCGCGCTCAAGGCCTTCAAGACCTGGAAGTACGTGCCGGCAATCGAGCGGGCTTCGGTTTTCTTCCGGGCCGCGGCCATAATGCGCCGGGCGCGCTACCTCTTCGACGCGGCGATGGTCCTTGAAGAAGGCAAGCGGTGGCTGGAAGCAGACGGCGATTTCGCCGAAGCGGTCGATTTCCTTGAGTTCTACGCCCGGGAAGCGATTCGCTACGAGCAGCCGGTCGGAGTCACGCCCTACCCGGGTGAGCTGAACGAGGTTCGCTACATCCCGCTCGGCGTCGGGGTCGTGATTCCGCCCTGGAATTTCCCGTGCGCAATCATGGCCGGGATGACGACCGCCGCGGCGGTGACCGGGAATACCGTGGTGCTCAAGCCGGCGACCGACGCGCCGCTGGTGGCGACGATGTTCGTCGAGGCGCTGGAGGAGGCCGGACTGCCGCCGGGGGTGGTGAACCTGCTGACCGGCCCGGGCTCCGGAATCGGCGACTACCTGGTCGAGCATCCGAAGACCAGGTTCATTTCGTTCACCGGGTCCAAGGAAGTCGGGCTGGGGATAGTCGAGAAGGCGGCGAAGGTCAGCCCGGGACAGATCTGGATCAAGCGGGTCGTGGCCGAAATGGGCGGTAAGGACTGCACGGTTGTCGATTCGGAAGCGGACGTCGATGCCGCGGTCGAGGGCGTTGTCGTCGGCGCGTTCGGATACCAGGGCCAGAAGTGCTCGGCCTGCTCGCGGGCGATAGTCGATGCCAGGGTGTACGACGAGTTCCTCAAGAAGACGGTTGCGCTGACGAAGAGCCTGGTCAAGACCGGGCCGGTGGAGAACCCCGAGAACTGGATGGGTCCGGTCATCAACCGGCGCGCTTCCGAGATGATCATGGGCTACATCGACATCGGCCGGAAGGAAGGAAAGCTGGTGCTCGGCGGCAAGAAGAAGCCGGGCAAGGGCTACTTCATCCAGCCGACCATATTCGCCGACGTCAAGCGCAGTGCCCGCATCGCCCGGGAGGAGATATTCGGGCCGGTGCTGGCCGTCATCAAGTCGCGCAATTTCTCCGATGCGCTTGCCATTGCCAACGGCACCGAGTACGGCCTGACCGGAGCGGTCTACACCCGCAACCGGGACAAAATTGTCCGCGCAAAGAAGGAGTTCCACGTCGGTAACATGTACATCAACCGCAAGTGCACCGGCGCGCTGGTTGACGTCCAGCCGTTCGGCGGGTTCAACATGTCGGGCACGGATTCCAAGGCCGGTGGCCGCGACTACCTGCTGCTGTTCCTGCAGGCCAAGTCGATGACCGAGCGATTCTAACGAGTGGCGAAGTACGAATGACGAATAGCGAAATGCAGACCGATAATTCGACGCTCGACACTCGACATTCGGAATTCCGAAGGAAACGGGTCCTGATTGTCGGCGCGGTGGGCATGGACTACCACGTGTTCAATACCGTGTTCCGCGACAATGACCAGTACGAAGTAGTCGGGTTCACGATGGCGGCCGAGCAGAATCTCGGCACTATTGCCGGCGGGCGGCCGTACCCGGCGTCGCTGGCCGGGAAGCTGTACCCGAACGGCATCCCGACGTTCTCCGAGCACGACCTCGGCGCGAAAGTGCGCGAACTCAAAGTGGACGAAGTGGTATTCGCTTATTCGGACATCAAGTACCAACCCCTCATGAACCTGGCGGCCGAAGCGCTCGCCGCGGGCGCGGACTGGCGCCTGGTCGCGCCGCGTCTCACCCAGCTCAAGTCGAAGCGACCGGTTGTCGCGGTCTGCGCGGTGCGGACCGGGTGCGGCAAGTCCCAGACTTCGCGCCGGGCGTACGAAGTCATCACCGGCATGGGGCTGAAGACGGTCGCGGTCCGCGAGCCGATGCCGTACGGGGACCTGGAGAAGATGGTCTGGCAGCGGTTCGCGAACTACGAAGACCTGGACAAAGCCGGGTCCACGATTGAAGAGCGCGAGGAGTACGAACCCTATATCGAGAACGGGATGGCGATCTACGCGGGCGTGGACTACGCCGAAATCCTCAAGCATGCCGAGGAAGAGGCCGACGTCATCGTGTTCGACGGCGGGAACAACGAGATATCGTTCTTCAAGCCCGACCTGCTGATTGTCGTGACCGACCCGCTCCGGGCCGGGCACGGCACCGCGTACCATCCGGGCGAAGTGAACCTGCGCATGGCCGACGTCGTGGTAATCAACAAGGAAGACACGGCAACGCCGGAGCAGATCGCGCTGGTCGAAGCGACGGCGCGGGCCGTGAACCCGGACGCGGTCATTGTCCATGCCGAGTCGCCGCTTGAAGTAGCGGCCCCGGATGCGATCAAAGGCAAGCGGGTGCTCGTGGTCGAAGACGGACCGACCGTAACCCACGGCGGGATGGCGTTCGGCGCGGGCCGGCTCGCGGCCGAACGGTTCGGCGCGGCCGAGATTATCGACCCGAAGCCGTACGCGACCGGTTCACTCGCCAGGGAACTCGAACACAGCTCACACCTGAAAGACGTGCTGCCGGCGATGGGCTACTCGAAAGACCAGCTCGACGAGTTGGAAACGGCAATCAACAAGGCGGACTGCGACGCCGTGGTCAGCGGGACACCGATCGACCTCAGCCGGCTGATCAAGGCGAACAAGCCGATTGTCCGGGTGAAGTACTCGCTCAAGGAAAAGGGCACGCCGGACCTCGAGCAGATTATCACTGACAAGCTGGGGAAGTCGGGCACGGCAAAGTAGCCCGCACAACAACTTATGCCCGCCGGCGTCGGCACGAATGATTCCGACCGACGCTGGCGGGTTTCGCTTACGCTGGTCGCCTGGATGCTGCTGGTCCAGTCCGCCCTCGCGGCGCTGGCCGGCGTGGCGGAACTGATTATCCGGCCGACGCTGCTGCCGGTCGAGCCGATGATATTCGCCGGCGAGGTCACTGTTGCGGATATCGCCGAGGTCCTGCGGTATGCGGTATTGCTCAGTCGGTTATCGTTGCTGCTCAACGCAGTCCTTTTTGTGGGCTCAATCGGCCTGCTGGGACGGCAGAAATGGGGCTGGTATACGGTCGTGCTGGTGCACGTGGTCGGTATTGCGGTGCTGTTCGTTCTGGTGCCGCCGATGTTTGGCGGATTGATTGCGGTCTTCGGTACGGGTGGATTCGGGCTCCTGCCGTGGATAAGCGCGTTGATCCTGGCGCTCGCGCCCGGCGCGGTGATTGCTTTCCTGCTCCTCGGCGGAATCGTGCGCCAGTTCGACACCGGGAGTGCAGGCTCAGCCGCCCCGGCCGGGTAGGACCTGTTCCGGCAGAAGACAGCGAGGACGCTTGCGTGTCCCCGCTGTCTTCTCAGGCTGTCAGTTTCAGTCTTTCTTCCAGAGGAACGCGCCGAACCCGACTTCGAGGTAGATCTTGCTGCTCGTGGATGTGTGTTTGTATTCGCCCTCGCCGTACGTCTGGCTGTCGGTCTGGAATCCAAGCTCGACCGGCATCGTTCCCTTGGTCCCTACAACGGGCGATACACCGACACCCAGCTTGAGCCGCCAGCCGTTCGTCGTCGTCGGATCCGACTCACCGTACTTGTAGCTGCTCATCAGGTACATGAACGTTGCGCCGGCGTAAGGCATCCACCAGCCGTTGGGCCCGACACAGGGCGTCATGCAGCACGCGGCCGGGTAGCGCCGCCTTGGCTGCCGCAGGTAGTAAGCCACCCGTGGCCCGATACCGAACGTGGTGTTCGTGGAGTAGTTGGTGTAGTAGCTGAACTGGGCGTCGCCGCCGACTCCGAGGCCGTCAATCGGGAATCAGAGCACGCGCGGAATGAGACTGAGGCTCAGAGACCCTTCTTCGGAGTCCTCGCCGGACTCCGAGGAAAGCACGTAGGTCATGCTCCCGGAGCCGGACACCAGCCAACTGTTCTGCGCCGCGGTCTGTATCCCGACCTGGGCCGATGCGATTCCGATTGCGAATACGGACAGAACAAGACAGATGCTCAGACGTCTAAGCATTCTACTTCCCTGGTTGTTTGCTGCATATCACCACTATTCTCAAGAGCATAGTAGTTGCTCCTGCAGCCGAGTCAAGAACGAACACCGGTTCAGGCCATGAAAGGAATTACCCGCTCCCGGGTAGAGGCTGCGGAATCGGTGCCGAGTCAGGTATTGCGTCGTCGCGACTTCCCCGTGGTCGTCTTGTCCCCGCGACGTCTGAGCGGAAATGTGGGCTCTGCGTTCGTCGGAGGACCGACCGCTGCGCGAGCGCAGATGCCGTCTGATGGCTCAAGTGTCCCCGGGTTTCCCCCGGGAAATCCTTTACTATGTCCCCGGAATTCCCCATCGGTCGCTGACCGGCAACTGCGCTCGCGGCAGAGGGAACGAGAATGGCGGGGGAAATAGGTGGTTGTCCCTAATTAGCCCCTTTGACAGGCTCCATCTTGATCGTCTTGTCATCGGGAAGCGGCTCGCCATCTTTCAACAGTCCCTCACAGTGGCACTTGATTGCATCCGCGGCCATGGTTCGAGCCTGGTCCAGCGTTTCACCACAGGTAATGACACCCGGCAAAGCAGGAACAACAACCATGTAGCCCCCATCCTCCAAGGGCTCAAACAGGACGGTATAATTCAACTCATTCACGTCAACTCCTCATTTTCAGTGTTACGTGAAAGTAGCACATCGGGCGAAGATGTCAAGGCCGGGCCGCACGGCAGACAAGCACAAGGCCCAAAGCGATCAGTACGCAGTCAACACAACTCCGGCCAGCGGAACGCATCTGGATATGGGTTCGGAAATCTGAAATCACCGATCTACAATCTGAAATCGAAGAGGCGGCTGGCGGAACTACCCGCCCAGGTATGCCTTCTGGATTCGGGGGTCTTCGATGAGTTCCGCGCGTGGACCATCGAACGCAATCCGGCCCACTTCGAACACGTAGGCCCGGGAACAAACCTCCAGCGCCATCCGGGCGTTCTGCTCAACGAGCAGGATGCTGGTGCCTTCCTTGTTGACCTCGGTCAGCTTGTCGAACACCAGGTCCACGAAGTTGGGCGACAGGCCGACCGTCGGTTCATCCACCAACAGCAGCTTGGGCCTTATCATCAACCCCCGGCCCATGGCCAGCATCTGCGAGATTGTCCCTTTCCTAGTTGAAAATGGCTGCGGCTCCATGAGTACATTAG
>CBDUVZ010000004.1:0-53968 GCA_965370805.1 uncultured bacterium | reverse complement strand
CCCCCCCGTTTTTCCAAACCGCTGGGGCGATTTGTCGAGCAGATGCTCTACGGTATTCTGGTTAGTATGGACGTGAAGCTGAGCCAGATCGGACGCGCCCTGGAGGAACCGGTTTCGCTCAAAAAGACCGAGGATCGGCTCTCAACCAACCTGAATAATAACGGGTTGGCGAGCGTACTTCTGGACCAGATCGCCCGCCTGGGCAGTCGCCGGGTACAGAAAGATGCACTGCTGATTCTGGACACCAGTGATATTCGTAAGGCCTACGCCAAGAAGATGGAGTATCTGGCTTTGGTGCGGGACGGAAGCGCGAAGACACTGGTGGATGGCTACTGGCTGTGCAATGTGATTGCCTGTCAATCCGGTGGTAACGATATCATCCCGCTTCACCAATCGCTTTACTCCGCCGCAGCACCTGAGTATCAGAGCGAGAACGACGAGCTGCTCAAGGCGGCGGATACGGTGACCGAGTATTGCGGGACACGCGGCATTTGGGTTGCCGACCGAGGCATGGATCGGAAGAAAGTCTACAACCCATTGTTAGACCGGAAGATGCGATTCATCATAAGGCTAAGGGGTGATCGCGATCTGTTCTTTCGGGGTCAGTGTCGTCTGGCAGAAGACATTGCCCGTGGGTGTTCCTCATGTTACGAGGAAAGGATTATCAAAGAGACTTCGGGTGAGGAGAAGACGTACCGGCTGGCGTATGGCTTTCGGCGGGTGCGACTGCCTGGGCGGTCGGAGGAATTGGGGTTGGTGGTAGTCCGAGGTTTCGGTGAGGCGCCGCTGATGCTGTTGACGAATCTGCCGCTACGTCGGAACCGACGCGTGTTGTGGTTTGTGGTGGAAGGCTATCTGACGCGGTGGCGGATCGAAGAAGCGCTACGCTTTACGAAGCAAAGTTACAATCCGGAGGACATCCGGGTGTTGACGTGCCGGCGGCTGTGCAACTTGACGGCGCTGGTACTGGCGGCGAGTTACTTTGCGGCGGTGCATCTCGGCGACCGGCTGCGGCTGGCGGTTTTGACACGGCGCGTACTGCAGGCGGCAAGGCGATTCTACGGCATCGCACCATTCCGATACTATGCGATTGCCGACGGGATATCATACATCCTGAGTCGCTTGGGCAAAGGGCCGTTGTGTTCTTCCGCACCACCGTCCAACGACCCACAACTCTGCTTCTCCAAATTCACGTGAGAAACGGGGAAAGTCCTGGAATAGCAAGCTTGACATCGGATTGGGATTGGATAGATTCGGCTGGTGTACATTCCTCAGAAGAGGACAGCACAGGAAGAAGCAACGTACCGTAAAGGAAGTCAGATGAAGAAGCTCCTGCTCGTGACTCTGCTGGCTGCGTTTGCCGTGACCACCATGGCCGGTTGCGGCGCGATGATTGCCATGGGCGGCGGCGGCCTGCTGTATCAGAACACGAGGGCCCCGCTGGCCTCGGTCAGCTACTACGGCCCGACTACAACCGGCGTAGCCAAGATGGGTGAGGCGTCGATGCAGTCCTTTTTGGGACTCATCATCACCGGCGATGCAAGCATCAAGCGGGCAATGGAGGTCGGAGGCATCACCCAAATCCACCATATTGACACCGAGATGACGAACATCCTCGGCATCATCGCAACGTACAAAGTCATAGTCTACGGCGAATAACTCCAGCGTCATCCTGGAAGGCGGAGCAGGGTTCATCGCTGCTCCGCTTTCGTTTCGCGTCCCGCACCGTAGCAATGGTTTGGTCGTCAGCCATGCGCCGACAATAGACGTTGACAGGGTCGGAGACCGACCTAGAATAGGGGCCTGAACTGATTTTCCAAGGAGGATATGTAATGTCCGGACATTCCAAATGGGCAACCATAAAGCACAAGAAGGCGAAGACGGATGCCGCCCGGGGCAAGGCATTCTCCAAGCTGATTCGGGAAATCACCACGGCGGCGCGGACGGGTGGCGGAGACCTTGAAGCCAATCCCCGACTTCGGTCCGCGGTCGAGGCGGCCAAAGGCATCAACATGCCGGCCGACAATATCGAACGGGCGATAAAGAAAGGTACCGGGGAACTGCCCGGCGTCCGCTATGAAGAGGTCGTTTACGAGGGCTACGGTCAGGGCGGGGTGGCGATACTGGTCAATGCCATCACCGACAACAAGAACCGGAGCACCGCCGCGGTCCGTCACGTGTTCGACAAGTACGGCGGCAGCATGGGCGCGGCCGGGTGCGTGGCGTGGCAGTTCAAGCCTCAGGGCCTGATCGTGATCTCCAAGGACAAGGCGGATGAGGATGCGGTGTTGACAGCGGCGTTGGAAGCCGGCGCTGACGACGTCCAGACCGATGAGAGCGGGTTCTCGGTCGTTACCGCGCCGGGCAGTTACGAAGCGGTGAAGGAGCAACTCAAGGAGGCCGGGGTCGAATGGTTGAGCGCGGAGTTGACCCAGATTGCGGCGAGCACTGTGGCAGTGGGAGAGAAAGACGCGACCAGGGTGCTGAGATTGGTTGAGATGCTCGAGGAACTGGAAGAAGTCCAACAGGTGTACGCCAATTTCGATATCCCGGACGAGATCCTCGAGAAGGTGTCCGGCGGCTAATTCCACCGGCAGAGTACTTGGAATCGACCCGGGATTGAGCGCCACCGGGTACGGGATTATTGAGGGTGGCCGGACGGTTGATTTCGGAGTTATCAAGACCGACAGCAAGGCCGGGATTCCCGAAAGGCTGGACCGGCTTGCTTCCGGCCTGGAGGAGGTCCTCAGTGCCAATCGTCCGGACTGCTGTGCAATCGAGACACTTTTTTTCAAGACGGTCGGCGCGCGGAGCGTGATACTTTCGGCCCAGTCCCGGGGCGTGTTGCTGTTGGTCCTGGCCAGAAGGGGCGTGCCGATTGAAGAACTCACACCGGCGACGATCAAGCTGGCGGTGACCGGCAGCGGCCGGGCCTCCAAGAGCCAGTTGAACTACATGATCAGGCAACTCCTGTCGCTTGACGACAAGGTGCCGGAACACGCGGCCGATGCGCTGGCTGCGGCCTACTGCCTCGCCAAGCGTGGGGTTTTCCCGCTGGCGGCCGGATGATTGCGTTCCTGCGCGGGATAATCCGGGAAAAGGAACCGACCCGGGTGGTGCTCGACTGCCGGGGTACGGGCTATGAGATTGGTGTGCCGCTCTCTACTTCGAATCGACTCGGGGGACTCGGCGATACGGCCGAGTTCTTCGTTGTCACGCGGTTCACCCAGAACGGGGTCGAGTTGTACGGGTTCCTCGACACCGGGGAACGGGATGTGTTCCGGCTGCTGCTGTCGGTCAAGGGTATCGGGCCGAAAGCAGGGCTGAATTTCCTGTCCCGGTTCAGCCCGGAGGAGATACTCGACACGATAGCGTCGGGCAGGATCGAGGTGGTGCAGACGGTTCCCGGCATCGGGCCGAAGAAGGCACAGCGGGTCCTGGTCGAACTGAGCGAGAAGACGGTTCCGACACAGCCCGACAAACCGCTGCTGGTGGATGCCGCGGCGGCGCTGGTTTCGCTCGGGCTGACGCGGAGAGAAGCCCGTTCCCGGCTGGGCCGGATCGGGCTTGCCGACGACATGACACTGCAGGAAATCCTGAAGCTGGCGCTACAGGCAAGGTAGGAACGGGCAATGACGAGCGGCGAGAGGCTGGTTTCACCCCGGTGCCTGGCGGGTGAAGATGCACTGGACGAGCAGATACGACCGCGCCGGCTCGATGAGTTCGTCGGCCAGCAGCGGGTCAAGGACAATCTCAGGGTGTTCGTCGAGGCGGCGAGGATGAGGGAGGAGCCGCTTGAGCACGTGCTGCTGTTCGGGCCGCCGGGCCTGGGCAAGACCACGCTGGCGTACATCATCGCCGAGGAGATGGGAACCGGGATACGGTGCAGCTCGGGTCCGATCCTGGAGCGGCCGGTTGACCTGGCCGGCATCCTGACCGGCCTTGCCGCGCGGGACGTTTTCTTCATCGACGAGATTCATCGTACCAACAAGGCGGTCGAGGAGTTCCTGTACCCGGCGCTTGAGGATTTCTGCATCGACGTGCTGATCGACAAGGGCCCGGGCGCGCGTTCGGAGAGGATTACTCTTCACGACTTCACGCTTGTCGGCGCGACCACCCGGTCCGGTCTCCTGACCGCGCCGCTGCGCTCCAGATTCGGGATTACGTTCCGTCTCGACTACTACCCGCCGGAGGACCTGCTCAAGATTGTCGAGCGGTCGGCGCGGATTCTCGGGGTCGAGATCGACATCGACGGGGCACGGGAGATTGCCGGTCGGGCGCGCGGCACGCCCCGCATCGCCAACCGGCTGCTGCGCCGGGTGCGGGATTTCGCCCAGGTTCAGGGCCGGGAGAGGATCGACCAGGAGGTGGTTCAGTACGGGCTGGGCCGGCTTGACGTCGACGCCCGGGGCCTGGACGAAATGGACAAGAAGATACTGCTGACGCTGATTGACAAGTTCCGAGGCAGCCCGGTCGGGCTCAGCTCGCTGGCGGTGGCGGTCGGCGAGGACGCGGGAACGATCGAGGAGGTGTATGAGCCTTTTCTCGTGCAGGAGGGGTTTATTCAGCGTACGCCGCGCGGCCGGGTTGCGACCCAGCAGGCATATGAGCATTTCGGCCGCAAGCAAGTCCGGCCCGGTCAGTCCGAACTGAACCTCGGGTAGCCCCGGATTCCGGCCCGGAAGGGCTCTTTTCACATACCGTGAGTCGGGTTTCCTGCCTGCCAGTGGTCCTGTCGTGCGGCCCTGCGGTGTCCGCCGGCGTCGGGCTGAATGCCCAGAACCGAAATGGAACCGCCAAGAGCGCCAAGAACGCAAAGTCCGGAGGTAGACTCCACGTTACTTCGCCGATTCTCACCAGTCCGGGTCACGTCGCCCCCGTTGGGTGATTTCGGGCCGGGTCCGGTCTAACTCAGTTGGCGACCTTGGCGTCCTTGGCGGTGAGATTCCTGTATCGGTTTTCGGCTGAACGGCTTGACTTGGGCCGTGAGACTGGATAA
Source organism: uncultured bacterium (assembly GCA_965370805.1). GTDB lineage: Bacteria > Hydrothermota > Tepidihabitantia > Tepidihabitantales > Tepidihabitantaceae > CBDUVZ01. Next base: position 48,969 of record CBDUVZ010000004.1, on the reverse strand, counting down.
TAGACGCCATGCGAAAACGGGCTGTCGGACTCATCCTGGCGTTCATTGCCTGCCTCGGGCCGAAGGCGCAGACTTCGTTGCCGCGGCAGTTCACAGTGGACCCGCCGGACTGGCTGCTTGAGGAGGCAGTGGGTCCGGCGCCCGACGTTCCTGACGCCCGGTACATGGGCAAGTTCAAGACCACTTTCTACTGGGTAGTCGAGGAGAAGGACTACCCGAAGAGCCGCGCCGTACCGCTGTACGACACGAAAGGCAAGCTCGTCGGCCGGTTCTCGCGGTCGTTTGTGAAGGCGTTCAGGATCGAGGCTGCGGCCCGGCTCCGGGACGGCCGCTGCATCAGCTACATGAAGAAGGCGAACCGGGTCATGATCGGGGACCGGTTCATGGGGTACGGCGGGCATATGCTCACCGAACTGAAGTCGATTGCGGTGGACCCCAGGGTGATTCCGATTGGGGCGCGGGTCTACATTCCCCAGGCCGAGCAGGTCGTGGTGAACGGCAGACCCCAGAGTGGCATCTTCTATGCCCAGGACATCGGCAGCGCGGTGAAAGGCAAGCACATCGACATTTTCGTGGGGGCGAGGGAGAATATCGCCGCGTTCACGTCAGCGGGGGTGCGCAGCCTCGGTAGCGTCGACGTCTACATCCTGGAATAGCAGTCGTTTGCGGCGGTCCGGATAGGCGGCCGCCACGTCTCCCATGACCTGCAGCATCTTGTCCATCCACCATTCGCGGTGCAGCCGGGCCAGGGTTGCGACCCGCACATTGTGCCGGTGCATCCAGCCGAGCAGCTCGGTGAAATCAGCGACCGACCACTGGGTGAAGACATCGGGCTTGGATACAATCTGGTGGAGCAGCAGTACTGTTGTCCGGCGTCGCCGAATATGGGCTTTGATGTCCTCAATTTTCGTTTCCTTGCGCAGTTCCAGTTCGGGAATCCGGTAGGGGTCGGCCCCGAAGTTCGGCGAGCCCGGCCGGACCGCACGGCCGAGTTTGTACCCGGCCCGGCGGACCATTCGGCGGACTCGTCTGTTCATATCGCCGTACGGATAAACGAAAGTGACGACTTCGGTGTCGAAGATGGATTCGAGGAAGGTCCTGGAATTGCTGATTTCCTTCCACGCGGCCGCACTGTCGATCCGGGTGAGAAACGGGTGGGAGAAGGTATGGCTGGCGATTTCGATGCCGCAGGAGTCGATGAGTTCCTGGATTTCACTTCGCTTCATGAACCCGCCCGCCGGTCTGTATGAGGGTTTGCCCTCGCGGACGTAGTCGCAGATGACACCGAGGGTTATCGTCATGTCGTATCGTTTGAGCAGGGGGTAGACATTGGTGAAGATCGAGTGATAGCCATCATCGACCGACAGAACGACGGTATGGCCGGACAGGTCGATGTCGTCGTCTTCTCTGACCGGGGTTGAGTCAACAGCAGTGATGACAGAGCCGGTCGGCACAGCGGAGTCGGCCGCGGACGGGACCAGGGTGTTGGGTTCGGCCCGCGGCGTGGAGTCGGGCTCCACGACGGGCAGTGACTCGGGGAGCGCAGCTTCGGGCAGGCTCTGGGCCGAAATAGCGGCCATGAGCAGGAGAACGGGAAGCAGGCAACGGACCATCATATTCATCATATCGGGTGCGGGCCGGATTGACAAGGAAGAAAGGTTTGGCAAACTAGCTTCCGAGACCGAACATGAGAATAGCCATCGCCCAGTTGAACCCGGTTGTCGGTGATATCCAGGGCAACCTGGCCAGGGTCGAAAGCACGCTTGAACAGGTCAGGAAGGACGCCCCGGACCTGGTTGTCTTCCCGGAGATGTTCCTCACCGGATACCCGCCCCAGGACCTGCTTGAGCGGGGCTGGTTCATCGACCGGGCTGAACAGGCGCTGACCCAACTTGTCGGCATTTCCAAGCGATGCCCTGACACCGGCCTCCTGGTCGGCACAGTAGTGCGCACCGGCAGCAAGACCGGCAAAGGGCTTCAGAATGCGGCGGTGCTGATTAGCGACGGCAGGGAGGTTCTGCGCCAGGCCAAGACCCTGCTGCCGACGTATGATGTGTTTGATGAGCTGCGCTACTTCGACCCGGCACCGGCAACGAAGAAAGTGAGATTCAAGGATGAGGTGCTGGGCATCTCAATATGTGAGGACGCTTGGAGCGAACCAGAAAGTCGAATGATGCATGAGACCGACCCGATTGCTGATCTGGCCCGGGCCGGAGCCACTTTGCTCATCAGTATTTCGGCCTCGCCGTTCTCGGTCGGGAAGGATGAGGTGCGCTTCCGGTTGATGAGCCGCAATGTCGAGCGGTACAAGGTTCCCTTTGTGTTTGTGAACCAGGTCGGGGGAAATGACGAACTGGTTTTCGACGGCCGGAGCATGGTGCTCGATTCCCAGGGTGAACCGCTGCTGGTGATGGACTCATTCCGCGAGCAGGTTGCTGTCATTGACACAAAAGCCCAGGGAAAGCCGGGAACCTATCAGCCGGAGGAACGGATTGAGTCGGTTCACAATGCGCTGGTCCTGGGTGTGCAGGATTATGTGAGAAAGTGCGGATTCAAGCAGGTGGTGCTGGGTCTTTCGGGCGGAATAGATTCGGCTGTGGCATGTTGCCTAGCGGTTGCGGCTTTGGGCAAGGATAACGTGCTCGGGGTGACGATGCCTTCAGAATTCTCTTCTGAGGGCAGTGTCAAGGATTCCAGGCGTTTGGCTGGAAACCTCGGCATCAGGTTTGAGACCATCCCGGTTTCACCAGTCTACCAAAGCTACCTGAAGACGCTCAAGAAGCAGTTTGCCGGCCGGAAAACGGATGTGACCGAGGAGAACGTCCAGGCTCGGGTCCGGGGTAACATCCTGATGGCGCTGTCAAACAAGTTCGGTTGTCTGGTTATTGCCACCGGGAACAAGAGTGAACTGGCGGTCGGCTATTGCACCCTGTACGGAGACATGAGCGGGGGATTGGCGGTCCTGGCCGACGTTCCCAAGACGATGGTCTACGAGTTGGCCCGGTATATCAACCGGGAGCGGGAGTTGATTCCCGCGGCGACGATTGAGAAAGCTCCTTCCGCCGAACTCAAGCCCGGGCAGAAAGACCAGGATACGCTGCCACCCTACGAAGTCCTGGACGGCATCCTGACCCGGTACGTCGATGAAAGGCAGTCGCCCGAACAGATTGCCGCGGCCGGGTTCGACCCGGAAACCGTACGCTGGGTGATTGCTGCGGTCATCCGGAGCGAGTACAAGCGGCGGCAGGCGGTTCCGGGAATCAGGATTTCCGGCAGGGCATTCGGCAGGATGCCGATTGCGGCGCGGTACGGGTCGTAGTTCCTTCTTCGAGAATCAATCAGGACTGCCGAGGTCGCGACACAACTGCTCCACCGCGGCCAGGTCGGGTCTCAGTCGGTTCGCGCGTCCGGCAAGCTTGAGCGCGGCGGCGGTGTCACCCCGGGCAGCGTAGAGGATGGCCTGATTGAAGAGCGCCGGCACGAAAGTGGAATCGAGCTTCAGGGCCTGAAGGTAATACCGTTCGGCGCGGGCCGAGTCCCCCAGTTGCACAAGAATCGTGCCGAGCCGGTTGCACGGGCCGAGTTGACCAGGTTCGATGCGGATGGCGGCTGCGAGATGACGGGCCGCACTATCGAGCATTCCTTTCTTGTCGAACCGCTCGGCGAGGAACAGCCGGGCCGGGATGAAATCCGGTTTGATTTCGATTGCGCGATACAGCTCGCTGTCCGCTGCGGCGGACCGGCCGGTCGCGTTCAGGGCGATTGCACGGTTCAGCCGGGCCTGGGCGGAGCCGGTTTCGATTGCGACTGCCCTATCGAGATAGACCAGGGCGCTTTCCGGTTTCTCCGCGGCCAGGTATGCCAGGCCCAGGTTATTGAGGACCTGGACCGAGTTCGGTCGGAGTTCGTCGGCGATGCGCAGGTGATGCAGTGCCCGGCGGTGCTCCTGCCGCTGGCTGTAGAGTATCCCGACATTGATGTGAGCGCGCACGTAACCCTGGTCCAGGGAGATTGCGTGACGGTAGAGGCGGATGGCCGAGTCGGGCCGGGCGGCATGGACCACGTTGGCGAGGTTGGCATAGGCGCTGGGCGCGCGCGGGGCTTCAGCCGCCATCGTTGCGAACAGGACTTCCTCGTTGCGCCAGACCGGTAGGCGGGTGAAGCTGTCGGCGCCGAGGGCAATGCAGACAATTGCCAGACCAGCCCCGGCGAACTTGCGCGTCGTGGTGTGCATGTGAAGCGCGCGGGACAGCAGGGTGATGACGAGAATGACGAGTCCGGCCGAAGGCAGATAGAGCAGTCGCTCGGCGGCCTGGGGGCCGATTGGGACGATATTGGAGACCGGCAGGAGGAACAGTATCGTCCAGGTGAACCCGAGGAGGGCTACCCAGAACCGGCGCTTGATTATCAGCAGGGGCAGGCCGACGACGAAGAGCAGGGCGAACAGCGCATTCGAGGTCAGGTTGGCGAATTCCGGGTCAGCCGGGAACTTGACTTGATGCGCGAACGGCCAGACGAACATCCTCAGGTAGAGCCCGAACGTATTGGCTACTTCGACGAAGCGCCTGATCGGCGCGTCGAGCGGTACCGGCAACACTGCCCCGACGACGTGCCCGCGCAGCAGGAGATAGCCCGTACCGACGGCGACCGTGACGCCGATCAGCAGCCAGTAGCGCCGGCTGTACCGGGTCTGAGTAAGCAGGGGAGCAAGCGCGAGCAGCACCGGGAAGAGAATGGCGGTTTCCTTGCTGAGCAGGGCAAGGGCGAAACCGACCGGGACGAGCAGAGCCCAGCGGAAATTCCGTTGACGCAGGCAGCGGAGCATTGCGAAAGCGGCAATGCCGATGAACAGCCCGAGCAGCAGGTCGGTCCGGCCGGAGATGAATGCGGTGGACTCGACGTGCGAGGAATGGACCGCAAACAACAGGCCGCCAAGACCAGCCCAGACCCCGGAGTGGAGTAGTTCCCAGAGGATAAGCGCCACCATGGCGGCCATGAAGGCGTTGAGAATGAGATTGATGAGGTGGAAAAAGGCCGGGTTCGGGCCGGCGACCTTCAGGTCGCACCAGAAGCTGAGAGAAACCAGCGGTCGATAGAAAACCTGGGCAGTGCCGCCGGGGAGCTCCGGGGCCCCGGACCAGAAGCTGCGCTCGAACAGGTTCCAGGGTTGGGATTCAGCCAGGAGTTCATTATCGACGATGAGCGAAGTGTCGTCCCAGACGAAGTCGTACTCGATAGTCGGCAGGTATAGCAAGACCGAAGCCAGGGTTACGATTCCCAGCACAAACGCGATGCCCTGTCTCGTCCGCAGCCAATCCGCCAGGACGGTGCTCGTCATCCGGATAGTTTCTTCACAGCCTCGGTGGTGTCAAGGCGGGTGAAGCGGCCCAGGAACCGGAATAGAACCACAGATGGAACCAGATTACTATCGCACTTCGGCATTTCCTCTTTGCCTGCGTCTATCAGTGTTTATCGGTGGTTTTCGCTCCTATGTCGGTTTTCGGGAAGCGGGCTCGCGGACGGGAGCCGGTCCGCAACCGGGATATCCTTCCGTGAACGTTGCTTGCGGAGCGGTGTTGCTGTGCGGCTGCCGGGACAGCCGGTGTTGTCCGAGCTAGTTGCTGCTGTTCAGCCGGTCATACAACGGGAAGAGGGTCTCTTCTTCCCGTTTGAGCCGGATCCTGAGGATTGTCAGGAAAGCGCCGTGGTCGGTGGCGAACTCGATCAGTTGTGGTTTGCCTTTCTCGTACTTCTGGAAGAAATCCTCAGCCAGGCTGGTCACGATTTTCAGGTCGTCGCCCCAGCGTCGGAGCCGGCCGGTCAGGTCCCTGTCTTCCCGGGCTGCTTTCCTCAGTGCCGGGTAGAGGCGGTTCTCTTCTTCGCGGACATGACTGCGGAACAGGTCCCGCACCCGGTTGATGCGCTGGTGGCCCTCGCCGGTGCGGAACTGGCGCGGACGGATTCCGGCAAGGGCTTGCTGCAATTCGGTATGTTCGGTACGAAGCTTCCTGAGCAGGTCGTGCAAATTGTCTCCCTTCACTTCCCAGTACGAATGTATACTAATGATAACAAAATCCGGCGGGAGAATCAATACGCAGCAGACCGAAGTCGCGATTGGCGGGGGTTGCGGGAGGGTGCGCGCCGCTATTTCGGCGGTCGGTTCCAGGAGACGACCGCGCCGAGGTCCTTACGGTCGGGCACGTGGGGGCTGATATCCGTGGCCGGATAGCCGACTGCGAACAGGGCGACCGGCTTGTAGCCTTTGCCCCTGAGGCCAAGGTACTTGACCAGGGCGCGGCCATCATACCAGCCGACCCAGCAGGTGCCGAGTCCCTGCTCGGCCGCGGCCAGGACAAAGTGCTCGCCCGCGATGCCGGCATCGACGTACTGGTACGGAGTTCCCTGCACCAGCTTCGCTCCCTTGTTGATGACGACATTCTCCTTGATGAGCAGGGCCACGAGCACGGGCGCGGCCGCGAAGTTGCCGGAGCGGGCGTAGATGCCGGTGAACACCGCCCGGGCAAGGGCATCCTTTCGGTCCGGGTCATCGAACACGACGAACCGCCAGGGCTGTTTATTCTCGGCCGAAGGGGCAAGCCGGGCCGCCTCCAGGCATAGGTTCAGCTTCTCCTTCTTGACCGGCCGGTCGGAGAACCGGCGCACCGACCGCCGCGCGCGGCACAGGTTCAGGAACCCGGAATCATCCGGCATCAGTTCAGAATGTAGTCCCTGCGGGCCGGGTGGTCAAGCCGAACTTCGGGAGGGTGCAACGCGGTGCTGTCCTGCGTAACCACGGATGATTGGAGCGAGTGAACCACAGATGAACACCGATGAACACTGTGGCAGAACAGAACGAGTGGAAAGTGTCCTTGGAGGGTACAACACAGATGGACACGGCAGGCAGAAGTCAAGAAACAAAACCGCCAAGGCGATCTCGAATTGGCCGATGGGGTAGACATGGCAGAAGGAGACAGCAATGTGCCCCGGTACGCCGTCGCGAACTCCTTTCACCGGGATTAGAGAGAACTGGACCCCGGAACGCAACATGCCTGCTAAACCACTAATAACCAATGGTTTACTTTCTGTGCTGCTATTCTGAGGGCCGCCCCCCGGACCCTGGGGGGGGCTGTGGTCCTCCTCCTGGCACCCGACGCGGCAGACTTCCCGGGTAATGCCCCGGCTGTCGCTACGGCAATCACAACGGCTATCGTTGCGGCAATCACGACGGCCGCCGCAGCGGGAAACGGGGTGGCCCTTCCTGCGACGTCCGTTACGGCACACCCTGCGGCTCATGCATCGGCCGGCGCACAAGCTACCGCTGAGGTCCTCCTTGCGACCGGCGCAATGGTCCTCCATGCGGCTCTCGCCCCGGCCTACCTTCCGACCGGCACAACGGCCCTCGCTCCGGCCGCGGCCACGGCAGCCGTTACAGACCCCGAACCGCCGCCCGAGTCGTCTTGACTTTCACTGCCCTGCCAATATGCTGGCAGGCGATGCGCAAGGACAAAGCACCGGACACCATCCTCCGCCTGGTCGACAACTTCGACCGGAACGTCGCGGCCTACCGCTCCCCGGCCTACAACGAAGCCCAGGTCCGCAAGGAGTTCCTCGACCCGTTCTTCGAAGCGATGGGCTGGGACATGGCCAACCGGCAGGGGTTCGACCTCCGCTACCGCCAGGTGGTCCACGAAGCCGCGCTCAGGGTTGGCGGCACGACCAAAGCACCGGACTACTCGTTCCGCATTGGCGGGGTGCGCCCGCGCTTGATTTGGCGGCGAGAAAAGGCTATATTGACTCTGAAAACGTGAGGTGAAACATGAAAACACTTGATGAAGTGCTCGAACTGACAAAGGAATTGCCTGAGGAGTTACAGTCGGAGGTCAGGGACTTTGCCAGGTTCCTGAACGCGACCCGGGCGCGTCCCAAACAGAAGTACCTACGCCAGACTTGGGCCGGTGCGCTGCGTGAGTATCGGGATAAGTACACTTCGCTGGAACTCCAGAAAAAGGCACTTGAGTGGTGGGGCAACTGATGTACCTCGTTGACACGAACGTCTGGTTGGAAAGCATCCTCGAACAAGAGCGGGCCGGCGAAGTCCAGAACTTCATGCGACAGGTGGAAGGGCGACTACTGGCAATCACGGAGTTCTCGATTTACTCGGTGGGTGTTATTCTCAGCCGTCTGAAGAAGCACGAAGTCTGCTCCGACTTCCTCTTGGACACCATCGCGGACACCGGGTTGTTGAGAATTCGTCTGGACATTCAAGACCTGTTGCACGCACTCGAAGTCTGCAAGAGTTCCCGGCTCGACTTCGATGATGCCTACCAGTACGTAGCGGCGGAGAAGCACAACCTGACACTGGTCAGTTTCGATGCCGACTTCGACCGGACAGAACGTGGCCGCAAGACACCGGCGGAGATACTGGAGGCAACGAGCAAGGGATGAAGCAACCTCGAATCGCGAGAAGCGTCCCACCGCCACCCGATGGACGCGGAAATCAGACCGGTCCGAGAAGTAAGGAATTGGGGATGATGTCCCCGAGACTCCCAAGGCCGCCATCGAACGCCGCATCAAAGCCACCGACCGGCAGATAGATGAGTTGGTGTATGAGTTGTATGGGCTGACGGGGAAGGAAATCAAGATTGTGGAAGGAAAACGGGAATGAGGGACGCGAGAATACCGGAAGTGTCCCCGTCTTCCCCAGTGCTCCCATACTTCCCGACGCGTCATCATAGACCTTGACTCATGACGTGCACCGAACTGGCAGGACTCCGATGACAACGGCAAACGGCTTCGTTCTGAGACTTACCGAGGGAAGATACGAGGTCTTTGGCGAATGCCTGGACGGATTGGCCAACTTCGCCGAACCTGTTCCTGACTTCGTACACAGTCGGAATGCACCGCTGGTATGCTTAGTTGTTTCCGAAGCCATGAAGATCACACACGTTGGGCAGGGAAAACGTGGAGTTCGTGCAGGCACTGGTCTACGACGCCTGAACATTGAGAACGTGGTAGGCGTGCACCCGCCTGTTCCTGTGGAAACGATCCTGGGCCGCGTTCCGCGACGGCTCCGACACTGGGCATCGGAGCGGTTGCACAGCGGAGGTCTGCTCACTCCGAAGACTCTCGCCGCCGTCGTTGATGCACTCATTTCCCTTGCCCCATCGTTGAGCATCAGTCTCCGAAGATTCGGTCAGGGCCGAGCAGAACGACTAAGCAGGCTGTCAGTGGCGAGTCTCGGGGGACTTGCAGCCCAGAAGTTGGCTGTTTCCACAGCCCTTACACTGGCGGGGCTGTCACGGGACGCACTTCAGGAGTGGGACCCAGGACAAGAATCGCGCCCTGCGTCCTTTCTTGACGGCCTGCCAAGGACATATCTCCGTGAAGACGCCATGGTTATTAATGATCTCTCTAAACTTCCCGGATACGAGTTGATTAGGAGCTGTTCACCTGGCATAGCGGTTTTCGAAGCCCCTCTTGTCCGACTCACGGTAGTGTTAGCCAACAGACTTCCGCTCGAGGAGCAGACCGGGACAGACTTGGTCTATTTCAACGAGAGGTTCCGTTCATTCGTCATGGTGCAGTACAAGGCGATGGAGCGCGAAGCGAATGAAGCAGTCTTTCGATTGCCCGACAGCCAATTGGACCTCGAAATAGACCGGATGCGCAAACTCCGAGACAAGTTGCAGAGCTGTCCACCGAGTTCCGGGAAAGACGGGTATCGGCTAAGCAACAGTCCCTTTTTTTTGAAGCTGTGCCCGCGCATTGTGTTCGACCCCGATGATGTAGGGCTTATCCCCGGAATGTACCTCCCACTGGATTATTGGAGCGTCCTTAGCACTGATCCATCGATAAAGGGACCCAAGGGAGGCAGCGCCGTATCGTACAGGAATGTCGGCCGCTACTTCAACAACACGGAGTTCGTCACGATGGTCTCCAAGGCATGGGTGGGAACAACAGTCGAACAGTCGGCAGTCTTGGAGACTCTGATTCGCTCGGTCCTCGAAAGCGGTAAGGCGTTGGTACTTGGCGTGAAGACTGAATCGCAGAGTCGATTGCCTGAAAGCATAGATGACGATGAACCGACAACAGAACCCGGGGCCGGAATGGGCAGAATGGGGACAACCACCATTTTTCAGCCGAGGTCGCGCCCGACAAGACCGCCATCGAGCGCCGCATCAAAGCCAACGACCGGCAGATAGATGAACTGGTGTATGAACTCTCGGCCTGACGGAGAAGGAAATCGAGATCATGGAGTAGACGAGGACATCCGGCCCGCTAGCTAGGTGATTCTAGAGCATGCGTACTTGGGAAATTGACTGGAGAATCGATTCGCTTCGTCGAGTCATGGCCGCGATCCAAAGTGGCCTCAGCCAAGTTCAGAGTCGAATGAGCGATGAGCCTCCATTCGATGCTGATTGGGCATTAGAGAGCTCCGACACTCTGCTCGGTGTCGCCTTTGTGGGAGCGCAGGCGTACATCGAGGGAACAATCGGGGATGTTTGGCGGGTCCAGCTCGGGAGAGGGCACGCCGGGAAGAAAGCCACGAAGAAGCTCAAAAGGGAGTGCCTCAAGCACGACGTGACGCTCGCTTCTGGAAGGGTCACACGCGTCGAGCTCATCAACGCTGCCGCCAACTACTACAAACACCACAGCGGCGCGGGCGGGTCGTGGTCAGACACTGTGGACGTTCTCGGCAAAGTCGGAATCGCGGAGACGACCGAATACCCCTGCGCTCGGGCTGCAGATTCCCTTTGCGGGAAAGAGTGGCATCTGCGTGATCTGTGCGACATCGTGAGCGAATGGCGGGCGAACGTGCTGGGCACGCTGGGACATGCTGGTCCGTCGTCCGCGAGGCAGAGCCGGAGGATATACGTTCGGGCTGACTCAAATGCGGGTGTAGCCCCAGCGAGGAAACCGCGGTGATCACTCTCTACCACGCCGGAGGAGCCAGAGACTTCTGTGTTCTGGATGTGGCCGTGACCCCGGAACGCTGGTCAGCCATTCTTAGCGCGACCAAGAGGCTGCTTGCTCTCAGGGGGGACACGCTGGCAGTCTCCCTACTCGAGGCCTCGGACTTTGAGCTCTGTGAGGGGGCGAACACCTTCAATGACGAATTCCATCTTCTGTGCGCATATGTCCCCGCCGAGCAGTACGTTCGAGCCGAGAAGCAGGCGCGGTCCGAGCAGGAGAAGTCAGCGTTCAGGCATCTCGCTGAGACCGTGGGCGAGGTCAGCGGTTTCTTCGTCAGATTCGTGGCGGTTAGCATGGACATGTCCAGCTTGACAGGACCAGCAGCCGTAGCTCGACCGAAGCTTGAACACATAAGTAGCACCGCTGAACGTGCTTTGGTCGAGTCGGAGAACGCCCTGAAGACTTCGGGTCCAACGGCAGCTGTCGACCGTGCACACACGGCAATTCACGCGTTCCTAAAAGACATCTGTGTCACGTCAGGTATCATGTTACGCGACGACGCAAGTATCACGGATGCACTCGCAGCCCTCCGAAGGCACCATCCTGCGTTTGACCTGAACAGACCACACGCGCAGTCCGTATTGGCCACGCTTCGAGCCATCCAGAAGGTCCTAGAGGCGCTGAATAGAATCCGCAACACTGCGACGCTAGTTCACCCCAACCAGGAACTGCTGGACAACCCAGATGCCATGCTAATGATCAACTGCGCGCGCACCCTCCTGCACTACGTGGACGCACGCCTGCAAAAGCCTTCGGTGGAGCCCGAGTAGGGGGAGTGACGGGGAATTCCGGGACTAACGGTGACGGTAACCGTACTTCCTGCGACACGGCGCAGGTGCGTGGCCAGGCGAACCAGAGGCCGTGACCTAGCCTTCGCCGCGGGTCTTTTCCCCCCTGAGAGACCCGGGACACTTCCCACATTCATGAGCGATGTCAAGGCGCGGCATGACCGGATGGTCGATTCGGAACGGAGTGGAGATTGCCTGTCTGTGCACGGCACGCAGACAGGCAATCTGATGGCGAGACTGGTCGAGCGGATGCTGAACCTGCATGAACGGTTGGGGGCCTGCAGCTTACGGCTGCCGGTAACTTTTGTATGTCGCGCGTGAGCGATCGGCGCCGGCAGCAGAAGGAGGACCGCATCCTCAACCGGTTCGTTCGGGCGCGGCTGAATGGCGCGTTTCGGTCGGACCTCGAAGCAGCGAGGCTGTGCCACGCTGAGATCGAACTGCTCTACCGTAGTCCCGGCCGCAGCGGAATCCGGCCTAAGACATTTTCAACCATCCATACCTACCTGAAGCGCCGCCTGGCGGCCGCCGGAGTACTGCTGCGGGCGTCGGTGTGGACTCCGGCAGAGGACCGGGTGGTCATGCGCTTCACGAAGGCCCTGTTTGCCGGCAGGTACGAGGATGCAGGTGCCGCGGCCAGGGCGTGCCGCGAAGCCCTGCTCGTTGAGCGAGGCCGGCATCCGCGAAGCTACTCCAGGACCGTCCCGCGGACAAAGCAGGCCGTCCACAGCCGGGTTGCGTTGTTCGCGCATCGAATCGGAGTGCCGTCGCCGCAGCAGCCGTGGAGACCTGCCGAAGATCGGATTCTGACTCGCCACGCACGGCAGCTCGTTGATGGGCGCTGCCCGAGTCCGATCGCTGCCGAGCAAGCATGCCTCAAGGAGCTCCAGCGGTACTGGGACCGGCTGCGTCGGCGCAGCTCGCAGCGCCTCGCGGTTGTTGCCGGCCGGAGCTTCAAAGCGGTATGCGCTCGGCTGCGCGCGCGGATGAGCGACCTGGGCTGGTGCCCGAACCGTCGCTGGACCCCGGCCGAACGGCGCATCGTCAGGAAGTGGCTGCTCCGCTACCGTCGCTTTCGGGAATCGAAGACCCCGTGGTCGATCCGGGCAACGGGCTGGAGCCTGCAGGCCGACCTGGCCAAACGAGGCTATCGGCGTACCGTGTCCGCCTGCTGGAGTGAGCTGCATCTTGAGCTGCGGGGCCGCATTCCGGAGGACCGGTTCCGGGATTGACCGGTTTCATGTGATGGGCGGCAGGGGGGCAGGTCTTCAGTCTTGATGTTCGCGGCATGACCGGATGGTCGAATCGGAACGAACTGGAGACTACCTGCCTGTGCATGGCACGCAGACAGGCCATTCGGTGGCAGAACCGTACGGATTGAGGGGCTGACGGTGACGGTGGCCGTTCTCCCCGCTATTGCCTCAAGATTGACCTGAAGGTCTGCCGAGGGTTCCCACAGCATTTGCCCAGGCTGCTGACCCAGGAACCGAAGTTGAACCACCAAGACACAAAGTCACCAAGGCCAGGACTCAGACAGCACGCGGCTTTGCGCCTCTCCGTTGCTTCGGATTGAGCGCATCCATCAGGTGACGCTTCCATTCGACTCCGGCCCCTCGGCTTTGTGTTCTTCGTGCCTTTGTGGTGAGATTCCTGTATCGGTTTTCGGGGCTGATGCCGCGCTTCCCAACCGACCCGGAATCGGGTATAATATGGGAGTCCGCGAAAAGGGAGGAAGACATGTCCGAATTGACACCGGGGGTAATACCTCATGCATCATGCAGTACCCGACCGGCAAGTAGCTGGTCCAGACAAGCGTTGGTTCAAATCCGCGCCAAATCAAGGAAGGAATGGCTCAGGATGGTACGCAGAGACCCGCACTGGGAAGAAATCAAGAACTGGGGCGGACACCCACGTTTCATCAACCGCGGCCTGCTTGCGCCCGACAACACCGTCACCATCCACTACAGCCCCACAAAGGTGATGCGCCGTGACTTGGTCGGACCCAAGCTTGAACGCCTGGGCTGGACCGAGGAATACCTCAAGAGGGAGAAGTTCGTCCGGTAGAAACGCCTGCCGCTGTCCGTCTGCGGCTCAGGGGTGTCTGAGGCGGTTTCCAAGACCGGAGGGGGTACTGCTTTCCCTGAGCGGCCGGGGTGGTGGTTGCGGGAGGGGTTGTCGTGGTGACTCGGCGGGCGGCAGTCCGGGCAGCCCTGGGCAGGCCCGGGACAAGGGCGGCCTGAGCACCCCGGAGAGCCGCAGGCGGCGGGGCCGCGGAAGTGCCCCGGCAGATGGCCTTCCGAGCGGTCCGGGCAGGGCCGGAGAGGGCGGCATGAGGAGCCATCCCGGGGGCTACCCCGGGGGCGCAGGAGGGGGGAAATTCAGAATCCGGATAACAAATGATAGGTGAGTAACTTAGTCGGGCAATCCGGGTTGCGCTTTCCGATAACATGTGTTATCATTGGGTTGGAGGAAATTCCGCTATGAAGCACATCATTGCGACGTTCTTTTTCCCGGTTGAGTTGGGCGTGCGATTGCGTGAGTTGCGCGGGCGAGCCGGGCTGAGTTTGGAGGAGTTGGCGCGCCGGATGGGTCGCCGGCCGGGCTATCATCACCATCTGGGCCGGCTGGAAGCGGGTCGGCTGCGGTTCCCGACGCTGGCGCTGGTGGTGGACTACCTGCGTGCCTGCCGGGCGTCGGTGGCCGACATCGCGCCGTTCCTTGACCGCTATACGGTACTGCCGCCGGTGCGCGAGGATGCCGCCCGCGAGAGTGTGCTCAAGGAGCTTGCGATTCAGCCGGGCCGGGTCGCCATGGCGCTTGATAAGTACGACGTGAAGACCGCCGGTGCGCGGCAGGCGCGCGGTGAGAAGCCGCTTGCGCCCGCGCGGCGCGCGGAGGCGGTCGGACGGCAGGCACAGGCGGCGCTGGAACGGCGGGGGCTGGACGCGGTCGTAGGCCAGGAGGTGAACCGGCTGGATGTGAGGCCGACTTTTGCAGTGCGCAAGGTCGCGTTCGACTACGCACGCATGCTGTGGCGCGTTCTGAAGCAGACGCGGCCGCGACCGAGGAGAACGGCGCGGGGTCGGCCGCGGAAGTCACGGGAGCAGCGGCTGGCCGAGGCGCGTGCGGCGATGCAGGTGCTGGCCGGTGACATCATCCCGGCGAAGGGGCTCAACCATATCCGGGATTGCGTGCTCGGGTTCTTCAAGAAGCTGTACCCCGCGGACGAGTCGGGGCCGGAGAGGTAGAGCGGACCGGCCGGAGAAGCGCTTCCTGAGAGGGCGGGGACGCGGTTTCTGTCCGGGTCAGTGTTCGGACATGAGCCGGGGCAGGAGTTCACCGGCTTTGCCCTGGAGATGGATATCGACCAGGTTGCTGAGTCCGGTTTCACGGGGGTTGATATCCACCACGAATGCGCCTGCTTCCCGGGCATGATAGACCCATTCGACGATGTACCCGAATGAGGCTTCGGTGCCGATGACAAAGCAGACGCCGATTTTGTCCTGGAGCAGATACCGATTGACGGCTTCGACCGGCTGCCAGGGCAGTTGCTCACCGAACCAGACCACGGCCGGGCGCAGGATGTTGCCGCAGTGACAGAGCGGTGGGATATGTTCCAGCGGTACTTCGCGATTCTCTTCGGTTGTGCCGTCGCGCTCGCAGCGGACGTGCCAGATGGAGCCGTGGATGTGGATCACTTCTTTCGAGCCGGCCTGCTCGTGGAGGTCGTCGACATTCTGGGTGACGATGAAGACCCGCTTGCCGAGTTGCTCGAGCCGGGCCAGTGCCTTGTGGGCCGCGTTCGGTTCTGCTCCGGCTATTTCCTGCCGTCGCATGTCGTACCATTTCCAGACTTTGACCGGGTCGCGGGCGAACGCCTCGGGCGTGGCGTATTCTTCGGGGTTGAACTTGCTCCAGAGTCCGCCCCGGGTGCGGAAAGTCGGGACGCCGGACTCGGCCGATATGCCGGCACCGGTGATGACCATGATGTTGTTGGCTTGGGCTATCCGGTTGCGGGTTTCAATCCGGGGCCTGGGGACACGATTCCAATCCCGAGGACGGGATTGGGTCATGTCCCTTCCGGGCGGAAGAGGCTGACTTTCTGCTTCACGAGTTCGCGGACCGCATCGCGGGCCGGGCCGAGGTACTTGCGCGGGTCGAACTGCTCCGGGTGCTCGGTCAGGTTTTTGCGCACTTCGGCGACAAAAGTGAGCCGCAGGTCGGTATCGACGTTCACTTTGTTGATGCCGAGCCGGATTGCCTGTTTCAACTGTTCTTCCGGCACACCTTTTGCGCCACGGATTGCGACCCCGGACGCAAGGCAGCGGTCGAGCACCTGCCGCGGGATGCTGGAAGCGCCGTGCAGGACCAGGGGCAGGTTGCCGGTCAGTTCCTTGATTCTTCGCAGCCGGTCGAAGTCCAGGTCAGGCTTGCCCTTGAACTTGAATGCGCCGTGGGACGTGCCGATTGCCGGGGCGAGCGAATCAACACCGGTCAGTTCCACGAATCGCGCCGCCTGCTCCGGGTCAACCAGGACGGCATCACGTTCCGCGACCGAGACGTTGTCTTCGATACCTTTGAGTCGGCCCAGTTCGGCTTCGACCGACACCCCGGCTTTGTGGGCCATTTCTTTCACCAGCTTCGTCTTGTTGACGTTCTCTTTGAACGGCAGGTCCGAGGCGTCAATCATCACCGAAGTGTACCCGGCTTCGATGCAGCGTTTGATGACGTCGAGGTCCTTGCCGTGGTCAAGGTGCAGGCAGAGCGGGACCCGGGTCTGTTCGGCCGCGGCCCGGGCCATTGCTGTAATCTGGTGCAGTCCGGCGTACCTGATTGCGCCTTCGCTGGTGGCGAGGAAGACCGGGGTTCCGGCTTCGTCGGCAGCGGCCGTGATTGCCTGGAGGAACTCGAGGTTGCTGAAGTTGAAAGCGCCGACCGCGTAGCCGTTGCGGTTCGCTTCGGCCAGAATTTCCTTGCCTGGGACTAGGCTCATGCGTCGATGGTTTCGACCGGTATCTGCGGGAGCAGTTGGTCGATGTCTTCGCACCGGCACAAGCCGGTGCCGGAGCTCAGGATAGCCGCGGTGCCGGCCGCAACGGCCCGGCGCAGGCAGTCGGTCGGGTTCTCTCCGTTCAGCAGGGAACTGACGAAACCCGCGACCGCGCAGTCGCCGGCCCCAATCGTGCTTTTCACTTCCACTCCCGGCGGCCGGGCGTGCAGGGCGTGACGGGAATCAACCAGGACCATTCCATCCGGGCCGAGCGATACAAGGACGGTTGCGACCTGCCGGTGTAGGGTCCGGCAGAACCGGACGATCGACGGGATGTCCTTCAGTTCCTCACCGGCCAGCTCGATCAGTTCTCTCCGGTTGGGCTTGATGAAGGCCGGGTGGGCCTGGATGCCGTCGCGGAGTGCTTTGCCTGACGTGTCAAGCAGGGTCCGGACGCCTTTGTCGTTGCCGATCCGGATTATACGGCGATACACGGCCGGAGTGAGACCACCGGGCAGGGAACCGGATGCGACGAGGAATTCCATGTCCCCGACTCTTTCCAGGCTGCCGATGAAGTCCATCAGTTCCACCGGTTGGACTTCAGGGCCCGGGGCGAGCAGCGCGAGTTCGTCACCGGTTGAGTCGTCATGGATGATGACATTGGTGCGGATTTCGCCGGCAATCCGGGTGAAGTCGCAGGCGACTCCTTCGTTGAGCAGTCGGCCTTCGAATTCCTTGCCGTCGAACCCGCCGACGAATCCCATAGCGACAGTCGGGATTCCCATCCCGGCGAGCGCACGCGATACGTCGATTCCTTTGCCCCCGGCGTACCGGGCTTCGCGTTGGATGCGGTTCGAGTCGTGCTTCGTCAGTCGGTCGACGTGGAGCGTGCGGTCAAGCGCGGGGTTCAGGGTGACGGTGTAGATCATGATTCAGGTTGTATTGTATGGGTTCGGTGGCGGGTGTCAACGTGCCGTCTGTCGCTGCAGCAATCCGGTCCGGGCAGGGCTGCTTTCGGCCGGCGGGGTTCGGGTTCAGTTCGGGTCGAGAGCCGCGGTGGCTTCCTTGACCAGTTCGTCAATCAGTTCCTTGACCGACACGATTTTGTTGATGCGCCACGCGTTGCTTCCGCACATTGCGTAGCCGTGTTCCATCTGGCCGCGATAGCTCGCAACCAGGGCTTCGGCGATGCAGTAGTTCGCCGTCCTGGCATTGCACGTGGCCAGGCACTGGTGGTTGCAAGTGAAGGAGGCCTGCTTGCCGTCGATGATATTCTGGACGAACCTGTTCCGGACCACGCGGGCCGGCAGCCCGACCGGACTGTCGATTACGACGATATCTTCCTGCCTGGTGCAGTCGAGATAGGCCTGTTTGTAGGCGTCCCCGGCATCGCATTCGTGGGTGCAGACGAACCTGGTCGCCATCTGGACGCCCACGGCTCCCAATTTCAGGAAGCGGACGATATCCTTGCCGTCGAAGACACCGCCCGCAGCGATGACCGGTATCCGCACGCCATTTGATTCCTCGTACGTCCGCGCCACTTCGAGCACATCCGCAAGGAGTTTCTCCAGCCGATACGAATCGAGGTCCGCGAGCTGTTCGAGAGAAAAGCCCAGGTGACCGCCGGCGAGTGGACCTTCGACCACGAAGGCGTCCGGCAGCCGGTTGTAGCGCCGGAGCCAAGTTTTACATACCAGGGCTGCCGCCCGGCCGGAGGAGACAATTGGAATCAGCTTCACCGGGCTGTCTCCGACCATCGCGGGAAGCCTCATCGGAAGGCCGGCCCCGGAGATAATTGCATCGGCCCCTTCTTCGATCGAGACGCGCACCAGGCTGTCGTAATTGTTCAGGGCGCACATGATATTCACGCCGATGGGGTTTGGTGTGAGTTTCTTCGTCTTCCGGATTATCTCGCGGAGACCGATTTCCGAATGGGTGACGTAGTCGAGCGTCTTGTCGGCCAGTTCACCGCCCAGGCCAACGGACGCCACAACCCCGAGCGCGCCCTCATTGGAAACCGCCGATGCCAGGCCGGATGCTGATACCCGAACACCCATGCCGCCCTGGATGATGGGCGGGTCAATGCAGAGATCCCCGATGTTCAGACTGGGGAGGCGGCGGGTGGTCACGCCGTTGCTATGCGACTGGAGTGCCACGAGACAGGCTTGTTCTGAGCATGGAACGCAATAATAACCGGGCGCGTCGGGTAGTCAAGGGAAGAGGATTGCCAGCGTGCGAGCCGCATGGTTTCCAGATGCGGGAGGTGGGAGATTGTGTTGCTCTTTCTTCTTGACGGGTAGCCAGAGAAGGGTATAGTTAGGAGTGCCTAACAATGTTAGAAGAGACCAACAAGCTAGCGGAGGTGTAAGATGAAACTGCACGGTGTTGTCCTGATGCTGATTCTGGTGCTGGCGGCATCGCCGGTTCGGGCTCAATCCGACAGTCTGACCGGTGTATACATAGCGGAGATGGTTCATGACCGGCCGGATGGTGATGACCGGACGATGACGATGACAATGACCCTTATCAATCACCGTGGAGCGAAACGTGTCCGAAGCACGGTTTCGTATTCCAAGGACTACGGCGAGGACTCGAAGTCGGTTATCTGTTTCCTTGAACCGGCTGACGTTAGAGGCACCGGGTTTCTGACCTGGGACTACGACGACCCGGCCAAGGAAGATGACCGGTGGCTGTACATGCCGGCGCTCGGCAAGGTGAGGCGGATTGCCGGTTCGTCCAAGAACGACTACTTCATGGGCACTGATTTCACGTACCAGGACCTGGGTTCGCGCGCGGTCGGCGACGATGAACATGAGCTTCTGCGCGAAGAGGAGCTTGACGGATTCCAGTGCTGGGTGGTTGAGTCAAAGCCGAAGGAAGAAGGCCACATGTATTCCCGGGTCGTGAAGTGGATCAGGCAGGACGCCCTGATTCCGGTCCGGGTCGAGTTCTATGACCGGACGGAAAGGTCTCTGAAGACATTGACCGTGTCCGAAATCCGGCTCCAGGATGGGTTCTGGACCGCGATTCACATGGAGATGGAGAACGTCCTGGACAAGCACAGGACCATACTGGAGATGTCCGACGTCGAGTACAACCCGGGTTTGAGTGACAACCTGTTTCGGGTATTGACCCTTGAACAGGGAAGAGTGAAGTGAGGCGCTATCGTTCCTGCATCTCCGTGCCGTGGAGCGGAAACCGCGGGTCGGCCGCGGGTGCGTGTCTTTCACTGCTGCTTGCCTTCTCCTTACCGGCTCAAGCCCGGGTTGACGTGTCCGGGTTCGCGGATACCTATCACGCGGTCCGGGTCAGGAGTCCGTTCGACCTGCTCAGTTCCCGGACCCGGCTCCATCTCGATCTTGAAGCCGCGGCCGGCAGCGCGTTCTTCTGCGCTTCGGTTAATCTCGAGCAGAACAGCGTCGTTCCGGCCCGGAGCGGTATCGAACTTAGAAGGGCTTACCTTGAATATGCGGCCGACTGGTGGGACCTGCGGGCCGGTCGTCAGGCCGTAATCTGGGGTAAAGCCGACGGCATTGCGATTACCGATATCGTTACCCCGATGGACTATTCCGAATTCCTGGCCCGGGACTACGCCGACCTCCGGCTGCCGGTCGATGCGCTCCGGGCCCGGCTTCTGTCCGATGCGTTCGGGTTCGAACTGGTGCTGATTCCGGTATTCAAGCCCGCGGTCTTCCCCGCGGAGGATAGCCCCTGGTCGTTCATGCCCGAGTTTCCTCCGGGCGTGGACGTCGTAGTGGAGCCGGTAGTCCTGCCCGCAACCGAAATCAGGAACGGCGAACTGGCAGCGAGGCTGACCGGCTACCGGTCGGGCATCGACCTGGCCGCAGCGGCAGGCTACGTCTGGGATGACTTCCCGGTTCCGGACAAGACCGTCGTCACCGATTCGACCGGGACGACCCTGTACCTCCGGCCCGAGCACCACCGGTTTGCATTCGCCGGGCTTGAGTTCTCCATGCCCTGGTCTGATTTCGTGCTGCGCGGCGAGGCTGCACTGTACAAGGACAGGCGGTTCGAGACCGCAGAGCAGGTCGGTGCTCCGCTCAGGAAGGACGCGGTCAACTGGCTGTTCGGTCTGGACTGGTATCCGGGTCACGAATGGACCGTCATCGCCCAGTTCGCTGACAACACCATTCTCGGTTCCGCGGCAGAGGTGACGAACGAGCAACACACTACGTTCGCAACTCTGAACGTGTCCAAGCGGCTGCTGCGCAGCACCCTCGTTCTTTCGACCATGCTCTATTTCGGAATCAATGACACTGACCTGTTTGACCGCACGAGTGTCGACTATGCGCTGACCGACGAGATTCACGTCATGGCCGGGTTCGACCTGTTTGCCGGTGACAAGGGTATGTTCGGCCGGTACAACGAGAACGACGAGGTCTGGCTCAAAGCGAAATATGGCTTCTAGTCTTTGGCGAATCCAACCGTTTCAGGAGGATAGATATGTCCAGACGGATTGAGAAAATCAACCAGTGGTTCGGCAGGTTCGGCCGTGGAGTCATCAGGTTTCGCTGGCTGGTCATAGCAGCGCTGGTTGCGCTGAACGCGATAGCGTTTCTGGGTCTGAAACGGGTTCAGGTTGATGTGTCCAACGAGAGTTGGTTCTTGCCGGGTGATCCCTTGATGGTCGCCCAGAGGGAGTTTGAGGAAGTCTTCGGCAACAACGACTATGTTGCAGTTCTCATAGAAGCCGATGATGTGTTTGCGCCCGAAATCCTGGCGATGATGCGGGAACTGGGACAGGAGTTGAAGGACAAGATTCCTTATGCCGACAAACTGACGTCAATTACAGACCTTGACTTCACAAGAGGCACGGAAGAAGGATTGGTGGTGGGCGACATCGTGCCCGATGAGATTCCAACCGACCCGGAAGAAATCGCTGAAATCAAGAAGCTCGCGTTCTCAAAGAAGTCCCTTGTGAACAAGCTTTTCTCCGACGACTGCAAGCAGGCGTGGATAGCCCTGCGTCTCGGGAGCTATCCTGAAGGCGATGAAACAGGAATGGAAGAATACCCCCAGCTTGTGGTTGGCAGAATCGCAACTGAGATTATCAAGCAGGACAAGTACGAGAAGTACAATCTCAAAGTAACCGGAATGCCGGTGCTGAACTACGAAAAAAGGTCCTATTACGGCAAAGAAGCCGGCAGGATTTTCGGCATTTCAATCCTGATCACGATTGTCGTTCTCATAATCCTCCTGCGTTCATTTGCCGGTGTAGCTGTTCCACTGGTGACTGCTGCCAGTTCCATTCTCTGGGTTTTCGGTGGCATGGGGTGGTCTGGAATCAAGGTTGACAGTACCGTCATGATTGTTCCGGTTCTGCTGGCGCTGGTCGTTTCAATCGGCTACTCAATCCATATCTTCAGCTTCTTCAAGCGGAAGTTCTTGACAACCGGGAGAAGAAAAGAGGCGGTCCGCTATGCTATGGAGCACACCGGCTGGCCGATACTCTTTACAGCGGCAACCACTGTTGTAGCTCTCTTGTCGTTTCTGTTTGTTTCCATCAAGACAGTTCGCTGGATGGGGTTGTCAGCCGGGGTTTGTGTCATCGCCGCCTATGTCATCGTTATGCTCTTGACCCCTGCCGTTCTCTCGTTCGGGAAGGACAAGAAGCCCCATCCCGAGTATGCCAGGAAGGGCGGAGGCCGGGCAGAGCATCTTCTTGTGAGGTTCAGTGATTGGGTTCTGGCCCATCCGGTGCAGATTATGACCGTCTTTGGGATTACCGTAATAGCACTGGTTGTCGGGCTCACCAGGGTAGAAGTAGACATGAGCATGGAGAAGATGGGGTTGAAAGTGCCTTTCAGAGCCAAGCTCTGGCATATCTGTCACACCAAAGTGGGTTCGATGTGGTCGTATGAGGTCACGGTAGCATTCGATGAGAACGGTCGCGCCAAAGACCCGGAGGTCCTGAAGAACCTGGACATACTGGCAAATGAGATCAGCCAGTTTCCGCTCGTAAGCAGGGTGTCCTCGCTTGCCGACATTGTGAAGGACCTGAACCAGACCATGCACAGCGACGACCCTGAGTACTACTCTATTCCTGAGGACAAGGAACTTGTCTCACAACTGCTTCTGCTCTACGAGATGTCCGGCGGAACCGAGGCGGAGAACTGGGTTGACTATGAGTACAAAACCCTCCGGATAAGTGCGGAAGTGGGTGACTTTGTAGCAACAGAGCTTGAAAGGCAACTGCACTACCTTGAAACACGAACGGAAGAGTTGTTTCCTGATGCCAGATTCGGGATGGTCGGCCCCGCGGTCCAGATGAGCATAGCGGGTATCTATGTGGCGAAAGGACAGATTCGGTCTCTCCTGATTGCCCTGGTGGTGATTACCTTACTGATGATGACTGTGTTTGCCAGCATAAGAACAGGGCTGATCGGCATGATACCGAATATCGCACCGGCCATTTTTGCCGGGGGGTTGATGGGCTATTTCGGGACACCGCTTGATATGCCGACAATGATAATAGGCCCGATGATTCTCGGACTGGCGGTTGACGATACGATTCACTTCATCAATCACTGCAAGCTCGAATTCTGGCGAACAGGAAACTACCGGAAGGCGATTTCCGAGACATTCAGGACAGTTGGCAAGGCGCTTTTCATGACTTCGCTTGTCCTGGTACTCGGGTTTGTTGCCTACATAACATCACTGGACAAGATGTACACCAATCTTGGAAGCTACACAATCGTGGCGATTCTTGCCGCACTGATGGCCGACTTCTTTGTGACGCCGGTTCTGATTATGTGGCTGAAGCCGTTCGGCAAAGAGACCGACACCGGAGCGAAAGAGCCTGGCCGTGAGCGACCGAAGGGAATGTAACACTGGATGGCCTGAGATGAGCTTGACAGACAGATGGGAAAGGGTATAGTTAGACATGTCTAACAGTGTTAGAGAAGTGATACATCATGACTGAGCAGCTTGAGTTGGGTCAGAGCGCCGAGGATTACCTGGAGGCGGTGTTCGTTGTTGCGCAGTCCGGTTCCCGGGTGCGGGTAACCGACATCGCAGACCGGCTGGCGGTAAGCAAGCCATCGGTGGTGTCTGCGTTGTCCGCGTTGGAGGGGAAGGGGTTGGTACGACACGAGCGGTACGGCAGTGTTGAGTTGACCGCGCGGGGCGCGGTGCTGGCCCAGGAGGTTTACCGCCGGCACCGGCTGCTGCAGGAGTTCCTGCGGGATGTGCTGGGAGTGCCCGATGAGATTGCGGCCGAGGATGCGTGCCGGATGGAGCACGTGTTGAGCCCGGAGACTTTGGAGCGGTTGGTGCGGCTCGTTGAGTTCATGCGGGCGCATGGCCGGTCCGATGATGTCACCCTGGGCCGGCTGCTCGACTGCCTGAGCAGCGGCAAGTGCCGGGAGACCGGTTCCGGCAAGCCGAAACGGAGCAAGCGATGAAGCAACTGAGGGATCTGAAAGTCGGAGACAGAGCGGTTGTCAGAGGTCTACAGGGAGACCGTGTAATCCGGCGCAGGCTGATGGATATGGGCCTGGTGCCCGGGGTTGAGGTCAAAGTGAGCAAGGTCGCGCCATTGGGCGATCCGGTAGACATCGAACTGAAGGGGTATCATCTGTCGTTGCGCAAGGACGAGGCCCGGGTGGTTCTGGTGGAGGAGGCAGAATGATGCCGCTATCAATGATGAATTCCGGCGAGCGAGGGCGGGTTGTCCGGATTCGGGGTGGCCGTGGTATGGTGAACCGGCTTGCGGACATAGGTATCAGGGAAGGAAGTGAAATCGCGGTGGTAACCAGACAGGACCGCGGTCCGGTGATGGTCGTGCACGACAATACCAAAGTGGGTATCGGTTTCGGTATGGCGCACCGGATCATGGTAGAGCCGAACGGCGCGCAGAATGAGAAGGAAGCCTGAGATGGCCGGCAAGCCGATCAAGATAGCCCTGGCCGGGAATCCGAATTCGGGCAAGACTACTGTTTTCAATGCGCTGACCGGGTCCAGGCAGTACGTCGGTAACTGGCCCGGGGTTACAGTTGAAAAGAAAGAGGGGAAGTTCCGCTACGAAGACCACGAGGTAACCGTGGTGGACCTGCCCGGTACCTATTCCTTGAGTGCTTATTCGCTGGACGAAAAGGTGGCCCGGGATTTCCTGGTGAACGAGCGACCGGATGCGGTGGTCGCGGTGGTGGATGCCAGCAACCTGGAGCGGAACCTGTACCTGGTGGCGCAACTGCTGGAACTGGGCGCCAAGGTGATTGTTGACCTGAACATGATGGATGTGGCTCGGAGTCGGGGCCTCACGATTGATGCCCGGAAGCTGGAGCAGACACTGGGCGTCAAGGTGGTGGAGACAGTGGCTTCAAGAGGTACCGGTCTGGAGCGATTGCGCAGGGCAATTCACGACATCCGTAAGGACGAACTGCGCCCCGGATTCAAGGTCTTCTACGGTCGCGATGTGGAAGCGGCAATAGAAAGGCTGGCCGGGCTGATTGTGGAGAAGCAGCTTACCCGTGGTGTTTCGGCACGCTGGCGCGCGTTGAAGCTGCTTGAGGGGGACGAGACCGAGATTGCCGTAATGGAGAGCAATCCGGATGCGGCCGACGTACGCGCAGAACTGGAGCGGACCCGAACCGAACTGGAACACAAATACGGCTACGATTCGGAAACCGCAATCGTCGAACGCAGGTATGGGTACTTGAACGGAGTTGTCAAGGAATGCACGCACCGCGAGCCCGGGGTTGCGGACCGGCTTACCATGTCGGACAGCATCGACAAGGTCGTGACCAACCGGTGGCTTGGGATACCGATATTCCTGCTCCTGATGTGGGGTACTTTCCAACTGGTGTTCAAGCTCGGTGACCCGTTGATCGGGTACATTGAGATGCTGTTCGAGTGGTTTGGTGGTCTGGCTTCGGGCGCTCTGGCCGGCTCACCGGCCTGGCTCAGTTCATTCCTGGTTGATGGTCTGATTAACGGTATCGGTTCGGTACTGGTGTTCATTCCCAATATCGTCATTCTGTTTCTGGTTATCTCGATACTTGAGGACTCAGGATACATGGCCCGGGCCGCGTTTGTGATGGACCGGTTCATGCACGCCCTGGGACTGCACGGCAAGTCGTTCATCCCGATGATTCTCGGGTTCGGATGCAATGTGCCGGCAATAATGGCGACCCGGACCCTGGAGTCGCGCAAGGACAGAATCCTGACCATCCTGGTGAACCCGCTGATGTCGTGCTCGGCAAGGTTGCCGATCTACACCTTGTTCACTGCTGCCTTCTTCAGCCGGAACCAGGGATTGGTGGTGTTTTCGCTCTATCTCATGGGGATAGTGCTGGCGATTCTGGTAGCCAGGATTCTCAAGGGCATTTTCTTCAAGCATGAAGTTGCACCGTTGATTATGGAGTTGCCGCCTTACCACTTGCCTTCAATCCGCGGAGTACTGAACCATATGTGGGAACGGGCCTGGCTGTTTGTACGCAAAGCCGGAACCATTATCGCCGCAGTTGTGGTGTTGATCTGGTTCCTGGCCAGCATGCCCTGGGGTGTGGAATACGCATCCCAGGCGTCAATCATCGGCAAGATCGGCATGTTCTTTGCCCCCGTTTTCTCGCTTGCCGGATTCGGCAACTGGCAGGCCGCAGTGTCGCTGGTATTCGGAATCCTGGCCAAAGAAGTGGTGGTGGGAACGATGGGCACGCTCTACGGTGTTGGCGAAGAAGGGTTGGCCGCAGTGGTTTCCGGGCAATTCACCCCGCTCTCAGCCTATGCGTTCATGGCGATGTCTCTGATCTACGTGCCGTGCGTGGCCACAGTTGCCGCAATCTGGCGTGAAACCAACTGGAAGTGGACACTTCTTACTATCGGCTACACCTCGGGTCTTGGCTGGCTGGTGGCGGTGGCAATCTACCAGATTGGGAGTCTGTTTACGTGATTCAACAGGTTATGGCTGAGATGCGGCGCGGTACGAGTACAGTGAAGCAGTTGAGCCGGAAGCTGAAGATCGAGCAGAGCGCGCTTGAGCGGATGCTCAGGTTTATGACCCACAAAGGGATGATTCGCGAACTCCATCCCGAGTGTCGGCCGAAAGGATGTCGGGGCTGTCCGTATCAGGGTAAGTGCCAGGATATGCCGGTCATCGGATACGAGGTTGTCACGAGTGAGTCAGGGTTTGAATCGGACCAGACCCGGAATCCGTCGGACATCTCGCTGACCACAAGGAACGAGTAAGTCATGGACAGTGGTTCGTTATGCGGCCGGCTTTTATTTTGGGCTAGATGTTAGCCGTGGCTAACTGATGAGTAGGAAAGCCCGGTTTGAAAGAAAGGGAAATAAAGATATGAACAGAATAACTAGAAGAGGGTTCTGTCTTGCAGGACTAATCGGGGTAAGTCTTCTTCTTTTCTATGGAGGCAAGCTCGACGCAGAATCACCTGAGGGGGTCCAGTCCAAACCCCCGTCGATTTCCATCTACGATGAAGAGAACCTTCTTGAGATAACCATAGAAGATGTCGGGAAGTATCACGGGGACATATGCCCGTGCCTGTTAGCCGGCTTCAGGGTGACCCAGCTTGCCATATCACAACTCTGGAAAGACGAAGTACCTGGGAGGGAAGATTTCAGAATAATCAGTGCGTTTCCTGGTCAAGGTTCTCAAGACGCCTTTGAGTTTATCACCCGAGCCAAGACAAGGGGAGATTTCACCCTGGAATTGCCGGAGGGTACAAGTGCGTCGAGTATTACCGTGGATAATTGGGTGTTTTCTTTCATCCGGAAGTCCACGGATGAACGGGTTAGGATCAGGTTGAAAGAAGAGGTATTCCCAGAGAGATTCTTTGAGTTGAGAAAGAAGGTGAAATCTGAACCGGCAACATCCGAAGAGAAAGAGGCCTTTGGAAGGACCAAGCAAGAACTCAAAGACAGGCTTATGAGTTTGCCAGCGAATAAGCTCTTTGGATTCCAGGCAAACGACGATGAAGAAGAATAAGATGAGAAGAACATACGCACTTGCAGTGGCGATATGCCTTGACCTGTCGGCAATGGCAATCGTCTCTGTTGTCGGTCATGCCGAGCCGGTAACCGGCTGCCCAAAGGAAGCGCAATGATGGGCGCTCTCGCCTGCGCGTCAGAGACGGCAGGTGCTTTGTGCCTGGGGCGCGCCCGTTTTTTCTGGCAGGCGAAAGCAGGGGAGAAATGTCCCGCGCCACATGACAGAAAGGAGTGATTATGATCATGAGCAACAGAATGAGAGTGACAACGCTATGGGTGGTGTTCCTGTTCGGGATGACCTTCCATGCGATACTGGGTGTGATGCCGATTTTCTTCGGGGCTGACGTGGCTATGCCGGATGCTACGGGCGAAACGCCGGCCGGCATGATGCTGTTGATGCTGCTTTTCTTTCTGATTCCAATGGTCGCGGTGGTGATGAGTGTGTTCGTTGAGGCGAAGTGGTACAGAATTGCCAACTTTGTTCTCACACTGGCGTTCACGTTGTTCAATGCCTTTCACCTGATCCAGCATCTCGGCGAAGCCCCGGTGGAGGTTCACCAGGTATTGCTGCTGGCGTTCCTTCTGATTTCCGGAGTGCTCCTGAATATCGCATCCTATAGATGGATGCGGGAATGAAGCATGAAGGGAAAGAGGCCTTTGGGACGGCCAAGCAGCACTTTAAACATAGACTCATGAGCCTGCCGGTAAATGAGCTCTTTGGTTCCGACAGAGAGCAATAATGGTCAGGAAAAGGTTAGCATGGAGGTTTAAGATGAAGATATTTATGAAAGTTCTGCTGTTCCTTTTGCCTGTGTTGGTTATGGCAGGAGATTTCGGGAGAATTGAGGGGAGGGTAATAGATAAAAAGACCACAGAACCACTTCCACTGGCAGATGTAGCCCTGAAGGGAACTATACTTGGTGCTTCAGCAGACGAAGATGGTCATTACCTTATTTCTAAGGTCCCGGCTGGCAAATACCGGATCATAGCATCAATGATTGGATATAAGACTGCAACGAGACTGATTGAGGTTTCTGCTGACAAACTTTCAATCCTTGACTTTGAGTTGTATCCAATGGTAATTCCAATGGGAGAGGTCGTTATCACGGCTACCAAAACAGAGCGTGCCATCAGTGATATTCCTGTATCGGCTGATGTGATTACCAGAGAAGAAATGGAGCTCGCAAATATTGAGACCGCTTGCCAGGCAGTAAAATACCTTCCAGGGGTATATGCGCAAGGAGGTTTTGGCTGGGTTAAAGAGGCGGCCAAACTCCAGGGGCTTGACCCACAATATACCTTGCTCCTTTTAGACGGTCAAAAGCTTCGTGGAGCCCCCAAATATTCTGCAGGTTTATCCCAGTACCCCGCAGAGATGATTGAAAGGGTGGAGGTGATCAAAGGGCCTGCTTCTTCTCTTTATGGAAGTGATGCCATTTCCGGGGTAATCAATGTGATTACCAGAACCGCTCCGGAAAAGCCCGCAGGTTCTGCTTCCGCTGCTTTTGGAACATACAATACCAGAATCTACCGACTGAGCCAGGGTGCCAAGATAGGCAGATTGGGTTATTTCCTGAGCTACAACCGCAGAGAGTATGATGGAGAGCCCGACACTTTGGGCGAAAACTGGGATGAGTTTAGGGACGAAGGTTTTCAGGGAAGTTTAGGATACGAGTTTGCTCACGGCCTTAAACTGGTCCTGAAACCAGGTTATTTCCAGCGTGAACAGATAATGGATCCACTTGGACAGCAAAGATACACCCTGAATTCAGTGGGGGAATGGCGACTGAGCGAGGTTTCCAATCTGAAGCTGAGGGGCTCCTGGTTCAAATACCACCGCCTCATGCTCAAAGCTGGGGTGGATACGACGGATATCTATCACAATCTTTACGAAGCAGAGCTGAACTACAGTCACTTGATCAGGAGGAATCTCCTTACCTTTGGTTACTATTATTGCCAAGAGAAGCACACACACTTCAAGTTTGATACGCTCCTGAAATCAGGAACAGTTCGTCAGATTACAAATAGTCTCTTCATCCAGGATGAAGTAGAAGTGTCACCCTTCAGTTTGGTCTTGGGAACTCGTTTGGACCACCATGACAGATGGGGGATAATAGTCAATCCCAATGTAGGACTGCTCTGCAGATTAACCGAAGGTCTCAAGCTAAGGGGTTCGGTTGGAAGGGCGTTCAAGGAACCTCCAATGTGTCACCTTTATACCGTAGAGATGTTTATGGCGAGACTTTGGATAAAAGCAAATCCTGACCTGAAGCCAGAAAAATCTATTGGTTATCAGTTAGGGGCGGAATATGGCATAGGTGAGAATTTGCTGACCAAGATTTCCTTCTTTCGAAACGACATCGAAGACCTGATAGAAAGGTATGATACAGATACGACTAAACTAGGGCCTGACTTCATGCCTTACCCCGTATACAGCTACAAGAATATAGCCGAGGTTTATACTCAGGGGATAGAGTTTGCACTCTGGAGCCAGTTCAGTGATTGGCTGTCAGGGAGGTTAGGGTACACCTTACTTGACTCAAGGAACAAAGAAACCGATGATGAACTCTTCTATAACCCAAGACACAAGCTCAATATGGAATTGGAATGTAAGGTTCCGTACGGTTTTGGGATGAACCTGAGGAGTGAGTATATAGGGAAGAGGTGGGGTTATTATATCGAACCAGGTGTTTGCCCTGGTATGGCTCCTGAACCAGAACCCGAGATAGTCGAGAGTTATTTCCTTGCCCATATCAAAGTGAACAAAGTTATTGCCAAACACGCTCAGTTCTTTTTTTCAGTGAACAATGTCTTTGACAAGAAATTCCGTGAATGGGGCTTGAACGAGATGCCCGGAAGGGAATTTCTCGGCGGTGTCAAGTTGAAGTTCTAGAAGATAATACTCATGGAACCAGGCCGAAATACAAAATCACAGATTCCTTCTTCGGGCAAGGCGAGGAGGAGATATTGAACGCTAACCTTGTGGTTTTCAGGCACAAAACAAAGAAAGGTGGCAAAAGTGTCTAAGAAATGGTCGAAGATGCTCACCATAGGCATTATAGCCATATGGGCAATCTCCAGCGCGGCAGCAGGAACCTGGGAAACGAAGGCACCTGCGCCGACGGCAAGAAGGGCACCAGCCGGTGTTAAGGTGAATGATGAAATCTATGCCGTCGGGGGATGTGGTGGACAAGGGAGAAAGAATGAGAAATACAACCCAGCCACAAACTCTTGGGAAACCAAGGCTTCCCTGTCCCAGCCAAGAAGGCGGGGCTTGGGTGGTGTTGCTGCCGAGTTTAACGGGAGGGTCTACCTCATTGGAGGACACCAGGGCCCGCCTCCCGGCCAAACCGTGAACTTCAACGATGAGTATGACCCGGGTACCAACTCGTGGACAATCAAAGCTTCTATGCCCACAGCGACAGAAGGTGCTGCACTTGGTGTGGTTGGCGGAAAAGCCTACGTCATTGGGGGCTATAGCGGAACAGCTTTCTTGAATGCGGTCCAGGAGTACGACCCAGGTACAAACTCGTGGGCGACCAAGGCTCTGATGCCAACAGCAAGGGGATTTGTTACAGCCGCTGTAGTTGAGGGGAAAATCTACGTCGTTGGCGGATTCGATGGGGCAAGTTGCTTGGATGTAGTCGAGATGTACGACCCAGTAGCTAACTCCTGGTCAGCCAAAGCCCCTATGCCGACAGCGAGATACTGGCTTGCGGCCGCAGCAGTTAGCGGGAAAGTCTATGCTCTCGGTGGATTTGATGGAGCAAACTGGCTGGCCACTAATGAGGTGTATGACCCAGCCGCTAACTCCTGGTCAACCGATGCAGATATGCCAACGTCTAGAAGCCATCTTGCGGCCGTTGAGGCTAACGGAAAAATCTACGCTATCGGCGGAGTTGTTGCCGGAGGAAGTTTCACGAACGCGAATGAAGAATTCACCCCTTCATCAGGAATTGAAGAGGAAGCCGGTCGAGCGGCATTCGCCGGGATGGAGACATACCCGAATCCGTTTCGTTCCGCCTGCCGTATAGTCACTCCGGCCGGGGCGCTCGTGGAGATAGCCGGCAGAGACGGCAGGGTTGTCCATCGGGCCGGCAGCACGGGTGAACTGATATGGCGGCCTTCTCGGCAGATTAGCAGTGGTGTCTATTTCGTCCGTACTACGTCCGAAGGACGGACCGCGGTCACCAGGCTTGTTTACCTGGACTGAAGACGGAAAGCAGCGAGGTGCAGCGGGAACGACAGGATGTGCGATCGTGGTGTGTTCATGAGAGGACAATGAAGGGCGTTCCTGGCCTGCGCGTCAAGCACGGCAGGGGGTTTGCCTCCCCGGGAGCGCCCTATTTCTTCAGTAAGCAACAAGGAGGTTCACATGATTGAATCAAAGAGATTGCCGATTGAAGTGCAGGCTGCAGTTGCGGTGATTCTCATTCAGCTTGTTCACAAACTGGTGGCTGAACTGCCAAGTGCAGTGATTATTGGAGGGTCTTTCGCTCACCCGACGGTCTTTGCTGTACTGGCCTTGTCCGCCGCATATATCCTAGCATTCGCTACGTGCCTATCTCGTATCCGCTGGGGTTTCATAATCGGCATCGTGCTGGGTATCGAGATTGTTCTTCAACCGATTGTCATGCATGTGATTCTCGGGATTCCGATGACTAAACCACCCTATTACATGATTTTCCCAATCCTTCAGGGAATCCTGGTGATTTATTTCTGCCGGTTGGGTTACCGGGTAGCCAGGACATCAAGAACAAAGGAGATAAGAAATGGCTAAAGCGATTCTGATCTACGGCACAACCACAGGGAGTACAGAAACCTTGGCTGAGGCTGTGGTTGAGGGGCTCAACAAAGGCAGTGCAGAGGTTACACTGAAGAATGTAACAGAAGCGGATGTCGATGAACTCAGAGACCACGACTTGATCGTACTTGGTTGCTCTACATGGGGTGAAGGCGAGTTGCAGGATGACTTCGTTGATTTCCATAATGAGATGAAGAGAGTGCCCCTTGCCGGGAAGAAGGTGGCCGTGTTTGGGCCTGGCGATAAAGAAGGCTATCCCGATACATTCTGCGCCGCAGTGGACATGCTTGAGGAGAGACTGCGAGAATGTGGTGCCCAAATCGTTGTAGAAAGCCTTAAGGTTGATGGGGATGTTGAGCCGGCAATGGGAGATGCTGAATCATGGGGCTTAGAGGTAGCAAAATCGATTTAGTCTAAGGAAGGATTCCTGTCGGTGACTCGATCCCACCAAGTACTCCGAAGTATCCTTCAAGTGCCTGGGGGTTCTGCTTCCTGCAGGATCCCTGCCCTTGTTTATCACCAGAGACCATGAGAGTATTCACCCACTATCTTTATGAGTACAGAAAGGGACTGAGAAATCTTGTTCTTTATACAGGCAGGATAGAGGAGAGAGAGACCATTGAGAAAAAGCTACGCAAGGACAACATAAGTTACTATGTCCAAGAACTCGGTGGAACCCGGATGAATTGCTTTCTTGGTGATAAGGCATGTATTGATATCATCAAGCAGATGAAGTTCAGATCGTTGGCAGGCTTGACAGATGAGCAGGATTTCATGCTTGGTGTAATGCTGGGATATGACAGGTTGAAGCAATGCGAAAGGTATCTTAGGAGAAGGCAGCATAAGCTAGAGCGTGCGGCAAGAACGATCTGTCTCAGAATGGACGTGCGTGGAATGTGAGATATAGAAATGGAATTCGGATCCACAGCAGCAAAAGAGGCTGTTCGCGGGTTTGTGTGGGTGTTTTCTGGACGGCGGCGTGAACTAAGTTGCCGTCTGCTATCAGGTTAGCCTGCTTGCATCGGACGCGAAATCTGGCATGATTTCGCCATGCGCAGCATCAAGCATGTTGCCTGTGAACTGCACCTGGACTGGCACACGGCCAAAGAGCTGGAGAAAGAGTATCTGCGAGAGCAGTTGTCCCGGGCCGGTGGGCCGCGACCGAAGGTCATCGGCATTGACGAAGTTTCCGGCCGGAAAGGCGCGTAGAATGTTCCGGTTCTGGAATCGCACGGTGGTCTCAGGCATCGTGGATACCAAAGATGGAGGGAAACTATGACAGGCATCTGGAATCTGTGGGTTTTCTTTGTGCCCGGATACGGAGCGATCTGGGCCGCAATGCTCTGGGCCAACCGGAAGCGGGGAAAACCGATAGAAGACCCTGAGTTCAATAAGACCAGCCGCGGCAAGGCGTGCGCGACTATCGGCTGGATACAGCTTGCAGCTCTGTTGCTGGTCAGCCTGTTCGTACCGCTCAACTCCGGGATTCCGTTCTGGGTCGGACTGCCGTTCTACCTGCTTGGGATAGCCCTGAACCTCGTTGCCATGCATTCATTTGCGCGGTTTGCCGGCGGGGTCAATGCGACTGGGGTCTACCGCTACTCGCGGAACCCGATGTACGTCGGCGGGCTGTTCTTTCTTGCCGGGTTGTGCCTGATGGGCTGGTCTACATCGGTCTGGAGTATTGCTTTCCTCAGTTTATTCGTTCTTTCCATACCCTTTTATCACTGGACCATCCTGCTTGAGGAAGCCTTCCTGGAGCGGGAATACGGCGATGCTTTTCGTGAGTACGAGGACAAAACGCCAAGGTATGCAGGAATGCCGAAGGGATGACCGAATACCTGCCGGAGAGAATCGAGTATTCGGGTAAGGCGAGAGAGTACGATGAGAAGCGGGTGAACGTCGGGGAAATCGAGAACCCGGATGCGCATTCCCGGTTCACCGGTCCGTGCGGGGATGCGATGGAGGTATTCCTGCGGATTGAGTCCGGGGTGATAACTGATGCGAAGTTCCGGACCACTGGTTGCACCGCGGCCCGGGCCTCGGGTTCGGCACTCATGACGATGATAGAAGGCAAGTCGCCGGAACAGGCACTCAAGGTGAGTATGGAGGACGTATTGGATGACCTGGGAGGCCTGCCCCAGGTGAAGGTTCATTGTGCGTGTCTGGCCCGAGCCACACTTGAAAGGGCGATTGAACAGCACAGGAGGAAAGATGAAACTGCCTGATTCCTGTGTCCGACTCGGTTATCGGACACTGGTTCTGACCCTGGTCGCGTTCGGTGCGACCTATATGGCGATGGTGTTTGCGGACCGGGCCGGTGTCGTGCCCTATGCGATTCTGGGCATGGCCCTGTTCGGGCTGGTCGGGTTCAGTTGGGCGATGTGCGAGCGCACCCGGGCAAACCCGGCCCGGAGCAACATGTGGGGCATCCTGTGCGGGCTCTGGTTCTGGGCGTTCGTGGGCGAAGTGATGGAGAACCTCGGCTGGGCCGATATCGCATCGTGGCACTACGCGCCGGTGTTGATTCTGCTCATAACAGGGTTCATGTTCGTGGCGGTACGGCGATACGTGCCGGAACGGTTCCTGTTCGCGGGCGGGCATTTCCTGGGAATCTGGAGTCTGCACATGGTGATGATTGCCCAGTTGGAGCTGCTGGGCCGGTTGCACTGGTCCACCTATCCGGCAGCGGCAGTGTTCATCGGGGCATCGCTGTTCGCGGTGCTGCGGCTGCGGCGGGCGCGGACCACCGGTGCAGCAATGGCCTGGGGCGTGGCGCTGCTGCTGTTTGCCTGGACCGTACTCGAATACGTCTGGGCCTGGCGTCTGATTCCCGGGCCGTATTCGGTCGGCTGAGCGGCAACCGAATCAGGACACGGGCGGGCACCGGCGTTTGACTTCCAGCCGATGCGCCCTATCATATGAAGATACTGCGTATTGACTTATGAATAGAATAGCTCGAACCAACCACGAGAAGGTGAAGTTGATGGCCGAGGTATTCAAGGCCTTGGGTGACCCGACCCGGCTCCGGCTCATCCGGATGCTGGCTTCCAGGATGGAGAAAGACCCTTGCGTTGCTGACTTGGCCAAGAAGCTGGGCATTTCTCAGCCCGCAGCATCCCAGCATATCAGGGTTCTCAGGAATATCGGCATTCTCGAGCCCGAAAGGCAGGGCTTTCGTGTGTATTACAGCATCAATATCCGGGTCCTGAAGTCGTACAAGGCGCTGATTGACGAGTTGTTCAAGCTGGCGTTTGAGCGCTGCCTCTATTACCCGTCATGCAGAGGGCATGACGAGTGATGTTCCCTTCTTCGCAAGGCTGCAACACAGTGGCTCGAGCACCTGCCTGGTGGCGGGCATTCCGAGAAAGTGAGGAGATGATGACGAGTCGCTTCAGTGTCCTGATGACCGGCCTGATGCTGTTCCTTCCTGTCAGCGTCGCGGTGTCGGACGAGACCATCGGCTGTCCGCGTGACATTGGCCGGGGAAAGCTGAAACCCCGTGTCATCTTCGCCGACATCCGAGCGGTCAGGTGCTACTCGGACTTGGTGTGGGAGGCGCTACGCGATTCGTCGCCCTACTCCCGGGACCACAACCAGATGGTTGAACTGCCCGAGGGCTGGTATCACAACGAGACAAAGCTGGGTCTCGGCCTGGAGTTCGGTGCAATCGACCGGGTGAATCTCGGCGTCTTCACCATCTACGACGTCGCGCGTGAGACAAGGCACCAGGTATGGTCGGAATCGGAGAACAGAGCGGTATGGGAGGAAACCCGGGGCCACGGACCCGAAGATGTCTGGTTCTCGGTGAGAGGGCTGGTACTGAGAAGGCCGCCGAACTGGCAGAACGGGCTGCTTCTCAACGCTGCGTACAAGCCGCCGATAACCACCGACGACCAGGTCCGACAGGGCATTGGCAGCGGGACCCACGATTTCAAGGTGGCCGTTTCGACCCATCCTCACCTGACGAAGAACATCTTCGGGACGGCCGAGCTCTGCTACCACAACCGTGGACAGGTCAAGGACATCGACCGGTTCGACGAATCAGGACGGGACCTAGGTGACCGGCTTCGGTACTGGGCATTTGTCGGGTCCGAGTTCTTCGGCAGCAGGTTTGCCGCCATTGCCGGGATGCAGGGCGACATGACGGCGAGTGACCGAGACCGGCAGGGGGACATCCTCGAGGACAGCGACCGGTTCACGCACAACCTCGTGCTGAAGCTGCGCTGGCAGCCCTTCGGCAGCGAAGACGGGGGTTCAATCATGCTCCTGGGCCAGATACCGCTGGCGTACAAGACAGACTACAAGTACGGGCCGGCCTCTTTCGTGCCGATCATCTGGGGAACCGTAGCATTCCCTCTCTTCCGGTAGCGGGGACGATATGGCGCCGGCAACGATTGTAACGGCCGGGTTGGTACCGATGATTGACTTGGTCGAAACGGGCCTCGTGGCGAGTATCCGCGGAAGGAAGTCAAGATGAGCAAGTGCATTCTACTCCTGTTGCCGGTGTTCCTGGTCATCGGTTTCGGTCAAGAGCTGATCCAGAATGGGGACTTCGAGGATTCGCTTCGCTACTGGGCCGTCGAGGTTGACAGCAACCAGGGCAACTGGGCCGTCAACTGCTCAAGCGGTTATCATCCTGACCCTGACAGTGAAGTGTGCGTGCACAAGCACAACCGGTGGTACGCCCGGATAAAGCAGACCGCTGCCATTCCCAGTACCGACGTGGACTTCTCGGCCTCAGCCAAGCTGAACGCCTGGCATCTTGCGGGAAGCCAGAACTGGGCCTATTCGGCGATTGTGCTTGAATACCAGAACGCAGTCCGACTTCTCAGGAATGGCAGGCGTTCAGGGAAGGAAGCTAAGGGTCTTTGACATCTCGGGAAAGCAGATCGGGACGATGGATTCAGGTCACTGGAATGCCGGCCCTGTCCCGGCCGGTGTCTATTTCGTGCAGGTAGACCGGGATATCTGCTACAAGGTCACCAAAGCCAGGTAGCCGGTCAAAGGAGGCCTTCGTAGCTGCGAGAGAAGTTGCTCAAGCCAGGACTGATGGGTTGGGGTCAAGAGGCGACGCTCTTGCGGAAGAGGATGGAGGGAGTGTACATGTGGGTCTGGTGGCTGATTCCAGGGTTTCGTTCCGTATCCCGAGGAAATAACCACTTGTGAACGGCGACGTCTGGTTTGCGCTGATGTTGTCGGCCCTGGCCGGGCTGGCAACCACTATCGGCAGTGTTCTCGGCCTCGTGGTCAGAAAGCCGGGGCCGAGGTTTATGTCCCTGATTCTGGGCTTCTCGGCCGGGGTGATGGTCCTGGTTTCGTTTGTGGAACTGCTGCAACAGGGGATTGACACGGTCGGGTTTCTGCCCGGGGTCGCCGCGTTCTTCGGGGGGATGGTCGTCATGCTCCTGATCGACGTTTCGATACCGCACCAGTACAAGGCCGAGAAACATGCCGGCTGGAGCAGGAAAGGCTCGCCGGCACTGATGAGGACCGGGCTGCTGGTAGCCCTGGGAATCGGCATCCACAACCTGCCCGAAGGGATGGCGGCTTTCGCAGGTGCGCTGCAGAGCCGGGGCCTGGGTGTTTCGATTGCGGTGGCGATAGCGATTCACAATATCCCAGAAGGTCTGGCTGTGTCAGTGCCGGTCTATGCGGCGACCGGTTCGCGCAAGAAGGCGTTTCTCTGGTCGTTCCTGTCCGGGGTTGCCGAACCGGTCGGGGCCGGGCTTGCGGCCCTGGTGTTGATGCCGTTCCTGACCCCGGCGGTGCTGGGCCTGGTTCTGGCCGCGGTCGCTGGAATCATGGTTTTCATCTCCTTTGACGAGTTGGTTCCGGTGGCCCATTCGTACGGATTTGAACATCTGGCCATCGGTGGCGTCATTGCCGGCATGGCGGTGATGGCCTTCAGCCTCTGGCTGCTGAGCTAGAAGAAGCAGTCAGGATAACGACACCCGGCCCTGCGATTCCCGCTTGACAATCTGTCAGTATAATCTAGACTGACATAATGAAGACGAAAGAGCTCCTGCGGTCATTCGGGCTTTCGAGGTATGAGGCTGAGGTGTACGATGCCCTGGTCAGGGTAGAGAAAGCCAAGGTTCAGGACCTGGCCAGGATGATTTCGGTGCCACGGCCCCAGATCTACGTGGCGCTGGGCAAGCTGATGGACAAGGGGATGTGCAGCGAGAGAAGAGGGAAGGTGAGCTACTACTCAGCGGTCGCGCCGGACGTTGCATTCCAGGATATCCTGCGAGAGCAGGAGGAAGCCCTCCGGGATAGAACCGAGGGCATGAAGAAACTGGCCGAGGCGTTTGAACGGCTTGAGAAAGAGGATGTCCCTGACGATTTTGTGCGGGTCCTGAAGGGGCGGCAGATAAAGGAGTTCATGGACCGGCTGGCGCAGGAGGCCAGGGACGAGGTGCTGGTCTTCTTCAAGTCGGCCCAGGAACAGAGTGCGAAGTCGCTTGAGGGTGCGGTCAAGCTGGAGGCAAACCTGCTCAAGAGGGGTGTCAGGATTCGGTGCCTCTACGAACAGGAGGGCATCCGGAATCCGAAGGTCGTGCCGCTGCTGGAACGGCTGCTCAAGTGTGGAGAAGAAGGCAGGGTGGTACGTTCAGTTCCGATGAACATGTCGACTTTCGACGACCGCGCGACGCTGTTCACCCTGACGAGCGAGAAGGACAGAGTCACTGTGTTTGTCTTCAGTCACCCGGCACTGGTTGCCGCGATGAAAGCGAGTTTCGAGTTCCTCTGGCAGAAAGGCCGGGACCTGACGAAGGTCCTGAAGAAGCAGAAGAAGGAGGCGCAATGAGGCACATCATTATGGCCGTGGCACTCTGCGTTCTGGCCGGCGGCTCGCTGCTGCAGGCGGGTGAGACCGACTCGGCGTACATCGGGCGGGTGGATACCATCGGCGGCACCATTTATGACTGGCAAATGTGCGGGCCTTCGCACCGGATGATTGTGAACGCTCCGGGGCACGGGGTACACGCGGCCTGGCTGTTCTCCGCCTCAATGTCGGGAACTACGTTTCCGGACCGGAACATGGGATATAACTACTACGACTACGCGACCGGAGAATGGAGTTGGATCGACCCGGACCACATGGCGTCCGGCGTCAACGTGTACACCGAGCGGTGCGGATACGGTAACCTTGACGTTGACCCGGAGACCGGGGTGGGGTTGATCTCGGCCCACTACGGGTCTCCGCTCAGGTTCGGGGTTGCCCGGGACTTGGTGCCCGGGGGTGGGGTGTTCGAGTATTGTGATGGTCCTGAAGGATTCATGTGGCCGGCGATTGCAGTCGGGTCCAATGGTTGGATTCACGCGGCGGCATTCGACGCCACCCGCAATAGGTTGTTCTATACGCGGTGTACGACCTGGTGCCACTGGGAGCCGCCATCCCATATCCCGCCACCCGAGCCGGACCCGGGCTTTCCGGGCCAGCACATCACCGCATCCAAGGTCAGCCTCCGGGTGGTGGTGACCTGGACAAACAGCACGGGCAATCCGGACCCGGGCTACTACTGCGAGTCGACCGACGGCGGCACGACCTGGCTTCCGCCGCAGGAACTGCCTTGGCCCCCGGCGTTCGGAGGCGACACCTTGCCTTCGTATTACATCTCAGGTCTGTTTCCACACTACGACCGGCGCGACCGATTCCATATCGTCGCCGCCATCACGCCGTTTGTTGGAGGTCAGGGATGGATGATGCCGATTGAGCTGTGGCACTGGTGCCGGGAGAACGACCCGCGGTGGTCGAGGATTCACCGGGCCGGCTGCGATACTGCGAACCTTCGCGGGGGAGTCGGGTACAACGCCCTGTATGCGGGCCGGCCGAGCATCGGTGAGGACCGATCCGGCGGGCTTTACGTTGCCTGGGAGCAGTTTGATTCCCTGAACCTGGAGCCACAGACCGAATACCTCCGGGCCGATATCTTCTACGCGCGGGACAACTACAACAACGGCGCGAGCTGGCGGGAAGCGGTGAGAATCACGGAGCCGGATTCCAGTTCCAAGCGGTTCCCGTCGGTAATCGACTTCCTGAGCCGGGATACACTCTGCATTCTGTACATGATTGACGAGGTTGCCGGGTTCTTTGTTCAGGAAGAAGGTCCGGCAACCCACAACCCGATTGTTGTCCAGTTCGTGCCGGTGGTTGTCCCCGGGATTGCGGAACGCGGGACGCCTGCCGCTTTACGCATCACGCCGGAGATGCACCCGACGCTGGTGCGCGGGATGCTGAGGCTGCCGGAGTCCAGTCGCTATTCGACATCCGCACTTCTGAACTCCATGGGCCGGAAGGTGATGGACCTGCAGCCGGGCGCGAACGACATCCGGTGTCTGGCTCCGGGTGTCTATTTCCTGCAACCGGGGAAGGGGAAGTCAGCCAAGGTTGTGATTCAGCGATAGCGGCGAGGTGCGAATTGAGGTCGCGTTTCTGACCTGACCCGACTGGCTCAGGTCTCGAACAGTTCGTCGAACAGTTCTTTTGCCTTGGTCTTGGAGCGCTTCAGGACAGCCCTTCCTTTCCGGGTTGCTGAGTAGTATTTCCTGACCTTGCCGCGGACGTTGCGCTGTTCCACTTTCAGATAGCCGTTCCTTTCCAGCCGGTGGAATATCGGGTACAGGGTTCCGAACGAGATGTCGTACCCGTGCCGTTTCAGTTCTGCCTTGAATTCCTGGCCGTATACCGGTTCCCGGCCGGCGTGGTACAGGATGTGGAGTTTGATGAAACCGAGCAGGAAGTCGCGCACCAGTCGGTCAGTCATTGCCGGACTCCGTGGTCTTGAGCTTGCGCAGCCCGAGGCTGAGTACGAATACCAGGAACCCGAGCAGGCTGAATCCGGCCGAAGTGAAGAATGCCCACCTGCTGCCGAACCGGGTCCAGATTGCGCCCATGAGCAGAGACGCGGGGAAAAGGGCCAGGCCGATGCCGGTGTTGAACAGACCATAGGCGGTGGCCCGGTTTTCCGGAGTGACCAGGTCCGCGATGTAGGCCCGGAACACGCCTTCGGACAGCCCGTAGTAGATTCCGTACGCCGCGAACAGGAACCAGATTGCCCAGAGGCTGTTGGCCAGGCCGAAGCAGAAATAGACCGCGGCGTAGTAGAAGAAGGACGCCACGATAATCGGCTTCCGTCCCAGTTTGTCGGAAAGGGAGCCGAAGACCGGCGAGGAGATGGTGCAGACCGCGTTGTACGCAACCCAGATTGCCGGCAGGAGGATGATGGACAGTCCGAGTTCCCGGGCCCGCAGTATCAGGAACGCATTCGAGGAATTGCCGAGGGTGAATACGACAATGGAAACCAGGAATGCAATGAATGCCGGGCTGCGCAGTTTCCGCTTCTCAACCGCGGTCACGCCTTGCCGCCGGCCGGTTTCCCTGACGAACTTGATGAAGAAGAGCGAGAGCACGACCGGGATGACCGACACCAGGAAGACAAGCCGGATGTTGTTATTGGACAGGGAAAGCACGAGCATGGCGAGCAGCGGGCCGCCGAGCGCGCCGACCCGGTCCATGGCCCGATGGAAACCGAAAGCCCGGCCTTTCCGCGAAGGGTCAACCGAAGTGGAAATCAGGGCGTCTCTTGCCGGGGTCCGGATTGCTTTGCCGACCCGGTCCGAGAACCTGACCCCGAGTACCGCGGGCCAGGCCTGGGCAAGATAGAGGAACGGCCTCGATAGCGCGGACAGTCCGTACCCGAGGAAAATGAACGGCTTGCGCTTGCCGAACCGGTCCGAGAGCCGGCCGAAGACGGTTCGGAACAGGGCTGCAGTGCTTTCGGCGATGCCTTCGATGATGCCGATGACCGCCGGTCCCGCGCCGATGCTGGTCAGGAATTCGGGAACCAGCGGGTAGATCATCTGGCTCGACAGGTCGTTGAACAGGGAGACGATGCCGAGCAGGAATACGTTGCGCTTCGGTCTCGCGGGTTTGGTATTATCGGTTTCCGATAACGGCATACGATATGATAGCGCCCGCTTCCGGCGCGTCAAGCCGCTTTGCAGAACCTGGGGCAGTGGCCGTTGATTCCCGGCGTGAGACCGCTAGACTTGACGCTCGTACATGAAACCCGACAAGCACATTCCCCTGCGAAATGGACTTGGCCGTAAGCGCCGGACCGGCTGGCCTGGTGGAAACCCGAACCCGCTGACCCGGACCGCAGCGTTGCTTGTTGTGCTGTCGGCAATCGTGATGCTTGGGGGCGTGCTTGTTTTCGTCGCAATTCGGACGCGAGCAGGCGATGCCGCGCCGGTCGCGCCCGGGGATACCGCTGCGGTCGAGTCCCTGGCGGTCGAACTCCGCAGTTTCAGGGGCGACACCCTGCGCCGGAACGAACTGTTCGGCCCGCTCCTGTCCCGGCTCGGGGTGGAACCGGAGCGGGTAGAGCAGGCACAGGGTGCGCTTGAGCTGGCCGGTTTCGACTTCCGCCGGTTGCATCCGGGCGATTCGGTAACGCTGACGTATCTCGATTCGGTGCTGGTTGGAATCAGGTATTACCTGGACCTGGCTACAAGCTATGACGTGGAGTTCGATTCGGCCGGGGCCCAAGCGGCATTCGTTATGCAGCCGGTTGACACGGCCCGGGCAGTGCTGTTCGGGACGGTTAAGGGTTCACTGTGGCAGTCGATGACCAATGCGGGAGCGGACCCGCACTTGGTGGTTGATTTCACCGATGTGCTGCGGAACCAGGTCGAGTTCCCGGCAGGCACGAGCGAAGGCGATTCGTTCCAGGTCCTGGTCGAGCAACTGGCGGTTGATTCGGCGTTCTACCGGTTCGGGGACATCCTGGCGGCCCGGTACCGGAGCGCGACCGTGGACGCCCGGGGATTCCTGTATCGCAAGTCGGGCGGGGGCAGCTTCTACTGCGACGAGCATGGCCGGGCGTTGGGCAAGTCGCTTGAGTACCCACCGATTCAGGCGGGCAGGAGGACGTCTGACTTCGGGATGAGGATGCACCCGATACTCAGAAGACGCCGCATGCATCAAGGCATGGACTACGCGGCGCCGTACCGGACCCCGGTCAGGGCGATTGCGGGCGGGACCGTTACTGTCCGGAAGTGGAGCGGCGGATACGGCCGGATGGTGCGGGTCCGGCACAAGGATGGAACCACGACGTCACACTACGCGCACTTGTGTGGGTACGGACCGGGAGTCAGGAAAGACGGCACGGTCAGCAAAGGGCAGATTGTCGGCTACGTCGGTTCGACCGGGTTCTCGACCGGGTTCCATCTTGACTTCGGGATTCGGCGGAACGGGAAACCGGTTGACCCGCTGGAATTCCTGCCGAGCCACTACGAGCAGGTGCCGGCCGAACGGATGTCCGAGTTCGGGCTGTTCATCGCCGGGTATCGTGCCGGAATTCGGCAGGCGATGGAAGTCGGGCCGGAACTGACTCAGAAGTGACGGTCGGGCATCCTGTTGACAGGCGATACTAAATATAGTATCATCCCACATTGAGCAGGATTGAGAGGCTGGTCCGGAGATTGATATCGCTGCC
This sequence comes from uncultured bacterium, assembly GCA_965370805.1. Classification (GTDB taxonomy): domain Bacteria; phylum Hydrothermota; class Tepidihabitantia; order Tepidihabitantales; family Tepidihabitantaceae; genus CBDUVZ01. The sequence continues at coordinate 4,941 of CBDUVZ010000004.1, read as the reverse complement.
TGCAGATATGCTCTGCTCTGAGGTGGAGGCAGTGCTGGGGCATTTCGGATGGACCTTGCGCAGAACCCGGGGCAGCCATCGTATCTACGGCGACGACGGCCGGCGGATGGTAATTGCCACGCACGGTCGGAAGCTGAAGCGTTCGTACCTGGCCGAGATAGTGAGGATACTGGGTCTGAAGACCGGGGAGCAGCATGAAGAATGACAATCGGAAAAACCTTGACCGGTATCTGAGTCTCAAGTACCCGGTGCAGCTCGTTGAGCAGGAGCAGGGAGGGTACTTTGTGTTCATTCCGGACCTGCCCGGATGCATGTCACAGGGCGAGACGACCGAAGAGGCGCTCGGCGCAATAGAAGAAGCGAGACAGTTGTGGCTGGAGGAAGCATGCGCATCCGGGCTGGACGTCCCCGAGCCTTCAGAACAGCGGGAGTTCTCGGGCCGGTTTGTGGTCCGGATGCCCGGCACCTTGCACCGACGCCTGGCCCGGGCGGCAAAGCAGGAGGGCGTCAGTCTGAACCAGTACGTGGTGTCGATGCTCTCGGCCGGGTACGTGCTGGATGCGGCCGCGGCGCCCGGCCGGCAGGTCGGTTTCGTTGCCCGGGACAAGAACAGGGCCGGGCGCAACAACAGGTCGGTGACCGGCAAGGACAGGTAGGCGCGGGTCCGGTCGGCGTTTCCGCGCTTGACCCGGGGTCGATTCCACCTAGTCTGGAGAACGTAACAACCAAACCGGAGGAATGATGGATACCAGAGAGATTACGCCCGAAGAACTGAACCCCGAGGAGTTCATCGCTGCGACGGCAAAAGCGATCTCCACGGCCGTGGGCGACGGGCTGGCGGTCAACGCCCTGTCCGGCGGGGTGGATTCCGCCGCGGTCACCATGCTCGGGCACCGGGCACTCGGCGACCGGCTCAAGACGTACTTCGTCAGCAACGGGCTGATGAGAGAAGGGGAGCCGGAGCATATCGTCGCGCTGTTCGCAGAGATGGGGGTGAAAGTCGAACTGGTGCCGGCCGAGGATGCTTTCTTCGGCGCTCTGCGCGGGCTCACCGACCCGGAGCAGAAACGGGAAGCGATAACCCAGACGTTCTACAAGGACGTGTTCGGTCGCCTGGTCAGGGAGAGCGGGGCCAGACATCTGCTGCAGGGCACGAACTACACCGACGTCGAAGAGACGCTTGCCGGGGTGAAGCGCCAGCACAATATCCTCGAACAACTCGGCATCGACACCCAGGCGGAATTCGGATACAAAGTCATCGAGCCCGTGCTTCCGCTCCGGAAGACAGCTATCAGGACTGTTGCCAGGGCTTTGGGTCTGCCCGAGGAGATCTACCGGCGGCCGCCCTTCCCGGGTCCGGCACTCGCGGCCCGGGTAATCGGTGAAGTGACACCGGAACGGGTGGCAACGGTCCGGCAGGCGACCGCGATTGTCGAGCAGGAACTTGCAGACAGCGGGGCGTTCCAGTACCTGGCGATACTGCATCTGGACCGGGTGACCGGACTGCGGGACGGAAAACGGGACTTCGGGCTCCAGATTGAAGTCAGGTGCTGGGAAAGCAAAGACGCCCTGACCGGAACGCCGACCAGGATTCCGTATGAGACTCTGGAGAAGCTCGGCGACCGGATAACCACCGAAGTGCCCGGCGTGGTTAGCGTGACTTACAACATAACCCGGAAGCCACCCTCGACAATCGAAGCTATCTGACGAAGCATAGAGCAAAGGGCAGAAGGCAAGAGCCAAGAGCCAAAGTGCAAAAGGCAAGACCGCAGACGGGCGTTGTCATTGCGTGCGCCGCAGTCTCGGGTGAAGAGCCGGCTGGCTGCCGGCAATCCTGACGCCGCAACTCCCGGCGTACCTGCCGGTCCTTGTGGAGGTCCAACTCGCGGCACACCTGCCGGCTACGGTGCCGGGTCAACTGGCCGTCCCTCTGCATAAGCTCCTGGCAACTCAGGTGCTTACGCGACTGGAACCGGTCCTGCTACCGCTTGTGGCAGTCCTTATTCATCCTCCGCTGGCGGCGATTCTGGCCGGATACCTGCCGGTCCAACTCACCAGGGAAGTCACCCCCCACATGAAAGGGAGAGGGAGGTCCGGCACCACAAACGACGGGAGATGTTCCGGCGTCTATGGACCTCGTAACCGCCGGCTCAATCAGGAGTTCGGTTTTTCTCCGGTTCCGGTACTGTCGCGCAGGCGGTAGCTCGTGCATTCGGTGGAGATGACCGGGAACCGTCGATTTCGGCAGGCGGAAGCAGGGCGGCGTTCCCAACAGTTTCAGTGTCCATCAGGAAGGAGAAAGAAGGTGAAGATGCGAGCTGGACCCGGCTATGTTTGAGCCGAGTCCGACGGTTTGTCCGAGACGAAAGGAATTTCTTCCTGGATACCTGTCGTTCTGCGGCTCGGTTTCACGGGCTTATCTACCTTGTGTCTCCGATTCTGTCGAGGAGGCGGGTTGGGGTTGCGGGATGCGCCGAAACCCTCAAGATAGCCACCTACCGTTTTGCGGTTGAGTCCCGGAATGCCGATTTCGTGCAGGTCCCTGGAGAGTTCATGCTCGAGTGTGAAGACCGGCCAGCCGGCATCTTTGATTTCGGCCGCAAGCCGGTAGGTTTTCGACCCCTTCGGGCCAAAGGGTGCAAACACGACATCGCCCAGCGCACAGGCAATTCGGTTTCTGTCCATGACGTTCTTCCGTGAGGTACGGCTGACGTCCGGCTCGACGGCGGATAGAACCAGGAGTTCCCCGTCGCTTCCTCTGCGGAAGTACTCCTCGCGCTCCGGGAACTCGTGGAGCGGGGGATAGAAGCGGTCGAGCAGGTACGACTCGAAGGTCTCGTGCCGGAGCCCTTTGGCGGTGAACAGGGTGACGGTCGAATTGCTGCGGAACAGCCCGAGCCGGAAGATTTCGGTCTCCATCATCGAGTGCCACCCGCCGATGTAGTTCAGGTCGTATTCCCGGATGGTGAAAAGCAACTGGTTGGTTTCAATGAAGCCCTCCCCGTCGATGGAGTCCGCGCAGATGACCGCCATTGTGAAGCGGTCGAGCAGGGAGAGTGGGCCGTGGAAGCACAGTTGGGCCGGTGCGTTCTTACCCAGACGTTCCGGCAGCCGCTTGGGGTAGGCGTCGGTTCCGCGCGTCAGGACTTGATATTCCATAGCTTCCGCGCTGCTTTGTCTATCTGCTTCTGTACGTTATCAACCGGCCTGCCGGCCTTGACCAGCCGGTGAGCTTCCATGGACAGGTCCGCCAGTTTCTTATGCAGCGAGATGTCCGTATCGAATCGGGGAACAGCGAGATTCGACATGACCGACGGTGCGCCGAAGCCCCGACCCGCGGAGGAGAAACTCCGGATGTAGGCGTCAACGACTTCGGAGTTCAGGATAGCGCACAGATAGTGGGCTTCTTGTCGACTCCTGGTAGGGATGAGCGAGGTTGTGTCCGTTGATATCAGAGTCTTGGTGCCGAATGGTGTTTTCATCTTGGATAGGACTACAGCTTCAACTCTGCTGGCCATGCGCTTCCAGACCACCCGGTAGGGCGCTACTGTGTACGGACCGATGCCGTACATCGCGTAGAACTCGGTTTTCTCCGCGAACTCCCTGAGTAGCTTGGAACCACGTGACAGGAGCGTCTTCTTGAATTGGTTCAGGTAGGCATGAGTGAGCGGTACGTTGTCGAGCATCCAAGTCTCAGGATACGGCTTTCTTGTATCGGGATTCTGTGACACCAGCACGTGGACGTGCCGTTTTGTGCCGTAGCGGCTTATGTCCCCACCCGAAACCGCGGGGTGAACCAGGTCCGGCTCGATGGACACCGTGACCGGATTGACCTCGCGTTTTCCCCGTTCATGCATGTTGGTAACGACCAGCAGGCCATCTGGGCGCAACTCCTCGATTTCCAGCCAGAAAACCCCGTAGGGTTCAGTGCTGGCTCCACGATATGCTCTGTACGGGTTAGTGCCCTTGAGCGGCGCGAGTTCCTTCAGTCTGTCGGATTCAGCGGTCTGCCACGACGACGTACACACTGCGGAATCGACCGGCACGGCTATGAGTCGGCTGCGGGCCGAGTTCTTTTTGACTGCGGTCAGGTCCCAGTTGGTCGGGATATGGCCGATTCCCTTTTTCCGTTTCCACTCCACCACCGGCACCGGATACCGGGTTCGTTCTCCCTTTCGGAGTACGAACATCGACGTTTTGTTCGCCGCTCGGAATGGCTTCAGATCGACCATGTCTTCCATCCGGAGCACCTTGAGTGGAACCCGGCTGTCCTTCAGTTCGAACCCTCTGAACCCCTCGCCTGCGCCTTTTGACTTGAATACCTCCATAGTGATGAGAAAACCGAGTTTTCCTTTGTCCTTCAGGTATTTGTCCGCGCAGACGTAGGTGAAGAGCATCGAGAAGTCCTTCTCGCCGGCCCCGAGTCGGGTTTCGTGGCCCTTAAGCGAGAACAGCCCGTACCGGTGCCACATCTTGAGGGTTTTCTTCCGGTAGTCATCGGACAGGTATCCCCACCGAATCCAGGGCGGGTTGCCAATGACGAAGTCGAATCTGCCGACGTAGACCGGGGCAAAGGCGTTCTTGATGTACCGCGCCCAGATGCCGTTCTCGCCGGCTTCGTCGATCTTCTTGATGCGGCGGTAGACATCGAGGAGCATGTCGATGTCCGGGGTCCCGAATTCGAACTCGGATTCCAGGCGTCGGCGGAATTGAGTAACCGGTAGTCGCTGTTCGCCGCGCAGGGCAACGTCAACCATCGCTGTGAATTTGTCAATCGGCTCGCGGTCCTGCATGGCGATGGGGAACTGGTAAGTTTCCCTGGTTGTTGTGAACACAAGCCGGTCGTCGAATTCCAGTTCACCTTCCTCTTCGTAGCGGGAGGGGGCTCGAACCGAATCGCACAGGTACACCGGCAGCGAGATCGGACGTACATAGGGTATG
>CBDUVZ010000003.1:0-56338 GCA_965370805.1 uncultured bacterium | reverse complement strand
CCAGGACGACGTGGACTTCGGCCTGCGCGCGCGCCCTGGCCCACTGGTCGCTGATTTTCCCCAGTTCGGCAAGCAGGGTCTGGCGGCGGACCCGACGGGCCGCTTCCCGGAGCCGGTCAAGATGCCGGGCCAGCACGTCCGGGTTGCGGCTGACGATGCGGACAATCTCCCGGACCGCGTCAACGTGCCTGCCCAGAAGGCTGTACAGTCCGACCAGCCGTTCCGCATGCAGCAGCTCATCGCCCCGGTTCGCCCGCAGTTCGATGAGGAACGCGACCGCCTCGCCGTACTCCTGCCAGTGCTCGAGCATCCCGGCCAGCAATGGAATCCGGTCCGGCTGGTTCACGGCCAGTTCGCGGCAGCCGGCCAGCGCCTCCCGCCGCCGGTCCCGACCGAACAGCCCGTCAATCCTGCCGAGCCGGTATTCCGCCACCGCCGGGTTCGCCGCGGCCAGTTGCTCGCTCACCGCAATCAGGCTGTCGTATCCCTCGCACGCGATGCTCAGGCGGCGGAAGCCCTGGTATGCCTCCATGTCCTGCGGGCTACGGTCAAGGGCCAGTCGATACTCATCCAGTGCCCGCTGCAACTGGCCCGCCTGCTCCAGTATCCGGGCGGTGCCGACCGATTGGGCCGGGGCGGCAGCCGCAAGGACGCAAACCAGCGGCAGCATCAGCCGGATTGCAGCGAACCGGAGCGGCTTCACGTTCCGCACCTCACGCCGCGCCAGTCCGACTCATGGCTGCTCGTCCTGCCGGACAGCGCCCGGGCCGGGCCGGGCCAGCAGGCGCTCGAAATACAACCGGATCATCTGTTCGTAATCGCCGAATCCCTTCTGCTTCAGGGACCGCATCAGCTCCTCGCGCAGCATCCGGTTCCGCTCGCCCATGTCCTCCGGCAGCCGCGGGCTGGTCCCGGTCTGGAACGGCTTGGCCCCTTCGCTCTCCCGCTGCTCCTTCCGACCCCGCTGCTGGATGCTCCGCTGGGTGTCGAGCAGGTGCGAAAGGATACTCTCCTGCCGCTCCACCAGGTCGCGGCTGACGTTCAGTTCCGCCATATCCTGCTCCACCGCCTTCATCTCGTCGAGCAGCCCCTCCAGGCTGGAAGTAAGCCCGGGCGTCTCACCGCCCAGCGATTGCAGCATCTGCTCCAGCTTCTGGCGCAGGGCCTGCTGCCGGGAGAACAATCCGCCCAGCGCCTGAACCTGGGCGTCGCTCATCCCGCCCGGCAGTGGTATCGGCATCCCGCCCATTCCCGCGTTGATTGCCATCTGCTCCCCGCTCATCTGCGAAAGCTGTTGCAGCAGCGCCTCCATCCCGCCCGAGAAACCGCCGCCCTGCCGCTCGCTGGCGAGTGCGCTGAGAAGCATCGCGACCGTCCGGTTCAGCCCCGCGCGCGCCGTCGCCATCTGCCGCCGCGCGACGTGGGTCCGGCTTTCGACCATCGACCCGGCCGCGTCTTTCATCGCCCGCATCGACCGCGTCAGTTCCTGGATCAGCCGACCCGAAACCGACATCGACCGGCCGGCAAGCGAAGCCAGGCTCTCGGCGACAATCCCGGTCGCGTCGTGCAGGCTCATCTCGCGCGCCGCCCGGTCGGAGATGCCGTCCCGGTCAGCGCCGGTTTCCAGTTCCTCCTGCTCGCGCGAAATCATCAGCAGCTCCTCGGCCGCGGCGGCAAGCTCCTCGGCGGTCTCATCCGAACGCTTCCGCTTCAGACCCATCGAAAGCGAACTCAGGTCCTCGCTCAGTTGCTGGAGTTTCTTCTGCAGCTTGCCGGCCGAACTCTTCGCCTGCTGGTTCTTGCCCTGCTGCATCTTCTCGCCCGCCTCATCGGCAAGCTGGGAAAGACTGTCCTGCTCCGCCTGTTCGCCCAGTTCGGCCAGTGAATCCGCGGTCGCGGAATCGGACATCGTCCCGGCAAGGTCTTCCATCTCGGCAAGCAGGCTGTCGAGCCCCGCGCTCACTTCATCCTGGAGCTTCGCCGCCGCGTCCGGTTCTTCCGCGCCCAACCGCTCGAGAATCTCCGCTTCCGCGTCGGCGAGTTCTTCCGCTTTGCGTGCCAGTTCCTCCAGCCGCTGTTCCTCCAGCACCCGCTCCAGCATTTCGAGCGCCTGCTCGATTCCGGCTTTGAGCTGCTCCTGGTCGAGTTCGAACTGCTCAATCGCATCCCGCAACTCGGCCGGTCCCTGTTCGAGTTCCTCGCGCAGACGGGCCAGCGACTCCTGCAGTTCCCGCGGCAGGAGTTCCGACAGGAGTTCCTGCAACTGCGCCATCCGCTCCATCGTCTCCTCGTCCAGTGTCATCCCCTGGAGCATCTCATCCATCATCCGGCTCACGTCTTCGCGCAGTTCGGCAATCTCCTGCGCCAGGTTGGTCTGCTCGGACAGAACCTGCTCCAGCGCTTTCCGCTCCTCCCACGAGAGGTCCCCGCTCCGCTTCATCTGCTCGCTGATACGGGCCATCTCCTCGCTGATTCGCTCCTGCTGGTCCATCAGCGGCGCGAGTTCCTCCGCGGTATGCTCGGTCTGCTGCACCGAAGCATTGTAGATTTCGACCATCGTCGGGAACCTAACCTGGAAAACCGGGGTCCGGCCCATCTTCGGCCCGCTCACTACGTCATTGTCAAGAACCGCCGCGTAGTACTGCATCACGTCCCCGGGCAGCAGTCCGGACCGGGCGAGGTCCCAGGCGTACAGCGTGGTATCCTCGCGCCGGCCGCCGAGGTCCTTGATTCGGATTCGCTGGTCGATGCTGTCCCTGCCGTAGTAGAGGTAGAGTCCGCCGAGTCCGAAGTCATCGAGCGAACTCAAACCCAGCAGCACCTGCATACTCGCCGGAAGGTCCGTATCCCGACCCGGGACCAGAAACCGGACCAGCGGCGACTCATCGGGAAGGGACCGCACCCGGACCAGGCCGACCTGTTGAAAGACCCCGCCGCCGGCGTCGGTCAATTCGATCCGGCCCTCGCCGTCGCCCGTCACCGTGAACTCACCCCGGAACCGCCGGTCCGGGCCGGCTTCGACTTCGGTCGTATCCCGGCCGAGGATCAACCGGCCGCTTCCCAGGGGCTGATTCGCCTCGCCTTCGAATTCGACCGCGGTCCCTTTGAGCGCGACGATATCGGTGCTCGTGGACCGGTACTCCGGGAGCCCGGTGTATTCCGGATACCGGTAGGAAAAGACCAGTCGCTCCGCCTCCAGTGGTTCGATTACCCGGATCCGGAACTCCTCCGAACTGCGGGAAAGCACCCGGAACCGGTACGCGAACCCCTGCTTCGGATGGAAGACCGAAACGCCCTGGCCGTCTTCGAGCCGGACCGCCCGCTTCGTGCCTGCCGCTCCCAGCTTCTCCAGCATCACCCGGCCGAACACCCCGGCCGGCTCGACCCGGCAGCGCAGCGTCACTTCTTCTCCCGGAAGCACCGCGGTATCGCCCGGCTCGACAATGAACTCGACCGCAAGCCGGGACCCCGCGAACCCGTTGAGCAGCCCGACCCGAGCGCGCGCGGACGCCAGTTGCATGTATCCGAACAGGACCCCGAGTCCGACTACCGCCGCGACCGCGCCCTGGAGAATCCGCTTCCGCGGCACCAACCGCTCCAGATGCAGTGGTCGCAGGGCCTGCTCGACGTCGGCCACTGCGGCTTCCACCAGTTCCGCGGAATACCCTTCCCTGCTGCCCGGCCGGTACTCGGCCAGTTGCAGCGCGGCTAGCAGCCGGCCTTCCACCTCCGGGAATTCCCGCTCCACTTCGCGGGCCACGGATACGAGTCCCAGAACGCGCAGCCGGCGCCACGCAAGCCAGCACAGCGGTGCGAGAAGAACCGCAACCACCCAGCCGCTCCAGAACGCCGCGGCCACAACCAGGACCCCGAACCCGGCAAGCCCGAGCGCAACAAGCCCGAGCGCGACAAGGTCGTTTACCAGCCGGCTGCGGATATGCCGGGCGAGCTTGTGATGAATCACGATGGAATAACCGCCATGGCCGCCAGGAGAGGAATCGTCATTGCGAGGCGGCAAGGCCGCCGCGGCAGTCTTCCTTTCCTCATTCGTCATTCGGCTTTCGCCATCCCCTTCAGTGTCCATCTGTGGTTCTTCTCTCATTCGTCATTCGGCTTTCGGCATTCGTCATTCGCCTTACCAGTTCACTCTGAATCCGAACCGCGCCCGCCGCGGCGGGCCGTAGTTGTTCACCCAGTCGATTGTCGCCCGGTGATAGAACCAGGTGCTCCGGTATTCCTCGTACTGGTCCAGGTATCCGTCGTGATTGTAGTCCCGCCGCGGGTCGTAGTCCGGGTCACAGAACCGCATCGCCAGCGCTCCCTGTCGCTCGAACTCGTAATACTGCGGCTCCGGGTATCTCGCATCCGGCTTGCCGCTCGACGGGTAGACAAAGAGCACGTCCCGGATATCGAGCACGTTCAGGACCTCGACCACCAGTTCGAACTCCAGCCCGCCGAACTTCAGCCCTTTGACACCCACGGCATCCAGGTTCGACCGGAGCGGGCCGGTTCTCGTATTCCAGGTCCTCGGGTCGCGCTTCTCCTCCGGAGCGGTGTACGGGAAACCCGTGCCGACGTACCCGACCAGGTGAAACGCCGCGTCGTCGAGAACCGCGTTGAACCAGGACCAGTCGGTCGGCTCTTCCGGCGCCGCCATGTCGAACTGGAAGAATGCCCGGTGCGGCTGGTCGAAATCCAGGACGTACTCGACTGCGGGAATGGCCGTGTCCCCCCGGCTGATGAACTCGTCGTACGCTTCGTTCGCGTAGGAGCTGGTGCCGATTGCCCGGGAATAGGTATACGAGAGCTTGGTCGAGAACCAGTCGCCGCGCACGTCGAAGATGAGTTCGAAACCGCTCAGCCGGGCGTGGTCGACGTTCTCGTAGGTAACGTAGCTGCTTGGAATGGCCGGGACGGTCCTCGTCCCGACCAGATCCTGGACATCCTTGCGCCACAGGTTCGCGGTCAACAGCAGGCCGTCCGCGACTTCACCCTGCAGTCCCAGTTCGTAGCTCCGCGTCCTTTCCGGCCTGAGCTCGGGATTGCCGACTACCAGGTCGATTGAATCGCCGTAGACCGTCCGGTGCTTGACCGGGTTCACGGAGTTGTCGTACATCATCGAGAACAGCGGCACCTGGAAGTAGTAGCCGAAGTTCGTCCGGGCGAAAAGCCAGTCGGTTATCCGGAACGACACCCCGAGCCGGGGCGAAACCTGGGACCGGGCCGGGACGCGGTCCCATTGCTCCGGCTGACCTGGGTCGGCACGAACCGAATCCGCGGGGTCGAACCGGTCGTACCTGAGCCCGAGATTCGCGTACAGCCCCTCGTACTCGATCTTGTCCTGCAGGTACAGGCCGTAAGTGACAGGGTCAAAGACGTAGCTGTCGCGGACCGCGTTCCAGGCCGGCCAGCGCATCCAGTCACTGGCAATCGTGAAGAAGTCGCCGGTTGCCCCGGCCGTCACCTGGTGATTGAGAGTCACCTGGTTGCTGCCCGTGAGCTTGACGGTCCGGACCCGGGAAGAACTGCGCCGGTACTCCTCGTAGGCGCCGAACGTATAGAAAGCCCACCAGTTCTCGTACGGAGTTCCCCATGGGTTGTCGATGTCCATCCTCGGAACCTTGTACTCGCTCGAATCCCGGAACCCGAAATCCTCCCAGAACCGGACCGGCCCGGGCTTGCGCACGCCGTGTTCCCTCTCGGTATGGAACCGGGACACGCCCGCGGTGTAGAACGAACGGCTGTTCGGCATCCAGGTTGCCTTGCCGACAATCAGGTTCCCGCGCCGCAGGTCGGAGCGGTACTCGTCAAGCTGCAGTTGCCAGGCGGAATTGTAACGCTCGAACTGGGTCCGTGAAGCCGCACCCGACACCGCGAACTTGAACCGGCCGCCGACATCGTAGAAACCCTTGCCGTACAGCGCATAGTCCGCCCGGTTCTTGTGCGGCAGCTTGTACAGCCTCGGGTCCCAGTCGTCGGTAGTCGTAACGCCGCCGCTGAACATCGTCCTGACGTTCCGCGCGACCGGGACGTGGACCTGCACGCCCTGGTCCGTGTATCCGAAATCGTAGTAGAACGGCATCGACTTCTCGGACTTGAGACGATACTCCGCGCCCAAACGTGGCCTGGGATTCACGGTTATCAGGTTGATAACCCCGGACATCGCCCGGCCGTATTCGGCCGAGAACCCGCCGGGCATGAATATCACCTCATCGGCGACACCCCGGCTGAGCTCGATTCCGAACTCGCCGTTCAGCGGGTCAACCACACTCACGCCGTCCAGCAGGTAGTCCACTTCGGTCGCCCGGCCGCCCCGGACGTGAAACGTGCTCTCGGTCCGGGCGACTCCGGACTGGAACAGCACCAGTTCGGCCAGCCGGTCGCCGGGAAGGAAATGTATCTGCTCGGCCTGAACCGAATACCGCGCCGCCACCATCTCCTTGGAGACCATCGGCTTCTCGGCCCGGACGACCACTCCGGGCATCGCTATCGTCGTCTCATCGAGCCTGAAATCAACCGTGGTAGTGCGGTCGGACTCAATGTGGACACCGGTCATCGTCACGGTGCGAAAGCCCACCATCGACGCCTCGACCGAATACCGGCCCACCGGTACGTTCAGAATCACGTAGGTCCCGCCCAGGTCGGTTGCGGCTCCGAGTTCCTCCCCGACTATGACGACATTCGCAGCCGGCAGGCCTTCACCCGTTCCGGCATCAACCACCCGCCCGACGATCTTGCCGGTCTCGCCCGCGGAGACCAGCGCCGCCGTGACCGACAGAACACAGAACAGCCTTCTCATCATTCAACTCGCTTTCATGCGGATAGCACCCGCGAAGCAAGCTTACCGCAACTCAACGGCCAAGACAAGCAACACGCCCGAAGACCGGCATGGGAATCTCACCACAAAGACAGAGAAGATAACTGCCAAGTGCGCCAAGGCTGAAAAGCGGAGAGGAAAAACACCAAGGCACCAAGAGCACAAAGAGGAAGGAACCACGGAGGGACACGGAAGGAGAAATCAGAGTGCAGAACGCAGAAGGCAGAACCGCAGAGGGGAAATAACCACCAAGTGCACCAGAAGAAAAGGATGTGGAATGCGGCAGCTAGGCTGCCGCATTCCAAAATCTGCAATCACCAATCTGAAATCGAAAGACGGCTGGCGGAAACCGGGCTCTGCATTCGTCGGAAGACCGACCGCTACGCGAGCACCGGTGCCGTCTGACGGCTCAAGTGTCCCGGGTCTTCCCGGTTGCGGCTACCGGATCAACGTGAAGGTATTGGGCGCGGTCCTTCTGAACAGCTTCTTGTGGAGCCGCAGCATGTTGTCCACCGTGTTTTCCGGCTGAACGGCCTTGAATCTATAGCCCCTTTTCTTCAGGGTAGCGGTCAGTTCCTTGACCGTCATCGGCCGCCTGGTCCGCTTCAGGGCTTCGATGAGCATAATCCGGACGCTCTTGTTTCCGGGCCCGTGCCCGTGATCGGGTCGCGCAGGTGTGGCCGGTTTCTTGCGCAGAACCGGCCGGCGAGGCGTGGCAGTCCGCGGAGCAAGCAATCGCAGTTGCTGCTCGATTGCCACCAGTTCCTTGCTGAGTTGAGTCCGGCGTTCCTTGAGGAGTTCGATTCTCAGGTTCTTCTCGATGACCCTTTCGATCTCGAGCGTGATTGCCTTGAGACTTGTCTGCATCATCCTTACCTCCTTGGTGTCCGTGCAGGCCCGGGCCTGCACGGGGTTGATACTGCTCTGAGTGCTGTCTTCTGCGGACCGGGTCGGACAATCGGGTCAGGTCTTGTCATTCGGCAATACCCTGCGCCCATCCGGGAAACCCGGTTGCCGTCATCTTACCGCGTTTCCGATTCCGGTCGAGCCGTGCCCGACGTCACGACCCTGCCCCGGCGTTTGCGTCGCTTCTGCGGCGAGTCCCCGGAACTCATCCAGGTAGCGGGCGTCCAGGGAACGGTCGAACTCGGTCAGCCAGTGCTCGATGTACTTGCGGTCGAAATCCGGGTTCTTGAGCAGGATGACCCTCACGTCCTCGATGTCACGTGGCCTGCCGGCAATAACCTTGAGGACAACCACGTCCTCCAGTGAGGCAAAGTTGACCGTGACGGAGCCAAGCTCGACCGGCCGGGCCCGGACAACGGCCTGCTGTTCGTAGGCCGAGAAGGAGAAGATGAGGTCGACCCGGATGCCGGTCGCATCATCGAGCGCCGGCAGGACCATCGTCTCGCGGACGAACTTCTCCGGTTCAGCAACGAGCACCCGCAGGCCCGAACGAACAACCACCTCCTGAACCGCATCCAGACTCTCGACTCCGACGCCCAGGGTAATATCGATGTCCTTTGTCATCCTGGGTTCTCCATAGAGCTGGACCGCCTGACCGCCGATGACCATGTACCGGATGTCGGCCCGCCCGAGCTCGGTGGCCAGTCGGGCAAGCAGAGCTTCAAACACTGTTGACGACTCGGGCGATTCTGAGGACTGTCTCAATCCCTTCCAGCGGGTCCTTTCTCGGCAGGACCCCAAGGTTCAGCGCCTCCTGGTACAGGGCTTCGACGATTGCCAGGTTCTTCCTGAAGTCAGGCCGGGTGCTTCGTATCTGCTCCAGTTCGAACTGTTCGAGTGTCGCGCAATTCCTGACCATGATTCTCGCCTCAGAGTATGGCCGAGCCGAAAAGAATGTCAAGAAGGAAACCGGACCCGGGAACCGGAAACGAACCACAAAGCCTGCCCTGAACGAAAGGCACTCAGTCGCAGGCAGGTGCCATCCGACGGCTCAATCCTCTCCGCCTTCAGCCGTCAGCGCGTCAGAATGACCTTCCGGCTTGGACCCTCGGACCCTTGACTCCTCGAACCCTTTCCTCTCACAAAGTAGACACCAGGAGCAAGGTGGCGGATGTCGTTTGCGCCGGGCGTGAGGTCCATGACCTTGCGGCCGGAGGCGCCGAGCATGACGCATGACGCTCCACGCTTGACGCCGGACGCCTCAGGCAGGAACAGCACGGCGCGGGCGATGGAGGCAGCGGCAGGCTCAAAGGCAACCGGCGGCTGCGGCTCCGCGATTGCGATTGTCCCGGCGGAGTCGGTCTTGATGAGCCAGACTTCCTCGCCGCCGGCGCCGAAGGATTCGGTGCCGCCGGTGATGGCGTACCCGCCATCCGCGGTCTGCAGGACGGACTTGCCGTAGTCGTTCCGTGTGCCGCCGAAGGTCCGGGTCCATACGGTGTCGCCGGACGCGTCGGTCTTGATGAGCCAGACGTCGTAGCTTCCCGCACCGAAGGATTTGGTGCGGCCGGCGATGACGTACCCCTCATCTGCGGTCTGCGCCACCGATGAGCTCTGGTCCCAGTCCGCGCCGCCGAAGGTCCGGGTCCACATCGTAACGCCGGAGGTGTCGGTCTTGACCAGGTAGACGTCATATCCGCTGGTGCCGAAGGACGCAGTGTAGCCGGCGATGACGTACCCGCCGTCTGCGGTCTGCGCCAGCGAGTAGCCGATGTCGGTGTACGCGCCGCCGAAAGTCCGGGTCCATATGGCTTCACCGAGTGCATTGGTTTTGATGAGCTGAACGTCGCATTCGCCGGCACCGAGGGACCAGGTGTAGCCGGTGATGGCGTATCCGCCGTCTGCGGTCTGCCGGACCGAGTAGCCACAGTCTCTGCTTGCTCCGCCGAAGGTCCGGGTCCAGATGGTATCGCCGTTGGCGTCGGTCTTGACCAGGTAGACGTCCTGTTCGCCGGCACCGAAGGACATGGTATAGCCGGTGACGACGTACCCGCCATCCGCGGTCTGCGCCACCGAGTAGCCGTAGTCGAGCTGTGTGCCGCCGAAGGTCCGGGTCCAGATGGTATCGCCGTTGGCGTCGGTCTTGACCAGGTAGAAGTCGTGCTCGCCGGCGCCGAAGGACGTGGTGTAACCGGCGATGACGTAGCCGCTATCCGTGGTCTGTGCTACCGAGTGGCCCCAGTCGCCGTCCGCGCCGCCGAAGGTCCGGGTCCACAGAGTGTCGCCCGATGCGTCGGTCTTGATGAGCCAGACGTCGTAGCTTCCCGCACCGAAGGACCTGGTGCTGCCGGTGATGATATACCCGCCGTCCGCGGTCTGGGCTACCGAGTAGCCGCAGTCGCTGCGCGGGCCGCCGTAGGCGCGTTGAAAGGTTGTCTGCGCGGTCAGCGGCGCGGCGAGGGCAAGGAGTGTTGCGGACAGGAGACCAGACGTGAGTAGCTTTTTCAACATGATATCACCTCAGTGAGTCAGGACAACCTTGTGACTTGGACCCTCGGACCCTTGACCCCTTGACCCCTTTCCTCTTACGAAATAGATGCCGGGCGAGATGTGCCGGACGTCGTTTGCGCCGGGCAGAAGCTCCGCTACCTGCCGGCCGGAGACGTCCAGGAGGACGAACTCAGATTTCAGATTGCAGATTGCAGATTGCAGATTGAGGACGCCGCGCACGATGGTGGCCATCGGTCGGCGGATTGCGCTTGCCGGCTTGTCTTCGGTTCCGACGTATGGCTCTATCCGGTACACCGGGTAGACTGCGAGGTTGCCGGCGAACGGGGTGCCGAGCCCGAGGTTGTTGGTAATCCCGGCCTGGGTTTCGAGCGGGACCGCACAGAGGAAGTTCTCACCCATCCGGAGCGTATCGGTGCCGAAAGACCAGTTCCACTGCCACTGAATCGAGTCCGTGCCCTGGCCGGAAACGACCTCGGCCCATTCCCAGGCCTGGTGCGCGGTCTGGACCTGGACCATAGCCCCGAGCATCCGGGTCGAGTTCGGGGTCCAGCGGTTGACCGCTTTGCCGGTGATGACAGGGTCAGGCATCTGGGTCGTGTCCCCGGGCAGACGGTCGAACCCGGCCCTGACTTCAGTGTCCCATACCCGCACCGGGTCGATTGCGACCACGTGGTCGGCCTCCCGGTCAACAGCGTAGGCGATGCCGGTGACCGGGTTGACCGCGACATCGTAGAGATGCTGGCCGGATACGTGAACGTCGAAGCTGCTGTTGGTCGCGCCGTCGATCACCGTGACGTAGTCGTCGTCGTGGGCCGCTACGTAGATGACGTTCCGCACCTGGTCCACGGCAACCGCTTCCGGGTTCTCGCCGGTCGGAATCGTGGCAATGACCGTTTTGGTCGCGCCGTCAATCACGGTCACACAGTCGCCCGCCCAGCACACGACGTATACCCGGTTGGTTGTCGGGTTGACCGCGACGTCTATCGGTCTGGCGCCGACCGCAATCGTGTCGGTCGCATTGGTCGCACCGTCGATGACCGTTACGTTATTGCCCGACCGGTTCGGGACGTAGATGCGATTGGTAACCGGGTTGACCGCGACCGCATAGGGCGAGAAGCCCACGGGCACAGTCGTAGTGTCATTGGTTGCGCCGTCAATCACGGTCACGCTGTTGTCGTCGGAGTTGGCGACATAGATGCGGTTGGTTGTCGGGTTGACCGCCACCGCACGAGGATAGTCGCCGGCCGGCACGAGTGTGGTGTCGTTAGTCGCGCCGTCAATCACGGTCACGCTGTTGTCGTCGGAGTTGGCGACGTAGATGCGGTTGGTTGTCGGGTTGACCGCCACCGCGTAGGGCGTGAAGCCTACGGGCACAGTCGTAGTGTCATTGGTCGCGCCGTCAATCACGGTCACGTTATCGCCCTGGTAGTTCGGGACGTAGATGCGGTTGGTGACCGGGTTGACCGCGACGGCGCAGGGGTAATTGCCGGCCGGCACGAGAGTCGTATCGCCGGTTGCGCCGTCAATCACGGTTACACTGCGGTCGTGGAAGTTGGCGACGTAGATGCGGTTGGTGACCGGGTTCACCGCCGCGGCGTAGGGGTAGTTTCCGGTCCGAACCGTGTCGAGTGGAAACGAGTTGCCACTGATGACCGATACGTCGCCTCCTTCATTGGCCGTGTAGATTCTGTTGGTGACCGGGTTCACTGCCAGGGCTTTGGGATAGGCGCTGGTTTGCACTGTCGTGATGACCGAATTCGTGATTCCGTCAATCACGGTGACAGTGCTGTCGTGATAGTTCGGCACGTACACCTTGTTGGTTACCGGGTTCACTACGACCATTTCCGGGAACATGCCGACGGGAACAGTGGCGATAACCGTGTCCGCCGTTCCGTCGATTACGACTACGCTGGCCGGGGGAAATATACTCAGGGCATAGATTTTGTTGGTCGCCGGGTTCACGGCGACGAACCACGGCTGACGGCTGATCGGCACGTTTGTGGTATCATTGGTTGCGCCGTCAATTACTGTGACGTCGTCAGTGAAGTAGTTCGATACGTAGACCTTGTTGGTGACCGGGTTGACCGCGATTGACAGGGGAATCTCACCGACGGGTACGATAGTGGTATCATTGGTTGCGCCGTCGATTACTGTGACGTTGTTGGAGTTGTAGTTCAACACGTAGATTTTGTCGGTGACCGGGTTGACCGCTACCGCACAGGGCGTGTTGCCTGCCGGCACGAGCGTGGTATCATTGGTTGCGCCGTCAATCACGGTTACGTTGTTGTCGGCGTAGTTCACGACGTAGATGCGATTGGTGACCGGGTTGACCGCCACCGCACGAGAAGACTGCCCGGCAGGTACGAGTGTCGTGTCGTTGGTGACGCCGTCGATAACCGTAACGTAGTTGCTTTCGTAGTTCGCGACATAGATTCTGTTCGTTACCGGGTTGATCGCGACGGCTCTCGGTGCGCTGTCCGTGGGCACGGTTGCGATAACCGTATCCGCGGCGCCATCGACAACGGTTACAGTGCAACTCAGCCGGTTGACAACATAGATTCGGTTGGTGACCGGGTTCACGGCCGCCGCGCAGGGCGCGTCGCCTGCCGGTACGGTCGCCGTGACCCAGTCCGCCATTGCCGGTGCTGCCATCGTTGCCAGCAGCACCAGGGCTGCGGTCAGGATATGTCTTGCATTCTGCACTTGCGCCTCCTCTGGTAGACCCGGGACAAACCCGGGTCATTCCCGATATTTCTACACGTCCAGCTTTTCCTGCTCGGTTTTCTTCTCCGCCTTCTTCGCTTTCTTGAAGGTCAGGTCATCCGCGGCGAAGGCGGGCATGTCGAGGCGTTCGGTTCCGTTGAGTAATCCCTCGACCGTCAATACCTGCACCTTCGCGTAGTCCTTGTTCATGATGTCCGAATGGTAGTACCCGGCGCTTGCCGCCTCGGCGGGAATCTCCGACCGGTCGGATGGGGGATGGAGGAGTATCAGCGCACCGATGGCCGCGTTCTCGCGCTGGACCGTGCCGACCAGGTCCCGGACGTAGGCGACCTTGGGTTTGCGGTCGCTCTTGACCTGCACGATGACCTGCCGGGGCGTGCGCTTCGGGCCGTCCACGAAGAACCGGACCCCGTCGATGCCCTTGTCCCCGCCGCCCTTCTTGCCCGGGTCGCCCTTGGGCCTTGCCTTGACCAGGCTCAATGCCCATAGCTCAAACTCCTTGCGCGGGGTGTCGGTCTCCTCGGCCAGCTTCACCGCAGACGCCCAGTCGGTCGGAATCCCATGCACGTCGAACTCTGCTTTGTCCCCGAACATATCGGCCAGCCGGTTCTCCATCAGGTTCACGGCCAGATAGGTAACGTCGATGCCAATCCACCGCCGGTTCAGCTTCTGGGCCGCAACGATAGTCGTCCCGCACCCGCAGAACGGGTCCAATACCATGTCGCCCTCGTTGCTGGAGGATTGGATGATGCGCTCAAGCAGGGCGAGGGGTTTCTGCGTCGGATAGCCGAGCCGCTCGGCGACGTGTCCGGAGACCGGAGGAACGTCCGTCCACACATCCATCGCCGGCTGGCCCTTGAGTTCATCTGCGTAGTACTTCAGTCTCGGTTGGCCACCCTCTTTCGTGGGCCAGTATACCCGGCCCGCTGTGTCCAATGCATCTAGTCGGGCCTGAACCGTGCCACCCCTGACGTCCAGCGCTTCCAGCATCTTCCCGGGAAGAGCCCAGTGCCTTCCATGTGCTGTCGGGTTGTAGCCTCGCCAGGGCATTCCGCTTTCGCCGTGTCGAGTACCGGCTCCGGTGAGCACATTGGCATGAAATCTCCGTCCGCTGCCGGACTCTACTGCTCTGAAGAACTTCTTCACGTAGTCAGGGTCATGAGGATGTAGCACCTCGTTCCAGACGAAACGGTCCGACTTGGAGTAGAACAACACAGTGTCGTGGACGGGACCGTACCTGAGAGCGCCGCTATGGGCGCTCGTTCGCTTCCAGATGACTTCGCTTAGGAAGTGCTGAACGCCGAAGACGGCATCGAGCATGACCTTCAGATAGTGACTCGCGGTCGGGTCGCAGTGGAGGTAGATGGAGCCGGTGGGTTTGAGGACCCGGTGGAGTTGGACCAGGCGCGGGGCCATCATCACGAGGTAGGCGAGCATGGCGTTGTGCCCGAGGAATTGTTCGAATCCGCGCAGGAGGTTGATGAGGTCGGGCGGGGCCGTGGCGTCGGTCAGGAGTTCGTGCCAGGTGCGGGCCGTGACGTCGTCCCACTGCCAGAAGTCGGTGAACGCGTGTATTTGTGCGCTGGAGGGCGTGCCGTCTACTTCCTTGAACAGGACGTTGTAGTTCGCCTTGGAGTTGAAGGGCGGGTCGAGGTAGACGAGGTCAACCGACTCGTCCTTGACGTGTTCGCGCAGGACCTTGAGGTTGTCCCCGAAGTAGAGCAAGTTGTCAGCCACGTGTCCGCCTTGCGCTGGTTGTTGACATTGGTAGAACGATAGGTCGAACCGGTTCGATGTCAAGAAGCTGCGGTTGTGGACCGTACGTTTCGATTGACTATCGGCGGGGAGTCGGTATAATCTGAGCGTTGAAGAGGAATGGAGAAAAACGAAAGAAGGGTAAATGACACTTGCACGCGACGGCAAAATATCTATTGTCACAGGCTCGGGCCTTAGCCCGTCCTGCGGCTTTTTGTTTGCCGAATGCCGTTCGCCGGCAGTCGGAACCGTGTCCGGGGGAGTGTCCCGGTCCTTTTCCTGCCCGGTGCAAGCCACTAGCACCTCCTATATGTCCTCCGATACGCAATCCGATACGCCCTCCGATACGCAATCCGATAGCACCCCCGGAGAGCCTTTCTTTATGTCCTCCGATAGCACCCCCGGAGTGCCACTTATTATGTCCTCCGATAGCACCCCCGGAGAGCCCTCCGATAGGCAATCTGGTAGGCTATCGGGTAGCCCATTTGGAGACACCCGGGGAGTGACTCATGGGGATAGGGGTGGGGTGCGGACAATATCGATGGATGTCAAGGTGGTAAGTGATGCTTGCTGAGCGGGTTGTGGTGACGAGGCCGCTGGTTTACGCCGACCATAATCGGGCATTAATCCCGCTTTTTGTCCGGGTGCCGGCCGGCCGCTTCGACCGGGGTTGACTGCCGGTCTTCTCGGTCGCGGCTAGCGGACCAGCACCACTTTCTTCACCGAGCCGGTTTGGCCGGACCTGAGACTGGCGAAGTAGACCCCGGCGCTCATCTCGCGCCCGACGTCGTCTTTTCTATCCCAGGTCAGGGAGTACCGTCCGGGCAACTGGACCCCGTCAATCAGGGTCCTCACTTTCCGACCCGCGATGTCGTGAATCGAAACCGTCAGCCGCTGTTTCCGGGCCAGCGAGTAGTGGACCGTCGCGTTCCTTGAGGCCGGGCTCGGGACAATCCGGCAGATCCCGGTCCGAAGCACGTCCTTGCCTTCGGCAATCCCGACCGGGGTGAACCGGTACCGGTTGTCGTTGCAGGGGACCCGGTGCCCGGCGGAACCGACCACCCAGACGTCGCCGGTGTCGGGCGGGATGGTCATCTCGTTGGTCCGGTTGAACCAGAAGTACCCGCCGCCGAGGAAGAGCGCTTTGTGCACGGCCTGGTTGTAGTAGCGCGCGGCGCTGCCGCCGCTGCCGAAATGCCAGCAGTCTCCCCGACTCCGGTCATAAGGAAGCAGGACCTGGTTGGTCGAGTCGTAGACTTCAATCGTCAGGGAGTCAGGCGGGGCTTCTCGCTTCCAGCGGAGGTAGAATTCCGAACCCCGGAAGCACCATTCGTAGCCGGCGAGCGGCGGCGCGATGCCGAGGCTGTCTTCGCCCTGAATCACGAGGTTGCCGTCGAAGCCCGAGCGGTTCGTTTCGACCCGGTAGTCAACGAACCGGAAACCGCTCTTGTCCACCTGAGTATTGAACTGGAGTCCGAAGCCGTCGATGAGCGGGGAGAACTGGGTGAACAGGTTGCCGTCGGCCAGCATCTCCAGTTCCACCTGTTCGAGGAGCATGGTATCCCGGGTGACGTCGCGCAGGTTGTACCGGTAGAGCGGTTCGGTGGTCGGGGTGCCCCGGGCTATCGGCTCGAAGCTGACTTCGTACCCGTGACCGGTGTACTGGGTCGGGTCGTATTCCAGGGCCAGGATCGTCAGGGAGTTGCACCCGCCCCGGACGTGCTCGACGCCGGCGGCCTGCGGATGGTCGTTCGCAATCTCGACCGTGGTTTCGCTCCGGTTCGTGGTGAAAGTATCGCGGTCGCTCGCTTTGACCATCAGGTAGTAGACGCCGTTGTGCGCCAGGAAGGTATTCCATTCGTAGGTGCCGGTGTTGGCAAGCCCGGTGGCAATTACCTCCCAGTCGACGGTGTCCGGACTGAAGTAGAGATCGATAGTCAGGGTATCGTGGTCCGGGTCGGCCGCGTCCCATTCGATTGCCACGGTTCCGCGGAGGGTTCCCCGGAGCGGCGCAAGGAGTTCGACGTCCGGCGCTCCGTTGCCCGGGTTGTTGACCGTGAAGCAGGTATCGGAGAGGTCTTCGCCGACCGCCAGGGTATCGTGGACCGTGACCCGGACGAGGTAGCGCGTGCCGTCGGGATAGTCGGGCGTGTTCCAGACGTAGGTCCCGGTGCTCGGGATGCCGACGACGATATCCCGCCAGGTCTTGCCCCGGTCCCGGGAGCAGCCGATATCGGCAAGCAGCGGGGCCCCGGTAGCGCTTGAGTCCTCCCAGGTAATTGTGTACGGCCCGCTGATTTCCTCGCCGCCGTTCGGGGTCAGAACCCGGGCCATGTGGGTCATGAATCCGGAGTCGTAGAGCCGCTGCGCGAGGTCCGAGTTCTCGGTGAGGTCAATCGAATCCGCACCGTAGATGACGGCGATTACCACCCGGGCGGTATCGAGCGGGGCCAGGTTGAACGGACCGGTGCACTGGACGAACCTGACGTCGGTCGGGTCGATAATCGAATCGAGCGGGTGGTAAAGACCGGTCGGATGGTCGTAGCCGGCGACAGTGAGATAGGCCTGGAGGTCGTTGTCCGGGTCCGGAACCCCGGGACCGGGAATCCCGGGATTGTGCAGGATCTTGAACGCGGTGAGGCCGAGTTGTCCGGACTGACCGACCGGGCTTTCGAGGAAATCGTACCCGACGTAACCCGGAGTCCGGGGCCAGCCGGGCTCGATGAAGTCCGAGTCCCAGGCATAGCCGAGGTCCCGGGTCTGGTCGGACCCGACCAGGTCGTCGGTGGCGTCGCCGATGTCCGCGTCGCAGCAGAGCCCGAGGAACAGGTGCTTGAGCGTATCGGTCGTCGAGGTGTTGACGATGAGATTGGTGAGGAAGATGAAGTCCTCGTAGTAATGGTAGTACCAGGCGTAGCCGACTTCGATGACTTTGAAGTCGAGCGGCGTGCCGCCGGCGTCGTGGCGACTTGAGTCCAGGTCGTTGGCGATATTGTAGCTGTCTTCGTTGGAGACGACAATCCGGTCTCCGCCCGGGGTCCGGAGCGGCCAGAGCGCGGTATCGGCCGGATTGTCGGAGAAGAGTATCCGGTCAAGGGTATCGGTGTAGCCCGGTTCATTCGGCAGGTCGCCGGGAGCGAACTCCGACCGGGCCGACGACGGGTTGTACCCGACCGACACGTTGGCCGCCATCCCCCTGACCGAGTCGCCGGCAGCGTGGGACTCCGCGGTTGTGCCCGCGAATCCCCGCACGCAGGAATCGAAACTGGTGGGAGTGGTGGCGCGGTAATAGACGAACTCATCGCCGAGCCGGATGATGCCCTGCAGCGTATCGAACCCCGCAATCGAGGATACCGCCAGGCTGGAATCGAGCACGCCGGCCGGGGAAGTCAGTTCGGCACCCGCCGGGGTCTGCTTCAGGCCCCCGACCCAGATTCCGGCCCCGAAGATGTAGACCTCGTTCGTACCTCTCGGCCAGATTCCGCAGTTCTCGTACCCGAACATACCGTAGTTGGACAGCTTCACTGTGAACAGCCCGGCGTCGTGCCACCCGGTGTGGAAGATGGCCAGGCCGGTATTGAGCAGGATAAGCAATAGACTGAGCTTTTTCATCCCGGCCTCCTAGCGCAGAACGATGAGTTTGCGCACCGGCAGATGCGCGGCCTCATCGTCCTTGGATTCGAGCCTGAGCAGATACACGCCGGTCTCAAGCGCCGTCTCGCAACCGTGCCCGGGCGGACCGACGTCATGCTGTTCGAGCAGCCGGCCGGTGACGTCGAATATCTGCAGGGTCATCGGTCGGGACAGGTTCAGGTTCAGATGACCGCGGCTGACAGTGGGAAAGGAAACCCGGACGGGCTCGGTCGCGCCGCCTTCGGCCACACCCGGCGTCCTGACGTACAACCTGACGGTCGTCTCCAGCCATCGGGAAAGGTACAGCTTGTCTTCGGAGGAGAATACCAACCGGTGCGGGTCGGCCGTCGGGCAGACGAAAGTGAATCGACGACTCGGGGTGTTGTCGCCGAGCCAGAGCGCACCGAACCGCTCACCGGCGAGATACCCGGAGTATCCCGCAGTGTCGGTGATGAACAGGTCAACCGTAGCGCCGGACTGCTCGTCCGAATAGTACTGGTAGAACCGGACCGTATCGTCCGGGTCACCCGAGCCCGCACCCCTTGAGATGCAGTATCCGTAGTCCAGCTCTGAAGCGATTCCCATGGCCACTTCGAATTTGCAGACGACCGTCGAGTCGCCGGTGAACTGCTCGGGCACCGGCCTCGGCGCGGGCAGCGGAGCCGGGACGTAGAACGTCTTGTAGTAGACGGCCCCGGTCTGGCTGAGGTCGATAATCTTCACCGAAGTGTCCGGCGAAGGGTAGTCGCCGATCGGGGACGAAACCCGGGCGTAGAAGTTGCGCAGGTCCCCGAGTTCGAAAGCGACCGCGCCGTCGCTGTCGGTGAATCCGATAGCGGTCGTCGATAGCCCGCCGACCCAGCCCTCGCTGTAGATGAGCACCCTTGCCCCGTCAATCGGCAGGCCCCGCTGGTCGAGCGCCCGGACGTAGAGTGAGCAGGTATTCGAATACTTGCCGGTCACGGTCCACCAGTAGCCGTCCGGCCGCCAGTTCCAGATTGCGGAGACCCGCTTGCTCCCGCCGACCTGTTCGTCGTAGGCAACCGAGGAATCGGCGACGTGGGTCACGCCGAACCCGAGGTCAATCTGGTACGGATACCAGGTCTGGTCCCAGAACTCACACCAGACGTGGTCCTCACACGGGTCCATGGTATTGACCACCGGAATCAGGCAGGCCCGGCTGGCCGCGGTCAGGAGGTCCTGGCATTCCCCGCAGTTGCCGTTGTGCTCGTGGGCGATGACATTCGGATGGATCGGTCGGTTGCCGCTCGCGCCGGACGGCAGGGTCCGGGTTGCCCAGTTGCCGATGATATCCAGGGCGTAGTCGGTCGGCTCGAACGGCCGGCCCGGAGAGAAAACGTACCGGGACCGGTCCCAGACGATTTCGGCGTGCTTGATGTAATCGCAGAGCACCGGGTATCCGGAGTCGGCGTCGTAGAAAAGATACTCCCGCCAGTGCTTGTTGTAGACGTAGTCGTCCATCCGCGGCATCTCGTCGCTGGTGGTAGGGTGGACCACGTACTGGTAGTAGATCATTCTGGGCAGTTCCAGTTGGACGGTATCCTCACCGGAAAGGACCGAATACAACACAGTTGAGTGGTAGGCGCCCGGCGGCGAACCGCGATCGACAATCTCCGCGTACTGCAGCGAATCGGCAATCTCGTACAGGTAGCGGGCATTCTCCTCCAGGAGTTCGGGACTGAACAGCGGATGAACCAGAACTTCGGGTCCGATGCTGGCGATGCAGAATGCAATCTCGTCGGCGTACTGCTGCGGCGCGGCAAGAAGCAGATCGGCATAGAACACGGCCGAGTCGCCCAGCCTCCGGAAAGCGCTGGTCAACTCCTCCTCGAGCCATGACGGCGCGTAGTCAACCGCGGCCCGGCATTCCGTCGCCAGGGTATCGAGCGGGAAGTACAATTCGAGGCTCTCCGGTGGAGTCGGACAGGTAACGACCAGTCGGCTGCCCGGCCCGAACTCGCCGGAGATAGTAAGCGAGTCCGCCGGGTCCCAGTAGTAGTCGGAGGAACTGTCGAATTCCGAATCTCCATTTCCCAATTCGGCATTCCCAATTCGGCATTCGCCATTGACCAGCCATTCGGCACGGGTTTCATCCGCCAGGTCCTCGCCGCCGCAGATCACGCTTTCAAACGGCGTGGTCAGGCCGGGCCCGACCTGGAACAACGCAACGGCCAGAAACAAAGCAATCGGCATGGATCCTCCCTGGGTAATGCTCGCGGAATATGAATGACAGACCTCTCCTGACCGAGGTTGGTCATTGGTGCCTGGTTATTGGTCATTTCCTGCTCACTAGGGTATAGAGGATGGGGCCGGAATGTCAAGCAGATAGATGAGCGCAACGGTCCGCCGACCCGCGACAACCGCTTGACTCGAACCGACAGCCAAGGCATACTGCCTGGTTGATCATTGGTCATTTCCTGCTTATTGCGTGCGCCGGCCCGCCGGCCGAACAGAAAGGAACAGAAAGATGACTCACAAATATATCGAGACCGGTATTCTGATGACAGTCGGCGCGTTCGCCGCGCTGACACTTTCGTGCGGCGGCTCCAGGGCCGATTACCCGGACCGCGTTGTGGCGACAATCCCGGTCGGCGCCCAGCCCTACGGCCCGGTCTTCACGCCCGACGGGAGCCGGCTCTTCCTGACCCACTGGAGCGGAGCCGTATACCGAGTCAGAACTTCCGACAACACCGTCGTCGAGCAGGTCGCCATCGGCGGCGCTCCAACCGGGGCCGCAGTGCTCCCCGACGGCGAATTCGTCTACGTCGCGTGCCACCACAGCAACCGGGTAGCAGTCATCCGGACGTCCGACAACCAGGTAATCGATTCGATTCCGGTGGGTCCGCGTCCCATCGGCGTCGAAGCCCTGCCGAACGGCGAATTCATCTACGTCGCCAACTACGGCGGGAACTACGTATCGGTCATCCGGACCGCGGACAACGAACTGGTCGATTCGATTCCGGTCGGACCCAGGCCCTGGCACCTGGCGGCCCATCCGTCCGGCCAGAAGCTCTACGTCGCGAACCGGGCGAGCAACAGCATCTCGGTCATCCGGACTGCGGACAACGTCGTCATCGCCGACTTCCCGGTCGGCAACAATCCCCACGACATCGTGTTCCTGCCGGACGGCCGGCATTTCTACGTGTCGAACCTGTCCGACAACCAGGTCGCGGTGGTGCGCACTTCGGACAACACGGTAGTGGCCACGGTTGATGTCGGAGCGATGCCGACCGGCCTGGCGGTCCTGGAAAACGGCAAATACGTCTACGTGGCAAACCACGGCGACTCGAGCGTCTCGGTCATCCGGACCGCTGACCTCGCGGTCGTCCGAACGATTCCGGTCGGGAACCACCCTGACTACCTGACCGTCAAGCCCGGCACCGAAGCAGTCTACGTCGCCGTGAAGTCCGACAACAAGCTGGCAATACTCGGCCGCCGGCCCTGAGCGAGGATAGACAGCAAGACGCATGACGCCTTACGCTTGACGCAAGACGCAGAACGCCGGCTGCTTCGGGCGTCGAGCATGGAGCGTAATGCTTCGAGCGTATGGCGTCGAACCGGAAACAACCGCTACCAGCCACCGGCCTTGCCGGTGTTGTGAACGTCGCGCTGCCACTTGGGCCAGGCAGTAGGCGCAAGTCCGCCGCGGGTCGGACCGGCAACACAGTAGAGCGCGTACCCGCCGACCACGATGATGTCCCCGTTCGCGGTGAGGCCCGGGGCGTAATCCGGCATGTAGTCGCGTCCGCCGCGTCTACCGGGCCCGCGCGGTGAAGGCCGGGCAAGCCTGTCTGCGTGCGACGCACCGGCAGACAACGGCAAGCTTGCGAGGAGATCACACTCCCAGACCAGCGCACCATCGGACTGGCGCACACAGTAGAGGGAATCGTGCACCTCGTGAAGGTAGATGAAGCCGTCATCGGTAAGAAACGGGCAGGAGAAAAATAAGGGGTTGCCAGGAAGGTCAGCCTGCCAGACGATAGCCCCAGTGGCCAGGTCGAGACGGTAGACGTCGCCGTCGTGCAGGACGACGTAGACTGCGCCGTCGCCGAGCAGGAGCCACCACGGGGAACCCGACACCTGCGTCTGCCAGGCCAGCGAAAGGTCGGGTCGGTAAGCACGGACGTAGGTGGTGCGGTCGCCCTCGCTGGTGCCCAGGTAGAGCGTACCGTCCACGCCCAGCACTGGTGAAGCCAACCACCCCCGAGGGCAGAGCAGAGTATCCCAGAGCACGGTGGCAAGGTCCGGATCAGACTTGAGCAGCCGGCCGGTCTCGGTGACAACGATAACGTTGCCCGCAGCATCGATAACCGGGTGCTCGGTGATCCCCGGTACGTCCCAGGAACCGACACAATGCACGCTGGTGCCTGAGTCGACCAGACAAAACAGGAAGTCGTCGTCAAGCGTGAAGTAGATGCGGTTGCCGTTGACCGCCGGCACGCACCATTCGTACTGATGCGGGTTCAGGGAATCGGGCGCCTCCCAGCGCAACTCCAGCGACGGGGAGAAGGCGTAGAGCGCGCCGTCCTCATCGCCGACAATGATGTTGTCGGTCGCAGCGCAGTACGCCGCGTGGCTCGAGATTCCGAATTCCCCGCCGGGACCTGCCTGACGCCACGTCGAACCGTCTTCGACGTCGACGGCGTAGTACAAACCCTCGTCCCCCCAACTGCCGACATAGACGCATTCACGTCCCTCGACGGGCAACACGAGCGCGGAGCCGGTGGCTTCCATCGAGTCTTCGGGCGTAACCCATGTCCAGACAACCCCGTTCGTGTCGACCACGACCCGGCTGGTATCGGACCAGTCAGAGGACGCGCCGTAGGCGTCGCGGGCGCGCACGCGAACGAGAAATTCACCAGCCGCAAGATAGGTGTGGTAGTCAGGCACGGGGACGCTGTGCATCGACAGCGGGGTCCAGTCGCCGCGCAGACCACCGGCAACGTCGTACTCGAACTGGTAACTGATGCTGTCGCCGTCCGGGTCCAGAGCCACGGCTTCGAAGCGCGTGCGGCGGTTGATGACCGCGCCCCAGGGACACCGTGCAAGCCGGGTGTTGATTGGCACGTGATTGGCGTACACGATGACGGTCAGTGAATCCGACCATTGGGACTGAAAGCCGCCGTCAATACCTGAACGCACGCGACAGCGCAGGACGAAAGCGCCGGCGTCGGTCCAGGTATGTTCGACCCGGAGGGTATCGCCGCACGGAACGACCGCGGTAGTCTCGACGGCGCCGTCGCCCCAATCGACTTCGTACTCGACCGCGACCGATTCCGCGAGCGGGCCGAGCCGGTAGCCAGCCGGCGCGTACTGGTAGGTTTGGTCCGGCCCGACGGGGCACGGCGGCGCACCGGGCGGCGCCACAGCCACGGTCATTTCGGTCCACTCCGAAACCGCACCGGCCGGGTCGCACGCGCGGACCCGCAGCCGGAACGCACCGGAGTCGTGGTAGACGTGGTGCGCCGTGAGCGTGCTCTCCGAAGCGCAGGGGCCGAACCGTTCCTGGGGCATCGAATCCCCCCACTCGAAGAGGTATTCCAGCGACTCGCTTTCCGGATCGACACCCCGGCAGCGGTAGTCTGCGGTGTCGCCCGGCACGACGCTCTGCGGACCTTCGAGTGCGGCGACGACCGGTTGCTGGTTGCGCCGGCAGACAAGCAGACCGGTGACAGCCAACACGAGCAGCAGCGAACCGGTAGCACGGGCAGTACGACATCCAGTCAGAAACAGATTGCCCATCTTTGGGTCCTTCACCATACTAAAGTTGTAGCCGAAAAAGGCGGGTTGTCAAGGACCGGATGGAGTTCGAGCCGGGCGCTGTGCGGCAGACCCGGGATGCACACCGGCGCGCCGTCATTGGTTGAGAAGGTAACGTACAGGTCGCCGGTGCGGAAGTCCGGGTTGCGGTCGAAGACCACCATCAGCCGGTCGTCGTTCAGCCGCGCAATCCACGACTCGTAGTCATTATCAGCGGTCCCGGACACGACAACCGGGTCAGCAAACAGACCGGCGCAGCAGAACGCACAAAACAAGCACACCCCGGCACCAAGTGGATACCTCATCATTGCAGTGACAGGTCTTTCCGGTGTCGGAATTCTCCATTCGTCATTCGACACTCGCCCTTCGGCATTTTCTTTCGACCATCTTCTCCATTCTACGACTGCAGGCAAGCCATTCAAGAGAATCCGGGCTGCAGCCGTTCCGATTCCAGATGTCGATTCCCAAATCCGGACTTCTGCGTCGTGCTATTGGCATCCCGGTGTTTGGATTCCTCTCCGGTCACTTCCCTGGCATTGACAACCAGGTACAGCAGGCTATGATGCCGCATGTTCGGTATCCCCGGCATTCTGGACTACGAAATGGAGACAGATGATGAGAAAGAAGAAACGTCGCTCTGCCGTGCAGGTTTTGGGCCTGTTGTTGCTTGTCGTTCTCCTTGTCCCCAAGGCCCTAGCTTCAGCCGGGGGTTCTGAGCGGCAGCCCCTCTGTTGGTGCGGTCCGGGCCGAGTCGCCGAAGCGGACTCACAGAATGTCAGAATGGTCGGTAGCTGGCCCTATGGTCCTGCCTGTCAGGTAGTGACTCAGGATGACTACGCGTACATGGGAGCAGGTGGCGGCATCTATGTCCTTGATATCTCGGACCGGACCGCGCCGGAGAGAATCGCACAAATGCCTACCCCTGGTCTGATTGAAGGCTTTCACCTGGCCGACACTCTCCTCTACATTGCTGATTACGGCGGCGGGCTCAGGATAGTGAATATCTCTGACCCGTCCGACCCGGTTGAACTTGGCTGGTGCAGCACACCGCGCGGAGCTAATGACGTCTGCGTATCTGAAACCCTCGCCTTCGTGGCGTGTGGCACAGCCGGTCTTTGTGTCATTGACGTCTCAGACCCTTCGGACCCGGTTGAAATCGGACTCTGCGACACCCCGGAGACTGCCGGCGGGGTCGCGGTTTCCGGTTCACATGCGTACGTCGCTGACTGCGGAAGCATCAGCGACTCAGTCCTGATTGTCATCGACGTCTCCGTGCCCTCGGACCCGGTCATCGTGGGCGCGTGTGGAGCAAGTTGCTGGAGCTACCGGGTGCGGATTTCGGGAACCCATGCCTATCTGGTCGGAGCAGGGAGCCTGTGTGCAATCGACATATCCAACCCTGCCAATCCGCACCAGGTTGGGTCCTGCCCTCTGCCCGGACAGTGGGCGTTTGGAATGTGCGTTTCCGGTCAACACGCATACGTTTCGGCCGACTACAGCGGTCTGCGTGTCTATGACATCTCCGACCCGACCAATCCGCACCAGGTCGGCTCGCATGGTATATCAGGCTGTTCCTACGGAATCTGGGTCTCAGATCTTCATGCCTATGTTACAGCGGGTACGGCCGGGCTGAGGATTTTCGATGTGTCTGACCCAGCCCACCCGTCCGAAGAAGGCTGCTATGATGGAATGCCGCATTGCGGTGAGGAAGTGTTCGTTTCAGGTTCGTACGCATACCTGGCCAATCGCTCGGGCGGACTCAGAGTCATTGACATCTCCAACCCGACGGAACCGGAAGAGGTCGGGCACTGCCCAGCCGGCTCGGCCGAAGCGGTATGGGTCTCCGGAAACTACGCCTACGTAGCAGCATACTCCTCGGGTCTCAAGGTGATCGACATCTCCGACCCGGAGGACCCGCACCAGGTCGCTTCAGTATCACTCAGGAGGCCGGCTACTGATGTCTGTGTCTCAGGCGACTACGCTTACGTTACGTCCTCCACATCCACAGGACTGAGCCTCAAGGTCATCGACATCTCCATACCCACGATTCCGAGAGTCGTCGGCTCATGCCGGACTGCAAGCGCACGCGGTGTCTGGGTGCTCGACTCCCACGCATACATCGCCGACGGAAGCTCCGGCGGCTTCAAAGTGGTAGACGTGTCCGTCTCCTCCAACCCACACGTAGTAGGTTCATGTGGAGTGAATGGCGGCGAAGCCGACGGGGTATGCGCCGTAGACTCGTTCGCCTATGTGGCGGCATGGAGTGAAGGACTCAGAATCATCAACGTGGCTGACCCGACCGACCCGCACCAAGTCGGGCATTACGCTTGTCGCGGTGCCTGGGACGTCATGGTCCATGACACCCTTGCCTACCTGACTCAGGGTTTCAAAGTGATAAACGTGGCTGACCCGGCCAACCCGGTACTGGTCGGCTCCTATGGCGTGGCCGGTGTAATCCGGGGAATCTTCCGCCGCGATGCTGACCCGTACTGCTACACCGCTTCCGGACAAACCGGCATGCACATCCTCCAGTACTACGGCCCTACCCCTGTTGCGGAAACACCTGGTCCAACCCTTCGCACTCGCAACCTGGGACAGAATCACCCCAACCCTTTCTCCTCACAGACAGCCATCCCGTATCAACTACCCTGCCAGGCCCACGTTACCATCAGAATCTACGACCTCACCGGTCAACCGGTCAATACACTGGTGGACGGAATCTCAGGGCCGGGAACTCACAAGACTCGCTGGGACGGCAAAGACTCCAAAGGAAACCCGTTGCCCGGTGGGGTCTACTTCTACCAGATGCGAGCCAACCCGGTCTCGGCTCGGGAAACAACAGACCTCCCGCCAACCGAAACCGGAACCATCATCCTGCTCAGATAGCAGGGACTACCATTTGTCCTGGGCCTCGGATTCCGTTATTCGGACTCCCTCTCTCGCCGGACGCCTTTCCCGCCAAGACCACGGGTAGAGGAATCCGGGAGACAACCGAGCAGACGATGTCCAGGACGATGCAGAAGATTGTGGGGAAAGCAACACCCCGAATGACTCAAGGAACACCCGGGAAGATGCCTCAGACCGCAGAAGGTTAGGTGAACCGATGGAGATTTCCCCGGATGATGAGCCGGATGTCCTGCGGGATTCCCTCAGGAACGTCCTGCCCGACTCACCGGACAACAGCGGCTGGAATTGCCTGGCAGAGGCCCCGGACGATGACTCGGTGAAGAAGATGGAAAGGGACTCCGAGAGCGACCCGTGAGAGTCAATTTTCGGCCCCCATTTCCGCCCCTAACTCCCCAAACTACCGTATACTTGGCTACTACAGCCACTTCCGAGCCGCCTGTCCAGCCTCCCTGTCACCATCTTACGAATATGTAAGACTGGAGCACCCAGAGATGGCCCCGAGACGACCAGAAGGAGCATCCCGGGCTGCCGAACAGGCAACCGGCTGGGTGCAGGCACCTATCTGGTCGTGTTGAAGATCGGGTCTGATGTCCTGACCAGTCGAGTGCGACTCATCGGAAGATAGGTAATGAGCCGTCCTTTCCCCGACGCTCAGCCTGACCGAACCAGGACTGCCCGGCTTGACGTCCGCGTCGCTCCGGACTATCCTTGGCTTGAGGATGCTAATCACCCGCAAGTCCTTGCTCCTGCTGGGGTGCAGGGGACCGCGCTGTCCGTCTTTGGACTGCGGCAGCAGAGCTGCCGCTTTGGCCCGCCGCAGCATCGCTTCGGGAAAGGAAAAGCGGGAGCTTCGCGCCCGCACTCCATATCCCGTCACCCTCACCTCACTCCTCTCCCTCAAGGGAGAGGAAGTAACCTCTTGGCGGTCTTGGCGGTTATTCCTTCCGCATTTGTCATTCGACACTCGTCCTTCGACATTTCCCTGCCGATTTCCCGGGCCCGACCGCACTGCAAAACCCCGACATGAATCCCGGACGGCCGCCTGCGGTTGTCCGGCTCTGTTCCGTGCCGGCTTGACATCTCCGGGCGGCACATCTATAATGCTCTCCTGAGGAGACAATCATGCCTAAGAGAACCTTTCAGCCTTCGAATATCAGTCGCAAGCGCACGCATGGGTTTCGTGCCCGCATGAAGACCCGCGGCGGTAGAGCAGTCATCAACCGACGCCGGGCCAAAGGCCGTAAGCGCCTGGCCGTATGAATGGTTACGGACGGAACCACGGACCGGACTCTGAAGCGCGCCGAGATACCGCGGCTTCGGGCGGACATGCTCCGCATCAGGCGGACCGGACGCCGCATCTCCAATTCGGCGTTCTATCTCCGCTTCAGCCCGCAAGCTAGCCCCGACAACAGCCCGACCGGAATGCCGCAACGCAGGATAGCCGTTCTCCTGCCCCGGGGTATCAAAGGCGCGGTGAGACGCAATCGCCTCAAACGACGGCTGCGCGAAATCTACCGCACCCACAAGGACTGGTTTCCGACCGGCTACGACTACACGCTTCGGGCAACCCGGCGGGCGGTTGACCTCGGATTCAGGGACCTGCTCAAGCAGACCGAAGCCCTCACCCGCAGGCTGCGCTCATGATTGCAAACGCAAGAGCCGGAATAGAACCACAGATGGATACAGATCGACACAGATTGAGCCATCCAATGGCACCTGTTCCTGCGTCGCAGAATGGAAATCGAATCGTTCTGTTCTGCCTGCGTTTGTCCGTGTTTATCAGTGGTTTTCGCTCCAATCCCCATTCGTCATTCGCAATTGTGATAGCCGCCGTCCGGCTCTACCAGTACACGCTCGGCACGATTCTGCCGAACTCCTGCCGGTTCCATCCCACGTGTTCCAAGTACGCCATCCAGGCTGTGGAAGAACACGGGGCCGGCCGCGGGCTGTGGCTGGCCGCAAGACGGATTCTCCGATGCCATCCATGGGGCGGTCATGGCTATGACCCGGTCCCGGAAAAGGAAATGACCAAATCCCAATGACCAGAACGGACAATAGATGAACAGAGATACACTTCGGATGGTCATCGGCTTCGGAGTCATCGTCGCCATCCTCATCATCTGGCAGGTTGCGTTCCGACCCAAACCGAAACCGCGGCCCGTTCCGGTCGATACGACCGAGCAGGTAACCAAGGACACGCTGCCCGCCCCTGCGGTCGAAGAGCCGCCTGAAGAGAAAACGCCCGAACCGTCCGGAGTCACACCGCTCGTCATCGACTCCACCGCAACGGAAACGACGGTGGTGCTTGAGAACGACGTCCTGCGGCTTGAGTTCACCAGTATGGGTGGCGCCCTGCGCTCGGCCTGGCTCAAGAAGTACGAGGCCGAACTGGTTCCGCAAGGCAAGACCCTGTTCTCAACCGACCTCCTGCTCGCTGCCGGTCCGGTGAGCCTTGCCGGTACGGTAATGGACAGTCGCGCGACCGGCTCGTCGGTCACCTTCTCGGTCCGGACCGAGAGCCTGTCCCTCACCAAGACGTTCACCCTGGAGCAGGACTACACTATCAGCCAGACCATCAAGGTGGAAGGCGCGGACGGCTTCGTGGTCGACGTAGCCAGCGGCATGGCGGTAACCGAGAAGAACGTCAAGGACGACCTCACTCACTTCCACTTCTACGCCCGGACTGAAGAGAAAGCCGAGCGCTTCGCAGCAAAGAGCCTCAAGGAACCCAGGGTCTCCACCGAGCCGGCCGACTGGATGGCGCTCAAGTCCAAGTACTTCTTCGTGGCTGTTATCGGGCCGGAGCAAGGTTTTGACTCCAGTCGCTCGGTTACGCTCCGGGACGGTAGAATCGGTTTCAGCGCCGCGGTCCATTCACCGGAGCAGGAAACCGAACTGACCATCTACCTGGGTCCGCTCGAATACGACCAGCTCCGTACTTTCGGTCTCGGCTTCGAAGGCGCGGTCAGCCTCGGCTGGGCCAAACCGATTGCTCTCGGCATTCTCTGGCTTCTGAAGTTCCTCCACAAGATTTTCGGCAACTGGGGTGTAGCTATCATTGTCTTCTCGATACTGATGAAAGCGGTTTTCTTCCCGCTGACCCGCACCCAGACCAAGCAGATGCGACAGATGCAACTCCTCCAGCCGAAACTGAAGGAGTTGAAGAAGAAATACAAGGACAATCCCCAGGCCCTCAACCAGGAGACGATGCAGTTATACAAGCTGTACAAGGTGAACCCGCTTTCCGGGTGCCTGCCGATGCTGGTGCAACTGCCCGTTTTCTGGGCCCTGTACTCGGTCCTGCGGACTTTCATCGACCTGCGCGGGGCCACGTTCGTCTTCTGGCTCAAAGACCTGTCGCAACCGGACACCCTTTTCGGACACCTGCCTTTCCTGGGCAACCCGGCCATCGGGCTCCTGCCTATTCTCATGGGT
This sequence comes from uncultured bacterium, assembly GCA_965370805.1. Lineage (GTDB taxonomy): Bacteria > Hydrothermota > Tepidihabitantia > Tepidihabitantales > Tepidihabitantaceae > CBDUVZ01. Next base: position 25,869 of record CBDUVZ010000003.1, on the reverse strand, counting down.
GTCTCATTCATCGCCCAGAACATGCTGACTTCCACCGACAAGAAGAACTGGGCCATGACTATCATCTTCCCGATCTTCATAACTGTAATCTTCCTCAATTTCCCCAGCGGATTGCAGTTGTACTGGTTCACTTATAACGTACTCTCGATTCTGGAGAGCATACTCGGCCTAAAAGGAGGCAGTCTATGGCGCAGGAGCAAAAAGAGGAAGGAGCCGTCACTGGCAGCGGCACCGCCCCCGAAGTAGAACAGCCTTCCGCAGAAACGGCGCCGGTCAGCGTCGCGCCGCCCGCAACCGATTCGCCGTCCCCCGCGCCCGACAAGCAAACGCCGAATGGCGAAGGCCGAATGACGAATCCGGAACCCGGGCATCCGGACGACACCGGCGAACAACCGACGTCGGAAACGACACCGGAACAGCCGCCCGAGGAACCGAAGCCGGATGAGGCGACATTGGTCCGCATGGTGCTGCAGAAACTCCTCGGCTACATCGGAGTCAGGGCGAGAATCGACATCACCCTCCGGCCGGACGGCTACTATGCGAATATCAAGACCAAACGTTCCAATGGCCTGCTGATCGGTCGCCGGGGGCAAACCCTGCGTTCGGTCCAGCACCTGACCCGGCTGATTGTCAAGCAGGACTATCCGAATGTTCCTTCGATTGCGGTCGATGTCAGCGGCTACCGGCTGCGGCGCGAGAACTTCCTGCGCAAGAAAGCCACCGCGGTTGCCCGCATCGTGCTCGAAACCCATCGGGAGATGGCGCTGGACCTGCTCACTCAGAAGGAAATGGAGCTGGTCCGGGAAGCCCTGAAGCCGATGGAAGACATCCGGGTATACGCGGTCGGGACCGGCACAAGGAAGAACGTGATTATCGCACTCACCTCGAGATGACCGGACCGACGCCCGACACCATCTGCGCTGTGACGACTCCTCCGGGAGTAGGCGGCATCGCTGTTGTCCGCGTGTCGGGACCAGAAGCCCTGGGTGTTCTGGACTCGGTGCTTGAAGGACCCGGGCCGTCGCACCAGGCTTCCAACACGGTCCGACTCGCGTGGGCCAGGGACCGAACCGGCCGGAGAATCGACCAGGTGATGGTCGCGGTATTCCGGAAGCCCCGTTCGTACACCGGGGAGAACATGGCCGAAATCTCGTGTCATGGTGGCCGGGTGGCCGCGACGGCAGTTATCGAACTGCTGAAGCAGAACGGCTGCCGGCTCGCCGAGCCGGGTGAGTTCACTCGCCGGGCCGTACTCGCCGGCAAGCTCACCCTGTCTCAAGCCGAAGCGGTGCTGGACATGATTCACGCCCGTTCCCGGGCGGCCTACCGCAGCGCGTTGCATCGCTACCAGGGCGGACTGTCGGAACTGGTATCAGACCTGACCGGAGAACTGCGCGAACTGCTCGCCGCGGCCGAATACCACCTTGGGTTCGATGAATCGGACACGCCCCGCTCCCCCGGCCTTCGGCCCCGGCAGCAGCGGTTCATCCGGAGGCTGAACCGCGTCATCACCTCGGGCGAAAAGGCCCGCCTGCTGCACGACGGCGCGGAAGTCGTCATCATCGGCCGGCCCAATGTCGGCAAGTCCAGCCTGTTCAACCGACTGCTCGAAACAGACCGAGCACTGGTAACATCCCGGCCCGGCACGACCCGTGACCGGATCGAAGCCACCGTCGCTTTCGGCGACGTGCCTGTCCGCCTGTCCGACACCAGTGGTATCACCAGCCGTCGCTCGGGCGGCGTTATCTCCCGACTCGCTTCGGAGCAGACCGGACAGGCCCTCGGGCAAGCCGACCTGGTCCTGTCCGTGTTCGACCGTTCCGAACCGGCCCGGGCCGCCGACCGCCGGGTGCTCAAGTTCACCGACGGACTGCCGGTAGTCCACGTCGTCAACAAGACCGACAAGCCGACCCGCCTCGACCCGGGATTCCTGAACGGCCGCAAGCGGTCGGTCGCTTCCGTCTCGGCCCTCACCGGCTGTGGGATAGCCCGGCTCAGAACCATGATTGGCCGCCGGTTCCGAGTCAAAGACCCCGGCGTTGCCGCGAACAACCGGTGCCTGGAAGCTATGAACCAATGCCGCGACGCGGTGAAGCGCAGCCTCGACGCGCCCGATGCCGAGACTTCCGCTTTCGAGTTGCGGGCCGCGCTCGATTCCCTCACAGTGATGGGCGCACCCGTCGCAAGCGGCGAAATCCTCGACCGGGTATTCGCCCGGTTCTGCGTCGGGAAGTAACATGGAACGGATTCTGCTTCTTGTCGACGACACGCCGGAATCGAAGACAGTGGTGGAATGGACCCTGACGCTCGCCCGCAAACTCAAGTCCCGGGTGATTGCGGCGTACATCATCGACGACCGGCCGCCGGGCTCGGACCGGGAAGCCGAGGACCAACTGGCGGCAATCGAAGAGAAAGCCTGGCAGGTCCTCTACGAAGTGGAAGACGATGCGTCCGACAGGGAAATCAAGGTATCGCTGCTGCTCGACCAGGGCAAGCTGCTTGAGCGGCTCCTCGAGCTGGGCCGCAGCTATGACGTCCAACTGGTTGTTGTCGGTTCCCGGCCACGGCTACCCGCCGGCGAACTGGTCAACCGCAGTCCCGCGCCCGTTCTTTTCGTGAACGAATCCAGGGAGGTATGATGGTCAGGATAGCTGAACTGCTGCCGCGCGAGGCGATTCTACTCAGTCTCGGCAGCAAAGACAAAGTGGCGGTCATTCGGGAACTGTCCCGGCCGCTAATCAACAGCGGGGTCGTAACCGAGGAAAAACTCTTCTTCGACGCAATCCTGCGCCGGGAGAACCTCGAAAGCACCGGCATCGGTCAGGGCATTGCCATCCCGCACGCCCGGACAGAAGCTGTAAAGGAAACGGCGCTTGCGTTCGGACGTTCCGCTCACGGTGTCGACTTCGACAGCCTGGACGGCGAGCCCTCCTACCTGGTGTTCCTGATTGCGGCACCCGAGGACAGGAAAACCGAGTACATCATGACTCTTGCCCGGGTTTCGAGGCTCCTGCGCAAAGACGAAGTCCGCACCGCCCTGAACAAAGCAGCAAGCGCTGACGACGTTCTGGACATACTGACTCGGCATGAGTGATGGGTCCGAAAGGACGTCATTGTCAATTGCGAATGACGAGTTTCAAATGCCGAACGAGGAAACGACTGGAGCGTAGCGGAAAGTGCCATCCGATGGCACCTGCTCCTGCGTCGCAGAACGGAAATCGAAGTTCTTTCGCTCCGGTCTTCACCCCTGCATTCTGTCTTCTCCGTGTTCGTCTGTGTTTATCCGTGGTTTTCGCTCCAATCGGCATTCGGCATTTCGGGCAGGATAACTGATGCCCGCTGCAACTGAACCGACACACACCATGGCTCGGGCCCGGCGCCAGTTGGTTGAACTGCTCGGCCGCCATGACCTCGCCGTCTCCCCGGACGAGATCCGTGACGTCGAGAGCGGAATCCAGGCCGACCTGGCGGTACCGATGTTCCGGGCAGCCAAGAAGCAGAGGTGCAATCCGCTGCAACTGGCCGAGGAACTGGCCGGGAAGCTCGACCTGACCGGCACCATCTTCCGGCAGGTGCAGCCCGTCCGCGGGTATCTGAACTTCAGCTTCGACCCTGCTCTCTTCGGCCGCTCGGTCATCGCCGACTTCGAACGGGCACCGGAAGCCTACGGTCGCTCGGAACGCGGCAAGGGCAGCACTATCGTCATCGACTACTCGTCACCGAACATCGCCAAGCCGTTCTCGGTCGGCCATCTCCGCTCCACTGTCATCGGCCAGGCCCTGCACAACATCTTCACCTGGCTCGAATACCGGGTGGTCGGCGACAACCATCTCGGCGACTGGGGCACCCAGTTCGGCAAGCTGCTCTGCGCCTACCACCACTGGGGCGACGAACAGGAACTCACCGAAGACCCGACCGGCCACCTGCTCCGGCTCTACGTCCGGTTCCATGAGCAGGCCAAGTCCGACCCTGACCTGGAAGACCAGGCCCGGGACTGGTTCCGCCGACTCGAAACCGGAGACCCGGAGGCCCACGACCGGTGGCAGCAATTCGTCAAGCTCAGCGCCACCGAATTCCAGCGGGTCTACGACCTGCTCGGGGTCCGGTTCGATGAATCCCTGGGCGAGAGTTTCTATGCGGACCGGCTTGACGAACTCGTCGACCGGGCCCTTGAGAACGGCACAGCCTGTCGGGAGAAACCGCCCGGTTCAACCGGCGAAGAGACCGTGGTCCTCATCCCGCTCAAAGAGCACGGCATCGAAACCCCGCTTCTGCTCCGCAAGTCCGACGGCACCAGCCTGTATCCGACCCGGGAAATCGCCACCGCGGAGTACCGCATCCGGACCTGGAACCCGGAGCGAATCCTCTACGTGGTCGGCAGCGAACAGAAACTGCACTTCCGACAACTCAATATCGCCCTGGAGCTGCTCGGCCACAACACCCCGTGCATCCACGTCGACTTCGGTCTCATCCGTTTGCCCGAAGGCCGGATGTCAACCCGCGAAGGCCGGGTGGTCCTGCTCGACGACGTTATCAAGGAAGCAATCCGCCGGGCGAAAGCAGTCGTCGCGGACCGGGAAATGCCGGACCGGGAAAAAAACGAAGTCGCGCGTATCGTCGGCATCGGGGCAATCAAGTACGCCGACCTGTCCCAGACCCGGGTCAAAGAAGTGGTCTTCGACTGGGACCGGATGCTGGCCCTGGACGGCGACTCGGCCCCTTACCTGCAGTACGCCCACACCCGGTGCCGGTCGATTCTCAGGAAGGCGGACACGGACGGAACCCGGGTCCGTAGCGCCGGGATTGGCCCGGCAATGCTGATTCAGCCCGAGGAATTCGCCCTGCTCAAACAACTGGCCCGGTTCCCGGACACGATCACCGGCGCGGCTGCAGCGTACGAACCGCACCGCATCGCGGGCCGGCTCTTCCGTCTCGCCCGGGACTTCTCCGCTTTCTACAACAAAGTCCCGGTGCTCAAGGCCGAAACAAATGAACTGCGACAGGCCCGGCTGTTCCTGGTCGAGATGACCGGCACGGTAATCAGACTCGGTCTCAGCCTGCTCGGCATCGAAGTCCCGAACCGGATGTGATTGTCCGAATCCCGCCTGCCGATATGCCGGTCAAATGAGGAGATAACAATGCAATACACGGACAAAGTAGTCGATCATTTCCGGAATCCTCGCAATGTCGGGGAAATCAAGAACCCGGACGGTGCCGGCGAAGTGGGAAGCCCGGTCTGCGGCGACATGATGACCCTGCAAGTCATGGTCAAAGACAACGTCCTCACCGACATCAAGTTCAAGACTTTCGGGTGTGGCGCGGCAATCGCTTCGGCCTCGATGATTACCGAAATGGCGAAAGGCATGACCCTGGAGCAGGCCCTGAAGATTACCGACGAAGACGTGGCGAAAGAACTCGGCGGGCTCCCGCCCCACAAACTCCATTGCTCCAACCTCGGAGCCGACGCGCTCCACGCCGCGATCAACAACTACCTTGAAAAACAGCAGGGCAAAGGGAATCCCGACAAGAAGGAAATCCCCTGCAACTGCCCGTACGTCGAGGAACAGCAACCCGGCAAAGACGAGGCTTAGAAATGCCGATTGTCGAAGTCAGCGTAGTCCCGCTCGGCACCGGCTCGACCAGTGTCAGCAAGTACGTCCGGGTAGCCTATGGCATCATCAAGCAGAGCGGTCTGGAGTTCCAGGTCACGCCGATGGGCACCTGCCTCCAGGGTGACTGGGACACGATTTTCGCCACTATCAAGAAGATCCACGATACCCTGGCTGAGCAAGGCTGCGGCCGGATAACCAGCACCATCAAAGTCGACGACCGCCGCGACAAAGACCGGCCGATGCAGGCCAAAGTCGACCGGGTTCTGGGCGAAGAGTAGCCCGGGCATCCCGGCAACATACCCGGTCCGGAAGGCAACGCGTTCCTCCTGTCGCCCGTTCGACTGCGGCCACTTCCCCAGCTATTCTGCCGACTCGCCGCCGGTGACGGACCGGAGCCGGACGCACCATCCTCCGGGAACTCCAGCACATACACCTGGTAGCAGTAGTCCACCACGTAGACCCGGTCGGGTTTGACGTCAGGCAATACCAGAGCTAGACTCTGGCCGGTATCTTATGAGCACCCGGCCGGACCATCGACGCTGGTCCGGGTCGGCCGGAAACAGCACTGGCTCGCGTCCGCGCCGGTGCCCTCAGGATTGTGAAACAGGAGGCGATATGTGGTTGTTGATTCTGACTCTGGTGGCGCAGACCGAGATGACGCCGATGCACTGTGGAACCCCGGTTTTCAGCCGGCTCCGGTCCACGGAAGAAATCCGTCTGCCCGGCCCCGGGAAACCGGCGAACCCCCCAAGCCTGGGCGAGACGCGGCTGCTCTGGCTCCAGAACATGACCGTCATGCCCCCGGTCCAGTTCCAGACCAACGCCACCTGTCGTGGCACCGGTATTCACTGCTACGTCATGGTTGAGGACTCGGCCTGGGACGCCGGGGTAATGGACTCCGCCGGCGTTGCCCGGATTATCGACCGGTTCGACAACACCAGCCCGCGCGATTCGCTCCACGGGGTCTGGCATCATAACACCACCGTGCTCGGCGAACCGCCCGACGAAATCGACAACGACTCGCTCATCTATCTCGTCTACTACAACATCGGCTCCTTCCATGGCTACCAGTTCGACGGGTTCTGGCAGCACTTCGACGAATACTACGACACCACCGCGATGCGGCTCTGGGGCTACCATTCCAACGAAATCGAATGCGTCTACCTCGACTGCCATCCCAACGACCCGACGACCGACTACCGCATCGCAATCGCGGCCCACGAATTCGGCCACATGATCCAGTGGAACTACGACCGGTCCGAGTCCCTCTGGGTCGAAGAAGGCAACTGCGAACTGGCAATGTGGCTCTTCGGCGCTCCCGACGCGATTTCCGGCTTCCCCAGTTCGCCCGACAACGACCTCACGCGCTGGACCGGCTCCTGGGCCGACTACATCAAAACCTATCTCTGGTCGCTCTTCCTCTACGAGCAGTACGGGGAACACGGCGCGAACGACCTGATCCATAACATCATCGCCTCGCCCCAGGTCAGCATCGCCGGTATCAACGAAGGATTCGATTCCACCGGTCTCGCAGTGCGATTCGAGGAGGCATTCGACCACTGGGTGCTGACGAACCGCATCAACGACACTACGATTCTCGACGGCCGCTACGGCTACTATGGTGAGAACGTCCCGTTCTTCTCGGTCGCCGGGTATCACACCAGCTACCCGGTGTCGCGCAACGGCAGCCTCAATCGCTGGGCCGGCGAGTACCTGCTCTTCGAAAACGGAACGTATCTCGAACTGGAATTCGACGGCGCCGACGCGGCCGACTTCAGGCTCTACCTCGTCGCACTCGACACGGCCCAGGGCAGGATTCTGCTCGACACCATCCCGCTCGACTCGCTGCAGTACGGCACTGTCACCGTTCCCGGGTTCGACTCCACCTACCGGCAGGTCTACCTCATCCCGGCGAACCACACCACCGCGGGACAGATGAGCTACTGGTACGGCGCGGCCGTAACCGGCATCGCGGAACCGGGCCCCGCGTTCCCGCGCCCTGCCACACGGCCCGCGACCGTAATCCGGGCCGGAACACCACTCCAACTGCCCGGACACGTCAGGATCATCTCGCCCGACGGACGTCTTGTCCTGGAAACCGAAAACCCGGCAGGAACCGCCCAACTCAAAACCGGCATCTACTTCGCGGTCTCTGACGCAGACCCGGACGTGAACTACCGACTCGTCGTGATTCGCTGACCGGACCGGCCCGGACAGAGCAGGACGTGACTTCAAGCCAGGTCTAGGCTGACTGCCGACAACCCTGACGCCGCAACTCCCGGCGTATCTGCCGGTCCAACTCACCAGGGAAGTCACCCCCCACTTGACAAGGAGATGGAAGCCCGCTACTGCAAACGGCGGGAGACTATCCGTTCCGCACTGCATTGACACCATACTGAGTTGGGCTAGAATCTGAACCAGACTATGCTGTTGGAATACATTGAAGCCGCGATGCGAACAGCGACATACGAGAAGCTCGCTGACGGTACCTATTCCGGCAAGATCAAACGGTGTTCGGGGACCATTGCCTTTGCCGAAACGCTGTACGAGTGTCAGAAGGAGCTACGTTCGGTTCTGGAAGACTGGCTGATTGTCAAGCTGCGCCACGGGGATGCGCTTCCGGTTGTCGGTCGTGTCAATCTGAACCGCGGTATCAAGCGGGGCAGAGTCGCATCGGCGCGTGGGTAGCTGGTCGCCCTGCAAGCGCAGGGCATTCATCCGGAAGCTGCGGCGGCTCGGATTCTCGGCACCTGAGCCTGGCGGCCGGCATCAGTTCATGCGTCACGGCTCGTACACCCTGACCCTGCCCGGGAATCCCGAGTACTCGGTTCCACAACTACGGGTGCTACTCCGGGAGATAGAATCCGGCACCGGCATCAAGGTCACACCTGACGAATGGGCTGACCTGTAGCGAACAGGCGGCTGTCTCCAGCCAGTTGCCCCACCAACCGGGGTGTTTCTGCCCCAGACCTGGGCTGCCCCTGGGCAGATGGGGAGTCGTCCCCGGGGTTCTATCTGACGGAACATGTTGCATTCAAGCAGGCATTCAATGACGGATTCAATCCGGCTGTCAATCATGAGTAGAATCAGCCATGCAATCAACTCTTGAATCCCGCGTGCTTTGCTGATATCTGCCGACCAGGCAACTATCTTCTCAATTCCATCTTCAATAACGGGTGCTATCACGGGGTCTATCCAGATGGCTATCCTGGCAACTATTCGGGCAGCAATGAACCCCGCAACCACCGGCTCAATCAGGAGTTCGATTTTCCGTTCGGTTCCGGTATCTGCTGCGCAAGTGGCTTGTCGCGTATCCCGTGGAGATAACCGGGAGCCGTCGATTGCGGCAGGCGGTCAGCGATGAACGGTCAGCGGGCTACGCCGGAACCCGATGCACGAAAAACGGTCAGCGTCACTTATGACCCCTGCGGCGTCTTAGCCTGCGGAAGATGCCTGTGCGACTCCAGCATCCGCTCGACCAGCCTTACCTTCCTTTTATGCCGCGCCGGGCCGGAAATCGCGTCACCGATAGACCTCACAGCTTGGTGGAAGGCCCCTCGAGCTTGAAGCCGTCACCGCATCGCCAAGCCAAGTACAACCGAGTCCTTATCCTCTTTGACACACGCTTCCAGAATTCCAAGTCGTCGGTTGAGGGTCTAACATCCAAGACGACCATCCAGTTATCTGCTTCGGTTCTGCCGGGATACAGGTTGTACTCTAACAGCTGTCCTAGTGCTTCACGAATGCCCCGCCTCGCATCGATTCCATCGCACACTTTCAGCTCAGCCAGATACGTCCCTCGGTCGGTGCGGAATGTAACATCTATGCGAGAACTCTCTTGTGTGACGTGCAGGATGCCACGCGACCCCAACCACTTCTTGAAGCTGTTTGACAGCCTGTTGTGCTTTGGAATGATACGCAGACGGCGGGCAGGGCTCTCACGATAGAACTCATCTTCCGCGAGCGTACGCTCAATCTCCTCGCGTCGAGCGCGCTGAAGACGCCCAGTTTCCCAGTCCTTGACAAACCGAAGCAACTTCCTTTTGAAAGCGTCTGCCCCGGCGCCGGGATACCACACAAGAGCCTGGCCCATTCCTCTTCCTTTCTGATGTGCCTTGGCAGAAGGAACTTCCAGGTTTCTGTAATCGACGGGAAGGCAAACGCAGTCCTTTTCCTTGGCCGTGACGCAATGGCCCCGCGGCTTCGGCTGCCGGTTTCTGAAAACCGTTGCGTGTTTGTACCAGCCGACGACGGCCGTGTGGCCCACACCTTCGCGCGGCGCCACCCAGACGACGACAACACCGTCAATTCGGTCGGCGGTGGGACTGACGCCGAATCTCTCGATGTGGATCTGTTTCTTCCCTATGAAGGGACTACCGTACACGCGGCCGGAGGCTGGCAGGAAGTTGCGAGTCTCCCACCAATTCTGCGTCTCAATCGGGTCCACATCGTGCCACAAGAGCGGGTCGTTGCGTGTTGCCCCGCAGTAGTGTGTCATCCATCCGATTCTTAGAAAGAGCATTCTCGGACTATCCATCATGCCTCCTCTCGCCATGATCAGGGCAAGGTAGCCGGTACTCCATCTCACTCACTCGGCTCCCAAACGAACTTGCCGGTCATGTCAATGTAGCCCCATTTTCCGCCAATCTTGACCCGCGCTAGCCCTCCGGAGAAGCTTAGGGCCTTGTCGAACTGCGGGGCGATGACCAGCTTGCCGGTCATGTCAATGTAGCCCCATTTTCCGCCAATCTTGACCCGCGCTAGCCCTCCGGAGAAGCTTAGGGCCTTGTCGAACTGCGGGGCGATGACGTACTTGCCGGTCTTGTCAATGTAGCCGTACTTTCTGGTTCCCCAACCGCCACTCCCGACCATGGCCAGCCCTTCGGAGAAGGACCAGGCCCCGTCGAACTGCGGGTTGATGACCAGCCTGCCGGTCTTGTCCATGTAGCCGTACTTGCCGCCGACTTGGACAGGAAACAGGCCGGGGTGTTCCTTCTTAGTCTTTGCAGCCGGCGTGTGCGCCTGCTGACCGCAGGACAGGGTCGCCAGCAGCGCAAGCGCAGTGATGATTGTCTGTTTCATGATGTCGTGCCTCCATTTCTTGAAGCTGCGCACTCTGGTCATTCTGCCTTCTCCACAATCCTGATTTCCTTGTCCGTCAGCCCGTACAACTCGTAGACCAGCGCGTCGATGGACTTGTCGGTCGCCGCAATCTGCCGCTCGATTGTCGTCTTCACCGCGCCCTTGGCCTTGGGCAGCTTCTTGTGCAGGCTCAGCATCCGCTCGACCAGTTCTGCCATCCTGCCATGCCGTACCTTGACATCGCTCCGTAGTAGGTGGTTGTCCCTAATTCTCCCTAATTCTCCCCCGAAAATCCGATCAAGGGTTTCCGGAAACCCGGAAACTCCAAACCTACCGCTGCAAGACCAGTTTCTGCGTGGCGGTGAACTCGCCAACGTCAAGGCGACAGAAGTAGATACCGGCTGGGACTCTGCCGCCCGTGTTGTCGCACCCATCCCAGACCGCAGTATGCCACCCGGGCTCTCTCAATCCAGTGGCCAATGTCCGGACCGCGGCACCAGTCGAGGAACGAATACTCAGACTCATCATGCCTCTCTGGGCCAAACCGAATCTGAACCCAGTTACAGTGGCAAAAGGGTTGGGCCGAGCCGGATTGAGAACGAATGATGCAGGGATGTGCGAACTTGGGGCGTAATCCTCTTCAATTCCGATTGGCGACCCTATCGCATAAAGCCGGTCATCATTGGAACCGATGTAGATGATTCCGTTGGCTCCGATAGCAGGTGATGACCGGACGAGATTGCCGGTGAGCCTTCTCCAGACCAGCGCGCCGTCCGCGCCTCGTAACGCATAGACATACCAATCGTCCGAGCCAACGTAGACCGTGCCTTGCGCGCTGACGGATGGCGATGACCTGACTTCGCCACCGGTCTGATAGCGCCATACCTGTTTGGCATAAGAACCAGAGTCTTCCACCGCATAGACATACCGGTCATGAGAACCGAAGTAGATCCTACCTTGAGCATCCATTGCCGGGGAAGAAGTTATCGCACCACCCGTCGTGAAATACCATTTAACTACCCCTTGTCCAGTAACTGCCCAAAGCCTGCCGTTGGTAGCACCGATATAAACTGTTCCATCAGGTCCAATCAGCGGCGAGGAATGCACCGCCTCAGTGAGCCATATGTTCCACCTGGTCGTACCATTAGGGTTTACTGCATAGAGGTATTGGTTGTCAGCGCCGACGTAGATGGTGCTGTCCGGGGCTACTGCCGGCGAAGAGCGGATAGCCGAACCGATCTGATTACGCCATCTCAGAGTGCCGTCTGGATTCAAGGCATAAAGATAGCCATCACTGGAACCGACGTAGATAGCCCCGCAGATGGCCGGAGACGACAGGATTGAATCGCCGGTGCGATAACTCCATAACGGCGCTGCCAGGTTGGCGGGCAAAGCCAAGAGATTGCCGCGGCCATCGCCAACATACACTGTGCCGTCAGCCGCTATAGCTGGTGTAGATTGAGTTCCACCGCCTGAGCCCAGATAGTACGACCAGCGTCTCGCACCGCTTGGTGCCAGTGCATAAAGGGTATCATTTTCCGAAACGAAGTAGATAGTCGTATCAGGAGCAACAACCGGCGAAGATATGACTGGTTCTGTAGTGTAGTAGAACCATCTCACCTCAGAAGTCTGCGAGCCGTTGTATGGACTTCTTCCCGTGTGCTGGAGATTGTACCGGAACATCGGATATTGAGAAGCAGCGAGAGAGAGCGAGAGCCGAATGGCGAATGACCAGCGCGGGCTGAAATAGGGACCCCAACCGGCCGCGTTTTGCGCCCGACTATCCCATTCGTAAGTAGCACCATCCTGTAGGTCGACATCAACTGCCCAAGAGTTGGAACCTGAATAACCCTCTCTTACCAATGAGCCACCGCAGTAAACGCGGAAATGGTACTGGGTAGCGCCGGACATGGACTGAACCTCCAAGGTCGGTCTTAGAGTAATCACTCTTCGACCGTTTGCCGGCGCAACTGGTGTTGGCGCAGATGGAAGGATACTGATTGTGAAACTCCAGCGAGGACTGAAATAGGGTCCCCAGCCGCCTGCATTCTGTGCCCGGCAGTCCCACTCGTGAGCAGCGCCATTCTGTAGGTCGACGTCAACTGTCCAAGAGTTAGAACCCGAATCGCCCTCTCTAACCAATGAGCCACCGCGGTAAACACGGAAATGGTACTGAGTGGCGCCGGATATGGACTGCACCTGCAAAGACGGTCGTAGGGTACTCACTGTGCCGCCATTGGGCGGTGAGACTGGCGTTGGCGCAGGTGGAAGGAAACTCACTGTAAGAGACCAGCGAGGACTGAAATAGGGTCCCCAACCGGCTGCATTTTGAGCCCGGCAGTCCCACTCATGAACGGCGCCATTCTGCAGGTCAACATCAACCGTCCAGGAGTTGGAGCCTGAATATCCTTCTCTAGCCAAACTCCCGCCACGATAGACTCGGAAGTGATACTGAGTGGCTCCGGAGATTGATTGGACCTGTAAAGTAGGTCTTAGAGTATTCACCGTCCCGCCGTTTGGCGGCAAGACCGGTGTCGGCGCAGGAGGAGGAGGAAGGCTAGAATACCAGACATCGTTCCGATAACCACCATCATAGCCACCGAGCACCCAGATCTTGTTGTCAAAGGCAACCGAGGTATGGCTGAATCTTGCGGACCATCCGGCATTAGCAGTTGCCTGAGTCCAGGTCACTCCATTCGTAGAATACCAGACATCGTTTAGACTGTTTCCACCGAGCACCCACATTTTGTTGTCAAAGACAGCCGAGGCGTGGAACCACCTTGCTGACCATTGGGCATTGGCAGTTGCCTGAGTCCAGGTCGCTCCATTCGTTGAATACCAGACGTCGTTCTTCCGAGAGCTGACATCAGCGCCACCGAGCAGCCAAATCCTGTTGTCAAACACAACCGACGCATGACCCCGCCTTGCCGTCCAGCCGGCATTAGCCGTTGCCTGAGTCCAGGTCACTCCGTTCGTCGAATACCAGACATCGTTCAGAAAAGCACCGCCGACTAATGCATCCCATCCACCGAGCACCCACATCTTGTTGTCAAAGACAACCGAGGTATGGTTGTGTCTTGCGGACCATCCGGCACTTGCGGTTGCCTGAGTCCAAGTCACTCCGTTCGTCGAATACCAGACATCGTTCCGAAGACCACTTGCATCATGCCCACCGAGCACCCACATCTTGTTGTCAAAGACAACCGAGGTATGGTTGTGTCTTACGGACCATCCGGCACTTGCGGTTGCCTGAGTCCAAGTCGCTCCGTTCGTCGAATACCAGACATCGTTCCGAAGACCACCGAGCACCCACATCTTGTTATCGAACACGACCGAGGTATGGCTGGCTCTTGCGGACCATTGGGCATTGGCGGTTGCTTGAGTCCAGTCCATCTGTACGGACGACAAAGCAGGCGACAGCAAACAGAGAGCAGTCAGCAGTCCGACCGGAAAACGCTTCGCGCAGCCTGCGACAAGGGGATTTCGTGGCGCTACCCTATTTCTAACTTCTCTCAAGGCTGCCTCCTTTCAGACCCGGATTGCAGGCATCGCTTGCCGGGTTCTCGTCTCCGCTCCGGCCACATGCCGGGCCGTTACCATTCACCACGTCCAACTTCTCCCCAAGATTCGCCCGCATGTCAAGCGGACGTGCGCCTTATCCTCAGTCGGAGCACCGCCTCTACTGCTTTTTCGTGGGTGACAGTCCCCTTGGGTGTTCCGAACACGCCACCGGGCGTCTTGGCCCATTTGCGGACAGTGGGCGCTGTGAACCACGCGCTGCCCCCATTCTTCAGTCGTACTTCAACCAACGTTTCCCTCCCCATGTCCGCAATACGGCACATGTTCTCCGCGAACTTGGCCGGGTTTCGGGGACTCATTACTTACCTCCTTTGCCCGTCACGGGCATCGCTGTCTCGCTGCATTCTCCGAGTTGAGGACAGACGATTGACTCTGGACATTGGACTTTGAGGAGATTAGGGAGTTACGGGGACACGGAGCTTGTCCGAAAACTCAGCTAACAGGGAAGTGGTGGGTGATGAGAGGCGAATCAGGTGCATTCTTGACTGCCGAGTGGGAGAAGCTACTGCGACCATCGTCCTCCGCGGGCCAGGGTGGGACGAGTCGCTGAACACATCATTCGTAGGGTTAGTTTTCAGACAAGCTCCACATTACTTATCTCCTACCCATCCGACTCCGTCTACTTGCCTTTCCTGATAGTCTTCTTGGCCCGGCGGATGGACGATACGTTCCCTGGCTACCGGGTCAGGATGTCCTTTCCTGTTGTTCATCGCCTGCCAGCATATCGGCCGGGCAGTGAAAGTCAAGACGACTCGGGCGGCGGTTCGGGGCCTGTTGTGGCTGCCGCGGCCGGAACGAAGACCATTGCGCCGGTCGGAAGGTGGGCCGTGACGAGAGCCGCATAGAGGACCATTGCGCCGGTCGCGAGGAGGACCTCAGCGGTAGCCTGTGCGCGGGCCGATACGAGAACCGCAGGATGTGCCGCAGCGAACGTCGCAGGAAGGGCCGTCCGGTTTCCCTCTGCGGCAGCCGTTGTGATTACCGCAGCGACAGCCGTTGGGTGTGCCGTGGCAACAGCCGTTGTGATTTCCGCAGTGACAGCCAGAGCATCACCCATGAAGACTGCCGCGTCGGTTGCCATGAAGAGGGCCACAGTCCCCCCCAGGCTACAGGGGACGGTCATCAGAATAGCAGCACAGGAGTAAGTTGTTGGTTATTGGTGGCTTGGCAGGCATGTTGCGTTCCGGGGTCCGGTTTTCTCTAATCCCGGTGAAGGGCGTTCGCGCTTCGGGTCTGGCCGATTTCCTCTTGTCTGCCCGGAACTGCGGGCGGCAGCATGGACAGCAGTTCGGACGTTACCGGCGGCGAACTTGGCGACGTAGTTGGCGACGTCATTGGCGACGCGATTGGCGACGTCATTGGCGACGTGGTTGGCGACATGATTGGCGACGTCATTGGCGACGCGATTGGCGACGTGGTTGGCGACGTCATTGGCGACGTGGTTGGCGACGTAGTTGGCGACGTGGTTGGCGACGTGGTTGGCGACGTAGTTGGCGACGTGATTGGCGACGTGGTTGGCGACGTAGTTGGCGACGTGATTGGCGACGTAGTTCGGGACGAAATTGGGGACGACAGGGGACGTTCCCCGGGGTCGGGCCAAATGCGGATTTCGGGTGTTATATTTGGGTGGTTTTGCGTGTTGCGAGAAGGAAGAACCAAACACCAAGGCACCAAGAGCACCAGGCAGAAAGAGATAACCGCCAAGAGCGCCAAGGTTGAGTACCGGAGCGGAGAGGACTAAACACCAAGGCACCAAGAGCACCAAGGCTGAAGGCAGAATGCAGAGTGCAGAAGGCAGAATGAGGAAGACTGCCGCGTCACTCCGTTCCTCGCAGTGACAAGGGTCCCGTCATTGCGAGTGGCCCTTGGGCCACGCGGCAATCTTCCTTGCCGCTGCAGCCGGAACACGGGGAGAAGCCAGAAGGTAACAGCCAGAGCCAACTGGAACTGGGGGACACGATCCCAATTCCAGGACGGGATTGGGTCATGTCCCCGTTCCGGGTCCGTCACTGCAAGGTGCCGCTTCCTCAAGCTGCACTTCCCTGCCGAAGCCGCAAGCGCCGGTTGACCTTCCGCCGGCCGGGGCTAGAATCAGCCCATGGCTAAGAAGAGCGCTCAGACACTGTGGGACGATGTGCGGGTGTGGCTGACCGACGCCACCCGTACCGCCATCCGTGAAGCCGAGGACCTGACCCGCCGCGGCCGGCTGAAAATGGACATCATGAATCTCAGCCGCAAGATTGAGCGGAAGATGGCCCAGCTTGGCGGCAGGGTCTACGACCGGGCATCGACCGAGCCGGACACACCGGTCACACTCGACGCCGAGATGAAACGGCTGGTTCAGTCCATCGCCCGGCTGGAAGAACAGCGCACCGCGAAGCAACAGGAATACGAAGCCGAGAAGAAACGTAAGACCCGGTCCGGCTAGGTCTTTCCCGCGTCGCCGCTCCGGCCCGGAGTCTGCAGCGCAACTCCCTGCTTGCACAACGGGCACTGCTCCGGCTCCCAGGTTTCAACCGTCTGCACGTAGACCCCGAAATGCGGCTGTTTGAGCCGGTTCCTGCCTCCGCTCCGGTCAATGAACACCCCGATGCCGACGACCGTGCCCGGCATCTTCTCCAGCGCGGCCAGGGTCTCGACAATCGAACCGCCGGTGGTCATCACGTCATCGACCACCAGTATTCTGTCCTCGTCCGCGGTGCGGAATCCCCGGCCGATGCTGCGCCCCTGCCCGGTCCGTTCCGCGATGATGCACCGGCACCCGAGTTGCCGGGCCACTTCGTAGGCGATTATCACTCCGCCGGTCGTCGGCCCGCAGACAACGGTTATCCCCTGCTCGCGGAACCGGTCGGCGACGTGCCGGGAAAAGGTCTCGCACAGTTCCGGGTGTTCGAGAATCCTGAACTTCTCGAAGTACTGGCCCGAGTGCCGGCCCGAAGCGAGCAGGAAGTGCCCGTCCAGCAGCACGCCGTACCGTTTCAGAATCGTTGCCAGGTCTTCAGCCATTATCGCCTCCCAGTTCCGCTCTGATTGCCGCGATTGCCGCGACCGGGTCCGGGGCCTGGTAGATCGGCCGGCCGACGACGATGCAGTCGGCGCCGTCGCTCGCGGCCTGGGCCGGGGTGGCGAACCGGGACTGGTCATCACCCGGTCCCGGCGGCGTCAAACGGATGCCCGGTGTCACGACCATGAACTCCCGGCCGCAGGCCCGCTTGATTGCCGCGATTTCGTGCGGGGAAGCAACCACCCCATCGCACCCTGACTCCTTTGCCAGCCGGGCAAGAGCAAGCACCCGCTCGCTGACGTCCTGGGTCGCACCGGTGACCCGGGCCAGTTCCGCCGCGTCGAGGCTGGTCAGCACTGTCACCCCGAGCACCTGCGGCCGCTTCTCTCCCGCGCGCCGGGCTGCTTCGGCCGCGGCTTCGAGCATCTTCTGCCCGCCCGTCGCGTGCACGGTCAGCAACTTGACGCCGAGTTCCGCGACCGCGCTGACCGCTTTGCCGACAACCGACGGGATATCGTGGAATTTCAGGTCCAGGAAGACGTCCACGTCCTGCTCGACGAACCGCCGAACCAGTTTCGGCCCGGCCCGGCCGAAAAGGTCCATCTGTATCTTGTAAAAGTCCACTTTGCGCCCGATGCGCTCCAGCCATTCAAACGCCCGCTCGCCGCTCTCGACGTTCAGGGCAAACGCCAGCCTGGTCAATCCTGCCTCCTAGTCCTGCCGACAATATCGTCCCACTTCCTGGTCCTGCCGGCGCGCAGCAGGCCCCTCAGTTCCTGCCAGACATTCAGCGGGGCCTGCGGGTCCACCAGGCTCGCGGTGCCGACCTGGACCATCCGCGCCCCGGCGCTCAGGAAGTCGAGCGCGTCCCGGCCGGTCATGATTCCGCCGCAGCCGATAACCGGCAGCTTCACCCCGGCCGCAACCCGGTCCACGCAGAACAGCGCGAACGGCTTCAGAGCCGGTCCGGAAATCCCGCCGGTCCGGCCGCCGAGAAACGGCCGGCCGTCAGGGTTCAGCGCCAGGCCGAACAGCGTGTTCAGCACGGTTACCGCATCCGCCCCGCCCTGCTCCGCCGCTTTCGCCGTATCGACCGGGTCCACCAGGTTCCCGGTCAGCTTGACAATCAGGGTCTTCCTGGTGTGCTTGCGCACCGCTTTCGTCACCTTCTCAACCATCCTCGGGTTCTGGCCGAACGCAACCCCGCCTTTCCTGACATTGGGACACGACACATTGAGCTCGATTGCGTCAACCCGCCGGGGACCCAGCCCTTCGACTATCCGCACGTACTCGCTCGTCGTGAACCCGGCCACATTGACGACCACCCGGCATTTCAGCTTCGCCATCTGCGGCAGCACCGTTTTCCGGAACTCATCCAGCCCCGGGTTCTCCAGCCCGACCGAATTCAGTATCCCGCCCGGGAACTCATGGATGCGCGGCGGTGGGTTCCCGGCCCGGGGCTGGAGCGTGATACCCTTGGTCACCACCCCGCCGATGCGGTCGGCCACCTTCGGGAACTGCAGCCCGAACCCGAACGTACCCGACGCGGCCAGCACCGGGTTCGCAAACACAGTCCGGCCCAGCTTCACCGCCCAGGTCACAGTTCGACCTCGTTGAGCAGCACCACCGGCCCGTCCTCACAGACCCGGACGTAACCGCCGCTCTTGCGTTTCAGTGCGCAGCAGTAGCAGATTCCGGTGCCGCAGCCCATCCGCTCTTCGACGAATCCCCAGGTCTCAACCGGGTCAACCGCAGCCACCAGCGCGGCCAGCATCGCGCGCGGTCCGCACGCCATCACCATCGGTTTCGCCTCCTGCTCGACCGCTTCCGCCGCCAAATCCACCACAGTCCCGCGCCGGCCCAGGCTACCGTCATCGGTGGCGACCGCAACCGGCACGCCCAGGCCGCGGAAATCCCGCGCCAGTATCAACTGGTCGCGGCTGCGCGCGCCGAGGAAGACCTTCACGCGGTTCCGTTCCTTCAGCCGCCGGGTCAGGAAGAACAGCGGCGCGGCTCCCACGCCGCCGCCGCAGACCAGGACGCTGCGGCCCCGCGGTATCGGTGCCGGCCTGCCCAGCGGCCCCAGGACGTCAAGGGTATCGCCCGCCCGGCTCCGGCTCAGCAGCGCGGTTCCCCGGCCCACGACCCGGAACACCAGCCGTACCTGCCCGTCCCGGACGTCAGCCGCGGAAATCGGCCGGCGCAGCAGCGGGTCCGACCCGGAGCCGACCCTGACGTTCAGGAACTGGCCCGGCGCTGTCTGGCGGGCGAGTTCCGACTGCTCAATCCAGAGGGAAAAAATGTCATCGGTCAGTCTGCGTTTGGAAACAACCCGGGCTTCGACCCGCTTCACCGGACCTTGAACTCCACACGCCGGTCCAGCCAGTACTCCTCGGGTGTCGTTGATATCGGTCTGCTCTCGCCTTCGCTTCGCACCGTCAGCCGTTCCTCCGCAACCCCGGACCTGACCAGGAATTTCCTGACCGCGCGCGCCCGCTTCAGCCCCAGTTTCGTATTGTACTCATCGGTCCCGCGCGGGTCGCAGTGGCCGACGATTTCGACCTCGATTTCGGGACGTTCGAGCAGAGCACCCGCCCCGCGCACCAGCGCCCTGATATCAGGTTCCTTGATCAGCCAGCGGTCGTAATCGAAATGGACAATCTCAAGCGCGACCTCGGGCTGGGCCGTGTCCGGCTCCGCCGGGACCGGTCCGGGTACGGATTCCGGCCGCGGCTCAGGCACGGACTCGGCTTCGACCGGCTCCTCGAACCGACCGGGCATATCCTCAATCCGGACGCTCACTTCACCCAACTCCTCTTCGGCAAACTCCGGCTTCTCCCCCGGCTCCGGGGACGGTACTGATTCGGCCTCGACCGGCTCCATCACCAGTTCGGCGCTGTCCACAACCACCACGACCGGCTCCGGCTCCTTCGGTGCCCGGTAAGGTACCGGCAGTCCGAGCCATCTCCGCGACTCGTCGGCGTACTCGGTATCCGGGTACTCGGCGATAATCTGCCGCAGCAATCCCGGCACCGCGGCCGAATCATCCTCCACATGCTTCAGTATCCAGGCCTTGGCAAACAGCCCCTTCGGCGCCCAGTCGCTCTCCGGGAAAGAATCGTGCACCGACTGGTACAGACGCATCGCCTCATCGTAGTCGGCGAGATTCAGATTGTGCACCTCGGCCAGCAGGAACATCGCTTCGGCCGGCTCCACGTCGCTCGAATCCCGCTCGGCAAGGGCGTCAAGCAGCGACAACCGTTTCACCGCCAGCACCCCGTAATCGGAATTCGCCCGGCGGCTCTTCGCGGTGTCGTAGTACGCCCGGGCCGTCAGGAAATCCTTATGCTCCTCGCGGTACTTGCCGACCCGGAAGAACGCCTCGGCCCCGAGGGCATTCGAGCCCCGGACCTTCACCCACGCCGCAATCGCGTCCTCATGCTGCTCCAACTCCGCCAGCGAACGCCCCAGCAGCAGGTAGGCCTCGTCATCCAGGTCCGGATACCGCCCGATTACGTCGCGAACCTGCTCCGCAGCCTGCTCACCCTTGCCCTGCGCCAGCCGGCAGGCCACTACCTTCAACTTGGCCGACACCCGCTTCTTCGGGTCGCGCTCCAACCGGACGCACTGCTCATACCAACGCTCGGCATCCTCCCACCGCTCCAGACGGAAACCGCTCTCGGCCAGGTGAAGAACCGCCTCGGGAACGTAGCGGGAACGCGGGAACTGCTCGACGAACCCGGACAGCGAATCCACCGCCTGGGGGTAATCCTCCCGCTCGTAAAAAGCCTCGGCCTGGTAGAATGCGGCCTTGGCCCGGAGTTGCGGATACTTCGCCCTGACAGCGCCGAGCACGACTCCGGCCACGCCGAAATCCTCGCTCTTGAGCAGTGCCAGTCCCCGATACAACTCCGCCTCGGGAACCAGCTTCGACTCGGGAAACGCCAGCACCAGCCACTCGAAATGGCGGATTGCCTTCTCGTAGCTCCCCATCTCGTAGTAACACATCCCGACAAGGTAAGTCGCATCATCCACCCACTGCGACTTCGGCCACCGGGAAATCACCAGCGCCGACTTCTCGATTGACTTCTCGAACTTGGCCTTGGCCTGAACCATCGACCGCTGCTCCTTGAACTTCACGCCCTCCTTGTAGAACGTCTGGGCGTTGTAGAAAGTATTGAAATAGGCGCACCCGCCGCCCAGCAATACAAGCACGGGCAGCAGCGCCGGCAGGCGAAACCACTTGGGGAAACCGGTCAACAAAATCCTCGCCTAGAACTCTATTCGCGCACCCCGCCGTGTCAAGCCCACCGGCCCGTCCGGCAGCAGCAGGGAAAACCGCCGCGCCGCATCGCTCCAGCCTCGCTAGCTGCTCCCCCGGGGAGCCACCCCGGACCCGGCCAAGCTTGTGCTTGTCCGCGACGAAAACGAAGGGCACGACGGCAAGCCGGAAAACAACAGCAAAAAGCCAGCCGCCGCCGCGCCTTCCCGCAGGAAAAACGGCGAAATCGAAAAGCAGAAAGCCAAACGAAAAGTGAGGGCTTTGCGAACACGGATCGAACAGAACCGGACGGCGTCCGGCTTCAGATTCTGATTCGGGTTCCCAACAAACAAGACAACGCGGCCCCTTTGGCCCAACGTTGGAAACACGGCAGTCTTCCTTCTCGGTAGAACAGCAGGCCGCAGCCCGACGTGACAACCCCGCCCTTGACTCCGGGCCGGAGGCCGGTATAAGTAGGTCTATGCTGAAGGGCGCACCAAAACGGACAGGGACTGGCAACGGTCCTCCGGTGCCTATCCCAACCGGGTCCACCACGAGAATTCCGCAATCCGCAATCAGCAATCTGAAATCCAAGACCCGGAATGCCTCCCGCCGCCATGAAGATG
Source organism: uncultured bacterium (assembly GCA_965370805.1). Classification (GTDB taxonomy): domain Bacteria; phylum Hydrothermota; class Tepidihabitantia; order Tepidihabitantales; family Tepidihabitantaceae; genus CBDUVZ01. Next base: position 3,705 of record CBDUVZ010000003.1, on the reverse strand, counting down.
GATAAGAGAGCAGACCGGACGAAGTTGGATGGGTAGAGAATAGGCAATGTGCCCTCCCCCCGTCGGAAAGGAGCAACATGATAGAAGCAATTGGCGCGGCAATCGGAGCCGCTGCGTCCCTGATAAGCGTCGTCGTACTAGCAGCCCTCATCTGGCGTCGCACGGCCAGATATAGAGGGCCAATAAAGGCTCGCCGCCCCAGCCGCCTTGCGGAGAACCTGAGATTTGGGTCGTCGGACAACGGTGGCACGGTCCAACGGCCCATCCAAGAGCTTGCGGCCCGGGTCAACATGCTGGAACGGTATTCGGCCATCCTAGAGAGGGATATGGGTAGGGTAAGAACTGACACGAGATGGTTTGTCAGCATATGCATCGCGTTGACGGTCGGAGTGCTCGGGCTGGTTCTCGCCGTAGGCGTAACGATACTGACACCGTGAGCAACCCTGACCTTGAGGATTGAAAAGTGGAACAGAAGAAGTTGGATGGGTAGGGGTAGTTCGAGATGAAACCCGTCGGAATCGGCCTGCTTGTGCTCACATTGTCATCGGGGTCTGTCATGGCGAGAAGCCACTACGTTGCGCCGGACGCCTCGTTCTCCATCGACTTCCCAACGGGATGGGTCGTGGATGAAGGGGTGCTGAAGGGGACCTTGGTCAAGGCGAGACTTCGGGACCTCAAGGACACGGCGACGATTGTGGTCAGTTGCGCGGAGAACCGCATCGGCGTGGAGAACTATGCTCCGCGGGAGCTGTACGACATGATCGTGGGGTCCGCAGATGGTGCCGAGTGCTCGTACCTCGGGTCGGGTGTTGATACGTGCGGCGAAGTCACTGGTAGATGGCTGGCGTACGAAATACACCCGCCGGCGTTGTTTCCTCCCAGGACGGCCAGGACAACCTACATCCTCAAAGGCGACCTCGTCTACACGATCGGGTCATCGGCGCACCCCCGCTACTACAAGCGGTATCGAGGCATCTTCGCTGAGGTAGCGAGGTCTTTCCGAGCGCCAGCGGCCGCTGCCAGTTCCCCATCTGTGCCTGAAGGCATCAGATACGTCGACAGCCTCTACGGCTTCTCGCTGACAATACCCAAGGGGTGGGTTCGCAAGGGCGGCATAGCCGAGGAAATACTCCTCAAGCTCGTATTCGATGATGGCTGGGCACGCCGAATGCTGCTGGTCTCAGCCTTCAAACTGGAGGTAGATGCCGACATCGGCGACTTATCACCGACGGATATCCGAGCCATGTTGCAGGAGCACCCCATGCGGTCGAAGTCAATCGCCTTTCGAATTGACTCAGTAGGTAGGGACACGGTGGCGGGACGGCATAGCCTGTGGGCGGACTTCACTTACAGCTACATCGGTCCCGACGGTGACCTGCGTGGCATCCGTACCATCAACTACTACTTCGAGCATCGTGGCCACCTGATGATCTTTCACGGCACGCTGGGCAAGGGCGGCGAGGAGGCCAAGCGGTTCAGACGACTACTCAGCACTCTAGAGTTCCACGACAACGAGGCCACTCCCGTACCAGGAGGCGAGTTCACTGTGAAGATGACACCAGGCATGAGCGCCCCCGAGGCTCACGTGAGGGCTTGCGGCACCGAGTTCATCCGCTACCTGCTGGTCGCAATGCTTCTGGGACTGGGAGGCTGGGTCTGGCGCAGGCTGCGGCGCAAGACAGCCCGGGCGAAGCCCGACGAAGCATCCACAGAGGCCAAGAGCGACCCCGAACAGACGAAGTTGGATGGGTAGGACTGGACAATGCCAAGACCTGACCCCAAAGTCCCGTCGCAGGTTCAGTCCCGAGACGAGCGTCGGCATTTCTCAATCTCTCAAGCTCTTAGCGGCGGTTGGCGTGCAATGACGGAGAACCTTGGGTTCTTCGTGGGCATAGCTGCTATCACCGTGAGCATTTTCTCCTCCCTGTGGATATTGCAGTCAGTGCTGGGTCTGCCAAGCTATTTGCTAGGCGAGTTCCCATGGGGCGACGCCTCGTCCGGCCCCGCGGTCGCCCTAGCCCTGCTGGTTGCTGCAATTGCGCTCGCGCTCTACTTGCTTTCCGCCGTCATTGATGTTGTAACCAAGACTGCAGTCGACATGGCTTGGGTACGGATTTCGCTACGGGTAAGCACTGAAGGCAAAGGTTCATTCTCCGACCTAATACCGAATGCCCGCATGCTCCTCAACTACGTCGCGGGCACAGTTCTCTATCACCTCATCGTTCTCGGAGGTTGCCTTCTAGTGATTGTGCCTGGGATTATCTGGGCTCTCAAGTTCCAGTTCTATGGATACTTAATAGTCGACAAACGACTGGGACCAGTTGCCGCACTCAAGGAGAGCGGTCGTATCACCGACGGTGTGAAGGAAGATCTCTTCTTGCTCTGCCTGCTCGTTGGACTCATCAATCTGCTCGGTGCGCTGTGCCTGGTGATCGGCCTTCTGGCAACTGTGCCGATAGGATTCGTCGCGACAGCCCTCGTCTACCGAAGGCTGGCGGGTTCCAAGGACGGGTGTGCTGCCGGCATGGGCAGCACACCCGTGAACGGCAAACGCCAGCGGTCATCATCGGAGTCTCCGTTGCCCGAGCCCAGCGACTTTGTGGGGTGGTTCAACCGTGGCAACAGCCAGATGGACTCGGCCCAATGGGAGGATGCTCTGGCATCCTTCGACCGGGCACTGCATGCGCGATCCCGGGACTCGGATGCGTGGAACAACCGCGCAGTTGTACTGGCTAGGCTGGGACGCCACCCGGAAGCCCTGGCCAGCTTTCTGAGGGCGCTCGATCTGAACCCCAAAGACCCCGACCTCTGGCTGGGCCGGGGCGAAGTCGAAGAGCTCCTCGGACGAGTCGCGGACGCAGCGCGGTCGTACCATCAGTACTTGGCGCTCTCCCCGTCGGACGATGCCGCTCAGACAAGAACCGTGAGGGAACGCCTGCAGAGACTGAAGCAGAACCGCTGATTGCAGATCACGGGATCCGCGCAGACGGCAGCCGACCCGCCCTGTTTTGACAGCCGTCTGTTTTTCCACTAACCTTGGATCGAGCATCCGGCCAAGCCTGGCAGGGTGACCATCGCCGGCCGGCCGGGCCATGACCTGGCACCCGGGACGCTGAACAGCGTCCTCAAGCAGGCAGGACTCAAGGAGATGAGGTAGACATGCGCAAGTTTCTTATCGTTATCGAGAAAGCCAACGGCAACTACTCGGCGTATGCGCCGGACCTGCCGGGCTGTGTCGCAACCGGCACGACCTACGAAGAGACAGAAAGCAACATGTATGATGCGGTCAGGATGCACGTCCAGGGATTGGTCGAGGACAACCTGCCCGTACCCAAACCGGAAGCTCTCTCCGAGTACCTGGTCTTCGAATAGCACCCCCAATCCGCTGACCGTCGTCCGATTTCAGAGTGTAGACCATTAGGAAACGCCGAATGACGAATTGAGAATGTCGAATTCGGACTTCTGCATTCTGACTTCTCCTCCCGTGTTCATCCGTGGTTTCTTCCTCTTCTGTGTTTTCCGCGCTTGAGATTGCCGCGTCACTTCGTTCCTCGCAATGACAAGTCCTCTTGACGCTCTTGGCGGCCCAGACAATGGCGAATGCCGAGTTCGGACTCCCGGTCCTCATCTGTGTCTATCCGTGTTCATCCGTGGTTTCTTCCTCTTCGTGCTCTTGGTGCCTTGGTGTTTTTCCCTCCGCTTCCG
>CBDUVZ010000002.1:0-68214 GCA_965370805.1 uncultured bacterium | reverse complement strand
AACGCCAACTTCCCGCACCGCTGCCAAGTTCCTCATCCAGCGCTGAACGGGGTCGCGGCAGACCCCGGAACCGGACAGGAAACCGAACTCCTGATTGAGCCGGTGGTTACGTAGACCACAGACGCCGAGACATCTCCCGTCGTTTGTGGGAATGGACCTGCGTTTCCTTTTGACAGGGGGAGTGATTCCCCGAGCAAGCCGGACCCGCAGATATCCTGCCGGAAGAGCCGTCAGCGGAAGTCGGACGAATGGTGTCACAAGCAGCGGCAGGAACAATGTCAGAAGCGCAAGTATGTGAACTGTCAGAAGGTTACGCAGAAGCACCGGCAGCGGAATCCCAACCGAAACCGGCAGGCACACCGGGACCAGAAGCGTCAGGATTGTCGGCAGTCAGTCCTGGCTGGAGGATATGGTAGGGTTATGGTCAGGGTCCTGGGGTGCGTTCGTCAGAGGTCCCGGCTCGGGACTCAGCGCCTGCGGCGGCGACGCTTGCGGGCAAGTCGGAGGCCGAGCAGGAATACCAGCAGGACTGCAATCGTACCGGCCAGACCAGGCAGTACCAGCGCGAGCACCGACATGCCGACCGAGCTGCCCGATTCGATGGTCGAGGCAATGGGGTTCGCAATGCCGGCCGTGGTCAGCGTCGAAGCTTTGCGAATCATGACTGTCGCCCCCTGGATGACGCCTGCAACCCCGCCGCCCGCGATGACTGCCAGCGGCCAGCGCAGTACCGGACTCATGTCGAGCACGACCGAGGCTGTCACGATTATGCCGGCGACAATCGCGGCCGGCGTGGCAATGGTATCCAGCAGGTTGTCCAGCCACGGTACGTAGTAGGCGGCGATTTCGAGCACGGTGGCAACCGCAAACACAATCAGGGCCGGCCACGAGCCGATCCAGGCGAAATCGGGCGCGAGCTGCAGGTGCCCGGTCAGCGCCGCGATGCTCATCACCAGCAGCGGTACGAAGACCCGGAATCCGCAGGCTGCCGCCAGTCCGATTCCGAGCAGCGCATAGAGCAGATACTCCATTCATGAGGAGTATAGCGCCCGTACCGATTCAGTCCAACCCCGGGCGGTCCTGAAAACCGACACAGGAATTCCAACACAAAGACAGAGCAAAAGGCCAACCGCCAAGGTCGCCAAGTGCGCCAAGGTCAAGAATCGAAGCGGAAAGGAAAAACACGAAGTCGAAAGACCGGAGTCAGTGGGAATTTTGCCACAAAGGCTTGTCCCGAGCGGAGCCGAAGGAGCACAAAGTCGCGATACGCCCAACATTCTGTGTATAATGCTCCATGCTCGACGCCCGAAGCATCCGGCGTTATGTGTCCTGCGTCAAACGTAAGGCGTATTGTGTCTCGCTGCCTTTGTGGTTCTGTTCCGGTTCTTGGGGTATTCGCCTTCCTTGACAGCACCCGTGCCAACGGTAGCTTGATACCCGATGGCAACAGTTGTGCTGGTCGGCCGGCCGAATACCGGCAAATCGACCTTGTTCAACCGGCTGGTCGGCGGCCGGGTGGCGATAACCCTGCGCGAGCCGGGTATCACGCGCGACCGGATAATCCGCACCGCGGAATGGCTGGGCAACAGGTTCCAGGTGATTGACACCGGCGGGCTGGTGCCCGGGTCTGAGGACGAGATGGCGGGCCAGATTGAGCGGCAGGTCCGGGTCGCGCTCGAAGAGGCCGACGTGGTGGTCCTGGTGGTTGACGGCCAGACCGGGCCGGCCCCGCTGGATGAGGAAATCGGAGCCCGGTTGCACAAGGAAGGCCGCCCGTTCCTGCTCGCGGTCAACAAGCTCGATGCCCGGCGGGACTACGACAGCTCTGAGTTCCACGGCCTCGGCGGCGAGAAGCTGCTGCCGATTTCGGCCGAGCATGGTATCGGCGTCGACGATCTGCTCGACGAGATTATCAGCCGCCTGCCTGAGAAACTGGTCCGGACCGGCCGGGATGCGCTGGCGCTGGCAATTCTCGGCCGGCCGAATGTCGGAAAGTCATCGTTCCTCAACGCCCTGCTTGGCGACGAACGGGCCATTGTCACCGCAACTCCGGGTACGACCCGCGACGTCGTGGAGGAGAACTTCCAACTGGACAAGCGTGTCTACCGGCTGCTCGATACCGCGGGCATCCGCAAGCAGGCAAAAGTGCACGACGCGGTGGAGTACTACTCGGTGAGCCGGGCAATCGACGTTATCGAACGGTGCAATATCGCCCTGCTGGTCGTCGATGCCACCGAAGGCCCGACCAGCCAGGACAAGAAGCTCGCCAGCCTGATTGAAGACCGGGGCAAGGGTCTGATTATCGTTGCCAACAAGATGGACCTCGTGCCGTCCGACCTTATCCGGAAGGTGCAGGATTGGACAACCACCCGGATGTCGTTCGTCGGCTACGCGCCGGTCGTCTTCACGTCAGCGCTCAGGAACGAAGGCATAGCCGATGCGGTGCGTCAGGCCGGACTGATGCACGAAGCCGGCGGCCGCCATCTCAGCAACGCGCTCCTGAGAGAAACGGCGCTCGAACGGATCCAGCGGAAACCGCCGAAGTATAACTGCCGCGTACTCGGCCTGAGCCAACTCGGAACAAGGCCGCCGTTGTTCCGGCTGCGGCTGTCGAGCCCCGAAGGTATGAACCCGGCCTACCGAAGACACGTGGCTGCCGAAATCCGCCGTTGCTTTCCTTTCCAGGGCTATCCGATTCGGATACGAACAACCAGTTGACCGACCTGCGGCACCGAAACGGAGCCGCAACTGGTGGTGGTGCTGCTGCGTTCCGGGAAAGGGGAAAATTCTAGCCGAGCTCTTTCAGAGCAGCCCGGAAGGCATCCTGACCTTCGGTCAGCCGGTCGACTTCGCCGCCACCGGAAGCCAGGCTGGGCCGCCCGCCGCCGCCGCCGCCAAGCGCCTTGCCGATAACCCTGGCCAGCTTCCCGGCGGGCAGTTTCTTTTCAAGGTCGGGACTGACGAACACGATATAGGAAAGCCGTTTCTCCTTGACCGTACCGGTCAGGAACCCGGCGTAGTTCTCTTCCAGCCGCTCGCGGATGCCGTCCGAGACCAGCCGCATGTCGTCCACTGTGAACTGAGGCATGTACCCGACCGCGGCCTTCACCCCGCCGATGACCTCGAACTTGGCGGCAAACTCGGTCGCCGCCCCGCGCGCGACCCGGGCTGTCATCTGCTGGAGTCGGTTCTCGTTGTGCCGGGCGTCTTCGAGCAGTTTCTCGACTCGCTGGACGACCGCCTCCGGGTCGGTTCCGAAGATACCGGCAAGCCGGTCCAGACGCTCACGGACCTGTGAGAGCAGGCTGTACGCGGCTTTGCCGACGACCGCATCGATGCGCCGGATGCCGGCCGCCACGCCGGTTTCCGACGTAATGACGAACATCCCGATTTCACCGGTGCTCTGCACGTGTGTGCCCCCGCACAACTCCATCGAGAAACCGGGGATGCTGATGACAGTGACTTTTTCCCCGTATTGCTCACCGAAGAACGCCAGTGCCCCCATTTTCTTCGCTTCCTCGAACGGGACGTCGGGTTTGCGGTCCAGCTTCCTGTCGGCGACAATCTGCTCAAAAACCATCTCTTCGACCTTGCGCAACTGCTCGGGCATAAGCGGCTCGAACGCCGCGAAGTCAAACCGGAGTCGTCCTGGTTCGACCAAAGACCCTTCCTGCTTTACGTAGTCGCCTACCACCTCGCGTAGCGCAGCGTGCAACAGGTGAGTCGCGGTGTGAGCCCGCTCAATCTCGCGGCGGCGTCCGATGTCCACAATGGCGGTAACCTCACCTCCTCCAGCCTTATCCGACTTCAGTTTCGCCTGACATACCGGCACGTCCGACCTGTAGTAGCAGCCCGTAACAGCATACTCGAATCCCGCACCGACTATTTTGCCGGTATCGCCAACTTGGCCTCCGGCCTCCGCATAGAAGGGAGTGCGCTTGAGCATGATTTCCCAGAGGCCATCTTCGGCCTTGATGAACTGCGCGATCTCGGTCTCGACTTCGAGTTCCCTGTGTCCGACGAACTTGGATTCCACCGGGACTTGGTCGAACGGAGTTGGTTTAGCGAATCCGGATGTCTTCGTGCCGAAACTAAGGGTGCCTGAAATTGCCTTCCTGCTCCGCTGCCGCTGCTCCGCCATCGCCTGCTCAAACCCTTCGGTGTCCAGCTTCACACCCTCAGCCTCGGCCAGTTCCTTGACCATCTCGATATGGAACCCGAATGTGTCGTGCAGCTTGAACAGGTCTTCGCCCGGAATTGCGCCCTCGGAGCGGTGCTTCCTGAGCACGTCTTCCCACCGTTCGAGTCCGGCTTCGATAGTGCGAAGGAAACGTTCCTCTTCGGACTTGATGATGAGCCCGGCCTGCTCGCGTTTGTCGGCCAGTTCCGGATACCACTGCCGCATGTGCTCGACCACTGCGCCGGAAACCCGGTACAGAAACGGCTCGCGTACGCCCTGGCGATGGGCGAACAGAAGCACCCGGCGCAGGATACCGCGCAGCACGTAACCGCGGGCCTCGTTGGACGGAATCGCGCCGTCGGTAATGGCGAACGTCAGGGCCCGGGCGTGGTCGGCCGCGACCCGGAACATCTGCCGGTTGTCATTCGTGACCTCGACGCCGAGTATCCGGCTCGTTTCGCTGACCAGCGGAGCGAACAGGTCGGTGTCGAAGATGGTTGTCTTTCCCTGCGAAGTCATCGCCAGCCGTTCCATTCCCATTCCGGTGTCGATTCCCCGGTTTTTCAGCGGCTCGCGGGTGCCGTCCGGCAACTGGTTGAACTGAGGGAATACGATGTTGTAGACTTCGCTGAACCGGTCGCAATCGCAGCCCGGCCCGCAGTTCTCCTTGCCGCACCCGACCTCCGGCCCCATGTCGGCGAATATCTCGGAACACGGCCCGCACGCTCCGCTGCCGCCGACCGGACCCCAGAAGTTATGCTCGGCCCCCAGCCTGAATATCCGGCTCGCGGGCAGGCCGACTTTCTTCTGCCAGACGTCGTATGCCTCATCGTCTTCTTCGAGGACGGTCACGCAGAGCCGGTCCTTGTCCAGCTTGACCACGTCAACGAGATACTCCCAAGCCCAGGGTATCGCCTCGGCTTTGAAGTAATCTCCGAACGAGAAATTACCCAGCATCTCGAAGAATGTATTGTGCCGCGGGGTCTTACCCACCTGGTCCAGGTCCGACGCTCGCAGGCATTTCTGGATTGAGCACGCCCGTGGATACGGCAACTCGACCGTGCCGGCGAAGTACGGCTTGAACTGCACCATTCCCGCGCCGGTGAACAACAGGCTCGGGTCGTCCTTGGGAATCAACGACGAGCTGGGCACGATCTTGTGCCCGCGCGTGGTGTAGAACTCAAGAAACGTCCGGCGCAGTTCACGATGGTTCATGACAACGGGATTGTAGCCGGAATCACCGGGAGTGCAACCATCTGCGCCACCGGACTTGACAGGAGGATACACGGGGCTACGCTCGATAGTGAAGGGCTGCAGGAATGCTGACCCGCAGGTCAGACAAGAAGGGAGGACAGAATGCCACGAAAATGCGCGCTGTTCGTGCACGGAATAGGTCCGCAGGATGTTGGGTATTCTATACCCCTCTGGCAGCGGCTCTGGGAAAACCGGGGCCCGGACGGCGCACACCGCTACGAGTTGTTCTACTATGACATTTTCAAGCAGATGAACGCCAAGGTCGAGGCGGACAAGTTCGTGCGCAAGTACGGCCTGACGGGCATGCTCGCCAACCTAGTAGGCAGCAGCGCACTAGCCGGGAAGGTGAGTGATACGCTGACCACCACGCTCCGCGACACCGTATCCCATGTTCTATTCTTCGCCCTGCACGTCGATGCCCGCAACGCCATCGTCAACCGGTTCCGGAAGCAATTGCTCGGCATCTACGGGGACGCGAAGGCGGCCGGCATCCGCCCCCGGGATGTCAAGCTCACCATTGTATCTCACAGCCTCGGTACTGCTGTCGCCTATCTCGGGATGCACAACATCCTCGTCAACCAGGCACTTGGTTTGTCCGCCGGTATCCGGGCCAAGAACCTATTCACCCTGGCCTCACCGCTCGCCCTGATTCACGAGGTCGCATCCCGGGTCGGACTCAGCATCCGGTACCTGTCTACCGGAATCCGCAAGCCGACCCGGGGCAACAGAACGAACATCGGTTCCTGGTATTCGTATCGCCACGAACGAGACCCGGTGGCAAGCCTCGTCCCGCTCAGCGGTACGTTCCTGAAGCACCGCGACGAACCGCCTTACCTGTTCAACCAAGTCCACGTCAAGAGCACTCACGCATTCTCCAACTACATCATCCAGTCGCGAAAAGAGATTGGCGACCTGATTGGGGACCTGTGATGAAACGCCTCACACTGCTACTGGTGCTGTCACTTATCCCGGCGTTCGGCGAACCGCTTGCCGAACTGCTCGACCGCTGGGCGTGCAGCTTCGATGCGGTCGCAGCCGAGGCACGGGTCATCGCCGATTCGGTCCGGGGACGCTACTCATCGCCGACATACTATGTGGACGACGCCCGCGACCCATACGAGCCGGTCGCCGCCGTGCTGTTTCCCGGGCAGGTGAGAGATACGACAATCGGCGGCGTCCACCACTGGGTCACCGGTAGCGGGTACGACAGCACCACCGTAGTCCAAGCGTTCGACTACAACCGTTTCCGTCAGGCGGAACTCGAACTCGGCCACGCTATCGGCCTTGTCGTGCCGCACATCAACCCTGTCTTCAAGTCGGGTGCTTTCTTCCGTTCATCCGGGTTCGACATCCTGGTGAGCGACTACGAGGATCTGTACAACGTACTGCTCGCAATCGCTGTGACGATCAGGGACGGCGACGTCACATCTGGCTCGGTATCGAGCTTCCCTGCCGAGGTGCGGTCATGGGACGGCTGGTACGACGTGCGGCTCGAACTTGAGGACGTCAGGGTCGACCAGGCTCTCGCCGACTTCGATATCCGCTACGGACCCAGGAGTGACCGTATCAACCTGCTGGAGATGGTGCTCATCAACTTGGCCCCGCCTTTCAAGGGGAATATCAACGGCCCTTCGGCCTGGGAGCCGATACTGCGGTTCACGCCGGTCTGCTACGACATCTCGGACAACAGATTCGCCAAGACGTACCAGGTGGGAGCGAACTACTATTTCCTGTCCGGCAGTCCCGGATTGCTGAAGTGGCTGAATCATGTCGGCGTCGCCTTTGCCGCTGCGGACCTGGCGAGCGACCAACTGTACAAGTTCAGCTTCGGGGAGTTATCCTGCGGCGCAATGCTCCACATCGGCAAGTACCAAGTCGGGATGTTCAAGGACCACGGTGGGGAAAGCTGGAAGTTTCTCACAACCGTCGACTTCCAGGTCATTCCGGCCCTGTTCTAGGTCTGCCTGCGCGGTTTCGGTTCGGTGAGTTCTAACGCCGGGCTCAGGCTTCGGACTCGCTCAGCTCCAGCGCTTCGCTGATAGTGTCGGGGGAGAAGCCCCGCCGGGCGAGCAAGGCATAGAGCCTTTGCTTGCGCGTCCGCGGCTCCAGCTTCGCATACCTGGTGCGGTACTTCTTCACCAGTTCCCGGGCCGACTCGCACTCGTCCGGCGCTTGCTCCATGGCCCGGGCGATATCCTCTTCCGACACTCCGAACCTAATCAGTTCCAGGTGCACCAGGCGTTTGCCGCGCCGGCCCAGCGCTATCCGGTCCCGGACGAAGTCGCGCGCGAACTGAGCATCGTCCACCAGCTTCAGTTCCACCAGCCGGCCTACCGCCGCTGTGGCAACCTCCGGCCGGAATTTCCTCCTCAGGAGCCGGGACTGGAGTTCGTGGACGGTCCGTGCCCGGTAGGACAGGAGCAGCAGAGCGTAGTCCTTCGCCCGCTGCAGTTCACCCTCGTACAGTATCCGGTCCAGGTCCTGCGGCTTGACGTCCATACCGACGCGCAACCCCAGCCTGGTGGCCGTCTTGTTGTCCAGTGAGAAGGAGTAGGCCCCGTCGAGGAAAACGGAAACCCGGCGGCTATCTCTTCTTTGCGGTTTGAGCCGGGTTATTCTCATTCACAACCGGCAAGAACCTCGGGATTTTCATCTTCTCGTACAGGACCGCCTCGGCCTTCGCCGCCTCGTCCGGATTCTCCTTCAGGAACTCAATCGCCGCATCCCGGCCCTGGCCGATACGCTTGTCCCCGTACGCGTACCAGGAACCGGACCGGGAGAACACTTCGTGTTCAACCCCGTAGTCGACCAGTTCGCCCAGACGGGAAATGCCCTCGCCGTAGATGATATCGAACTCGGCCTGACGGAAAGGCGGAGCAACTTTGTTCTTGACCACCCGCACGCGGGTCCGGTTGCCCACGACTTTGTCGCCCTTCTTGATGGCTGCAATCCGGCGGATGTCGAGTCGCATCGTCGCGTAGAACTTCAGGGCCAGACCGCCCGGTGTCGTCTCCGGGCTGCCGAACATCACCCCGATCTTGTGGCGGATCTGGTTGGTGAAAAGACAGCAGACTTTTGAGCGACTCACGACACTGGACAGCTTGCGCAGGGCCTGGGACATCAGTCGGGCCTGGACCCCAACCATGGCGTCGCCCATCTCACCTTCGATTTCGGCCCTCGGCACCAGGGCCGCGACCGAATCGATGACCAGCAGGTCAATCCCGCCCGAGCGAGTCAGAATCTCGGTAATCTCCAGTGCCTGTTCGCCCGAATCCGGCTGGGACACAAGCAGTTCGTCCAGGCTCACGCCGAGCGCCGCGGTGTACTTCGGGTCGAGCGCATTCTCTGCGTCGATGAACGCACACTTGCCGCCCAGCTTCTGGCACTGGGCGATTATTTCGAGGCCGATGGTCGTTTTGCCCGAAGCCTCGGGTCCGAACACCTCCACGAACCGGCCGCGCGCAACTCCGCCGACGCCGAGTGCCGCGTCCAGCCCGATCGAACCGGTCGGAATCGCATCAAGCTTGACCGCCGCGCTCGCGTCGCCGAGCCGCATGACCGAGCCTTTGCCGAACTGCTTTTCAATCTGTCCGAGTGCGGTATCCAAGGCTTTGGTTCTATCCTCTCTGGCCATCTTTTCCTCCAGTGTTACGGGCAGGTTGCCTGCCTGCGGCAGTATAGAACCGGGCTACCGAAAGTCAAGCATCCGGCTTGCTCCTGGCCCGGGTGAACATCTTCCCGACCAGGAATTTCAGGGCAGCCCTCCGCTTCCACAGGTAGCGCAGCAGGTCCAGCAACCTCAGGTTTCTGAGAAAGAAACGCAGCAGCGCCCGGCGTTGTATCTTTGCCAGTTCCTCCCAGGGCAATCCCTCAATCTCGAGAACCCTGCCCCCGTACTTGTCGTACTCGGCCCAATCCTCGGTCAGCAGTCGATACCCGGCTTCACCGCGCGTAGCCAGCGAATGAATCTCCGTGCCCGGATACGGCACCATCAACCCGATTGCAGACGTATCGGCATTCAACTCTGCCATCAGGTTCACCGTTCGCTCTGCCGTTTCTCGGGTTTCGCCCGGATGCCCGAGGATGTAGAAAGCCATCAGCCGGATCCCGGCCCGCTTCACGACCCGAACCGCTTCTTTCACTTCTTCGACAGTGATGTTCTTGTGAATCGCCTTGAGTATCCGGTCGTCACCTGACTCAACCCCCATCGCCATCCGGAAACATCCCGCCCGTCGGGCTAATCCCACCAGTTCCGGCCGGGCCGAACTGGCATGAATCATTCCGCTCCATCTTACCCGTTCGGCAAGCCCGGTGTCGATCATTGACTGCAGGATTTCCCGGGTCGGTTGGTTGTCAATCAACATGGTGTCGTCTTCGAAATCGAAGGTATGCACACCGTACCGCTCGATGGCGTACTCCATCTCCCGGCAGATGCTTTCCGCCGACCGGCGCCGCATCCTGCCGCCCAGCACCCGCATGCAGAAGGCGCAATTGAACGGGCATCCCCGGCCCGACATCATTACGTACTCGTCGTCCCTGCCGACCAGCACCCGGGTATCGTCGCCGTAGTACTGGTGGAATGCGGGCCAGGGGAGGGCATCCAGTTCCTCGGAACTAAGGAATTCCCGAGCCGGATTGACCCGGATGTTCTCTCTCTCCCGGAATACCAGTCCTCTGATTCGTTCGAGGTCCTTGGTGCCGTCCGCATCCAGAACCCGCAGCAACTCAAGAAACGTCCTTTCTCCTTCGCCGTACACCCCGAAGTCGAACGCATCGAACTCGGCCAGAGTCCGCCTTGGCAATGCGGTGACATGACACCCGCCGATAACGGTCCTGATGCCAAGTTGCGTCTTGACCAGGCCCGCGATACGCGCCGCGGCATTCACCTCGTGAGTCATCGCAGTCAGACCAACCAGGTGAGGTTGGTAGTCAACCACGCGGCTGACGAGTTCCGGTTCGGACCAAGAACGGAAATAGGCGTCGAAAATCCGGCACTCGATTCCCTTGGCTTCGATGCACGCCGCGATGTAAGATAGACCCAGAACCGGCCGGTGGTACCAGTCCGCGTAGGTCGCCGGCGGCTTGACCAGCGCGACCCTCATGGTCCGTCCTTTCCGGTAATGCTGAACGGTCCTCGCCGCAACCCGGAGATCAACCTAGTCCGTTACCACCAGCTTGGTCTGCTGCCGTTCGGTTCCGGTTTCGAGCACCAGGAAATAGGCACCGGTCTGCAATTCTTCCCGTTGCATTGAAACCGAATGAGAGCCGGCAGCGAAAACGCGGGCCGCGATTCCCATGGCTCTGCGACCCGAGACGTCATACAGTGAAAGCCGCACCGGCCCGGATTTGCTCAGGCTGAACCGAACCGTGGTTCGGTTGCACACCGGGTTCGGGGAGACCGTCAGCATCGACTTCGGCTTGAGCACCGGGCGCTCGGCTACCGCACCCGGCAGACCTTCCCGGATGTGGTATACGTTCTTGGTTTGGTGGCGTCCGTAGGTCCCCTGCTCGAACATCACGTGGGCCCGGTCCCGGGAATCAACGCAGATCTTCGGACCGGCAACCCTTACCGCATCGTACTGGATTATCGTGTCGGGAACCAGGGTCAGAATCGAATCCGGCACCGGGTCTCCGCCGTTGTCCAGGTCCCCGCGTAGCACGGTGTAGTAGACGTTGTGGCCACTGGTGGAACCGTCGCCGAACACAACCCGTAGGTTCCCGGACGTATCCACCGCTACGTTCGGGCACCATCTCGTCCCGCCCTGGCTGAATATCGACCCGCCTACCGCTACCGAACCGTCCGACTTGAGTTTGAGATAGCGCAACTGGTCGCCGGAAGTCCAGGTCCGGTAGACGAAGTGAACGCAGGTGTCCGGGGTAGCCACCACCCGGGCATGAGACATTACCCTGATGTTATCAAGTCTGTCCCAGGTCCAGGTGGCTCCTCTGTCGGTGGAGAATCCGTACTCGAGATATTGCATGCTGTCCGCGTAAGCGCAGTGCAGCCAGCCGCGCGGGTCGATAGCAAGGCTTGAGCGGCCGGTCCACGGGTTTCCGGTATGGATGGTCTGAAGCCAGATAACACTGTCACCGTTCGGTCCGAGCCGGGTGAACTTGATGCTGCTGCCATGGGCATTGGTGGTGCTGACGCAGTTGGAATCATCCGTCACACCCGCATCCATGTGCGGGCTGCTGTTCGGACCCTGACCCATCAGCGGCTGGCCCACATAGATGTTGTTGCTGTCGGCATCCTTGATAATCGGCTGGTTGAAGTAGCCCGGCCATGATGTCATTGACCGCATCGTGTCACCGTCGCTGTTCAGCACGTACAGGTCATGCTTCGGGTCATCCTGCGAGTAGTTGTACCGGGAGACCGCGCAGTACACCGTGTCGAACTGATCCACACCAATCCGAACATTCAGCCACCAGTAGTCCCAATTGGGACGGGTAGTGACGAGCTTGCGATCGGTCCAGAAACTCTGGGCGCTCGCCACAGCCACAAGAATCGTCAGACAGACCAGGATTGCTTTCTTCACGATTGCTCCCTTCGATTCGATGCCTCTACCGCCTGTTTCTCCAGATCATAAAGCCGGAACCGAACCGCCTTGAACTTCACGCTCAGACGCGGCTCCTCAATCTTCAACACTTCCTCCAGTACCCGCGCCGCTTCTTGGGCCCGTTTGAAGTTGGCCAGCAGCACATCGTCAAGGCTCTTGCGTCCGGTGCGGTCGAACCGGTCGCCCCGGCCGGGGTCGGTCTCGCTGTCCCGGCTCAGTACAACCCGCTTGCGTAATGCCCGGGTTTCTTTCCCGACCCGGGTCCGTAGCGCCCGGATGCTGCGCAACAGCCCTTTGCGCTCAAGTCCGAGCCGGACAACGTCTTCGACAACCCTCAGGCCTTCGGTCAACCGGTTCAGGTTGACGTCAATAATCCGGCCGGTCCCTGAGGTCACTGTGCCTAGCTTAGACCTGACCGGCCGCCAAGTCAAGCCGCCGGGCTATCGCTTCACCAAGTGCGGGATGCCGGTATCGGCACGGCCATTGGCTGCCAGCCGGCAGAAGTACGTGCCGGCCCCCATATCTGCGCCTGACGAACTCCTGCCATCCCAGATAACGCTATGCTGACCGGGTTCCTGCATCCTATCCACCAGGGTTCTGACCAGGTTCCCGCCGACATCATACACCTTCAGGCTCACGTTCGACCTGACCTTCAACTGATAGCTGACTTCGGTCGACCGGGCGAAAGGATTGGGGTGGTTCTGCACCAGTCCCGCTCCGCCTCCTGGACCCCTGGACCCCTCGAACTCTGGAACCCTCTCCTCCGCGACCCCAACGTAGGTCCGACTGTTGAACCCCGTGTTCCACAGGTTATGCCGGAACGCGCCCCATTCGACGTTGCTTGTATCATAGGCTCCGGGCAGGTCCCAGACAAAGAGCGAATCATCCAAAGAACCAATGAGTATTTCCACGTCCCCGTCCAGGTCCAGGTCGGCCAGGCACGGCGAGGACCTTGACCAACCGGTGGGGAGCGGGTATCCGGGAAACAGCGCGCCGGTGTGGTGCCAGACGTAGACCCCGGAATACGCACCCCCGACAATCTCAATGTCCCCGTCACCGTCAACGTCCCCAAGCGCCGGCGTGCCCTGCGTGAACGACCCGGTTTCCTGGGGCCAGCCCTCAACCTGCGTGCCGTCATGATGCCAGGCGTGCATCTTGCGTCCCGCAGACCCGCATACTATCTCGATGTCACCGTCCCCGTCGATGTCACCCAGGGCCGGCGACGAACGCTGATTCCCGTACCCCATCGACTGGGGCCAGCCTTCAACCGGCGTGCCGTCATGATGGAATGCGTACACTCGCTCCGCCGCCGTGGCGAGGAATACCTCCAGGTCGTCGTCCCCGTCAATGTCAGCCAGGGTCGGCGATGATTCCACCAGCCCGGACACATGCACCGGCCAGCCCGGTACAATCGTCGCGTCCGCGTTGAACGCCCACAAGTTGTGAGAATCCCTGCCCCCGACAACGATTTCCAGGTCCCCGTCACCGTCTAGGTCTCCAATCGCGGGGGTCGAAGATACGGAGAAATGGTCGACCGAATCAACCGGCCAGCCTTCGTAGATAGTTCCGTCGTGATGGAAAACGTAGAACCGGGCCGGGATGTACCCGTTGTTGCCGTTCAGGTCCCGGAACGTACCAATAGCGATTTCGAGGTCACCGTCACCGTCCAAGTCAGCCAGGGCCGGCGAACAGGCGGCACCGTCGTCGTCGCCCAAGGACTGGGGCCAGCCAGACTTGAGCGTGCCATCGCCTTTGTATACGTACAACTGGGAACGCTGACCGGCGATGACGATTTCCACCTCGTCATCCTCGTCAATGTCGGCAATCGCCGCGGTCTGGGTGGCGTGCCCGCCGACCGAAACCGGGAATCCGGCTACCACTGTGCCATCATGGTGAAACACCCTCAGGCTTTGCCCGCCGCCGATCAGCACTTCCATATCACCGTCACCGTCGATGTCGGCAACCTGGGCCGATGTCTCACTGCAATTGCCGCCGGTGTACACCGGGAACCCCTGCTGATACGGCGGGGCCGAATCGGTCGCAGCGCCCGGCTCGATATCACTCGCCCTGGCCGGTTGAGTGAGCGTGCCAACCAGCACCACACCCAGAATCGCAATCATGGTCTTGAACATCCTGTCTCCTCGTTATGCTGACGCTATTCTGCCGATTCTACTCGCAGCTCCAACCGCTATCCTGTTGAATACGGGACGCACGCCTAGTCGGAACGACCGTTACTTCAGCGGTCGCACCTCCTGAGCCGCCAGCCAGCATACGAAGCAGACCATGGCCTGTCAACCTGCGGTCTGGAAGAAATCGAACCCGGGTGCCGATTCCTCAGGGAGAATCAGGCCTTCGCTATCAGTTCCCCGGCTTCGGGTCCCCGCGAGGCATCATAGACTTCGGTGAATCTAATGACAACCGCGCCCTTGAAGTTCTTGTCCGGCTTCTTCTTGTGCAGGTTGCCGTTGGCCAGGTCGTAAGCCGGCCCCGAGGTCTCATAAGTCGCGGTCCCTTTCAGTTTGTATGCTTCACCGCCTTTCCCACAGCCGGAGATACAGGCCTTGCCGTTGATCTTGATGTTGGCCTTGGTCGCCTTCATGAACAGGTCGCCGATCACCATGGTGTCTTCGTTGAGCCACCAGTACTGCAGCATCGGCACAACATTGGGCGTGCATTTCTCATCAACTGTGGCAAGGTAGACCATGAGACCATTGCCGAACATCTCTTTCACCTGTTCCGGAATCTGCACTATTTCTCCTTTCTGAAAAACACCCAGCATTCGCAGTGCCCGTCTTCGACCACTTCTTCGTCCATCTCCGGGCACGGACAAAACGGATCCTGTTCCGGGTCTAAGGGATGATGCTGCTTGCACGGGCAGTAATACTTCCCGAACTGCTCGAAGTTCTTGACCATCCGTTCGAGCATCTTATTCAGATGCATCTCATTCGGATTCAGAATATGTCCGTGGTCCTCAGCAACCGCCTTGACCCGGTCGAGGTTCTCCTGAAACGCATCAGCCATATGACTACCTCGTTTTCCTAGGGCAGCGTCACCCAGAAATCGAGCCCGATATCGAACGGCTGAAGCGAGCCGCCCTTGCACGCAAACTCAAGCGGCACGCCGACTTTGGGCCGGACAGCCAGCTTCGGAATCGGTTTCCACACCACGCCGACCCATGCCTCATGCCGAGCCTTCTCCTTGTTGGCATCGCCTTCCGCCTGCATAATGCCGCCCATTGAGAGGAACACGCCGGTCTTCTTGTTGAATTTGTAGTCCACCTTGGCCACGTACTCGAACATGTTGCCCAGTTTCTGTCCTTCTTCACCCGGAGTCTTGCCGTTCAGCCAGTATCCGAGCCGCAGGTGGCCGATGAACCCGGCCAGCTTCTGGGTCTGGGCAATGGCGCCGAGGCCGAAATCCAGAGTCCGGTCGCCGAGCGCCGGATTGGCATCTTCGGGCGCGGTCGGCAGTACCGCGGCTGCGGACAGGGTCAACTTCACGGGCAGCAACTCGCCTTTCAGCAACCCGTACCGCGCCTTGAGCAATGCATCGCCCAGGCCGAGCGAACTGTTGTCGCCCTGGGTCTTCGAGTACAGCGGGGCCACGACTCCGAGTTCCAGGCCATTGAACAAGCCAAGTCCAACCATGGGCACCGACTTGATGCTCGTGGTCTTCGCGGCGTCGTTGAGCTCCACCCACTCGCTGTTGTCCCAGTCGTACCCTTTCGCGGTCTGCATGTACCCGTTCGGCACCAGGACCATCAACTGCATCGGCTTGAGTACGGATGCCCCGCGCCAGATCAGCGGCGAAGCGGATACGCTGCTAACGGCCACAGCAAGAATGGCCATCAGTATCAGGCCTTTCTTCATCTTCTCCTCCTTTGGTTTTCTCTGTCTGCCTGCTGCTTTCTTTCATTACTTCTTCCAGCACAGTCCGGACCCGTAAGAGCGCTTCGACGAATTCCGGTGCGACCCGGTCGCGCGGCCGCGCGATACCAACCGGAAAATCGTCGGCAATCCGCGAGGGCCGGTCCGCCATCACTACCACCCGCTGCCCGAGGTAGACCGCTTCGTCGATGTTGTGGGTAACGAACAGGACCGTCTTGCCGGTGCGCTCCCAGACCGACAGCAGTTCGTCCTGCAACCGGTGCCTCGTGCGCTCGTCCAGGGCCCCGAACGGCTCGTCCATCAACAGCAGGTCCGGGTCGGTCGCCAGGGACCGCGCGATTGCCACCCGCTGCTGCATCCCGCCCGAAAGCTCGTACGGCCGGCTCCGGGCAAACCGCGCAAGCCCGACCGTATCCAGCAGTTCCTTTGCCCGGGCATGCCGCTCGCGCTTCCCGGTCCCGCGCATCTCCAGTCCGAACGCGACGTTGTCGAGCACGCTCCGCCAGGGGAAGAGCGAGTAATGCTGGAACACCATCCCGGTATTCTGTCGCGGCCCGGTCACCGGCTTTTCGCCGACCGTTACCATCCCGGAACTCGGCATGAGCAGCCCGGCTACAATCCGCAACAGCGTAGTCTTGCCGCACCCGGTCGGCCCGACAAGACACGTGAAGCTCCCCGGCTCGATTGCCAGGTCGATGCCGTCGAGTGCGGCGACACTTCCGCCATCCCGGCCCTGGAACACCTTGCCGAGGTTCTCAATCCTGATTCCCGCATTCGGCACTCGCAACTCACCCTGGAACCCTGGAACCCTTGGACCCTTGGACCCTTTCCTCTTGTCAGTCGACATTCGCACCTCGTCTATCACCGCTCCAGGGCCTGCCAGCCGGTGAAAGGTCGCCCGAGCAACCCGATGCCCCAGGACAGCAGGGCCCCGACCAGGCCGATGAGAATCATCCCGGTAATCAGCACGTCCATCTCGGCCAGTTCGTACGCGTAGATGATCAGATACCCGATACCCGAATCCGAACCCGGCAGCATCTCGGCCGCGACAATCACCATCCACGCCACGCCCAGCCCGACTTTCAGGCCGGTGAATATCGAAGGCAGGGCCGCGGGCAGCACCACCTTGCGGAACACCTGGCCCGGCTTTGCCCCGAGCGTCAACGCCGACTCGACGTACGCATCCCTGACCCCGAGCACACCGTCCACAGTGTTCAGCAGTATCGGGAAGAACGCGCCGTAGAACAGGATGAACAGCATCCCGACCTGGATTGTGTCGAAGATGGTATCCGAATACCGCACCCCGAACAGGTTCACCACTGTGTAGGTCTTGAACACCGCCATCGTGAACGGCAGCCACGCTATCGGGCACAAAGGCCTGAACATCTCGACGAACGGCCCGACCACCCGGCGCACAACCCTGATGCGGCCCATCAGCAACCCGAGCGGCACCGCGACGATTGTCGCAAGCGTGAAACCCATCAATACCCGCACCCCGGAAACCGCGATGTTGTACAACAGGGACCCGGTTTCAAGCACATTGTCGAGCGGGTGAATCAGCCGGTCGAACACCGCGCCGACGCGGGGCAGGAGCCACGGGTTGTGAAGCCGGATTGCCAGGAACTCCCAGACCGCAAGCAGGAGAATCGGCAGGACTACAGCCAGGCCGATCCGGCCCAGCTTCCTGCCGAACTCCTGCCTGGGACCGGGATTCGGAGGCACGAGCTACTTGATTCTCTCGGCTGCGGCTTCGAGCGCGGTTTCGAGCAGCGAGAAGTCGTACACCATCTTCTCGAACTCCGCGCGGGTCTTGTCCTTCAACTGGTCGGTAATCTTCTCCATCCCGACCATCTCCTCGTACCACACCCACATGCCGTTGTAGAAAGCGTCGTCCGGCTCGAGTGAGTACCCGGATGTGGCCATCGAAATCGCCTCGACCTCGGGCGTTGTCCCGATCCACCGGGCCACGTACTCGATTGCCTTCTCCCGCTCGGTATTGACGAAATGGGTCGAGACAATCATCAACTCCAGGAACTTGCCGATCTCCTCCGGATGCGCCTCCATCGCCGAGGTATTTGCCGCGACACAGCAACACGGATGGTTACGGAAAACCCCGGGCGGCAGGTCGTGCAGTTCGCACACGCAATGGCCAACGCCTTTGGCTTCGGCCAGCGCGCACCACGGGTTGTTGGAGACGTACGCCTGGATCTGTCCTGACATCAAGCCCGGAATCAGGTTCTTCTCGCCCTTCATATTCACCAGCAGAACCTGGGCGTCGGTATTCGCCTTGTCACCGGTATGGGTAATGCCTGCCTCGTCCAGTGCCCGCTGGAACACCAGCTTGGCTACCGCGACCGGGTTCTTGTACCCGATTGGAACCGTCCAGCCCTGGAACTTGATCCACTCGACGAATTCCTCCCACGAGTCCAGATCCAGGTCCGGCTTCACCACCAGCATGTCGCCTTTGGAATGGAGCGGCGCAATCATTCTCATCGGCGCGCCCTTGTCCACGAAGAACGACACCGCGGCCACACCGCCGAGCCCGACGTCAAACGCGCCCTGGCTCATCATCGTCGGCATCTTCGATCCCCCGCCGGCCTTGTAGAACTCAATCTCGGCAATCAACTCATCGCCGTCGTACAGCTCGTACAGGTCTTTGTAACGGACCTCCTTGAACCAGATACCATACAGCTCCTTGAAATCCTCACCGGCCAGCGCGGCCACATAGGGTGCGCACTGATGGTCATGACCCACATGGCCCACTTTGAGCACCGGCACCTTGGCCGGCTGGGCAAGCCCGACTGAAACGAGTACGACCGCGAGCAACGCGGCCAGAACCGCCCTTTTCATACTGTCTCCTTTGGATTGTCTGCTGCTGGTTATCGAACAGGGGCGACCGCCCCGGCATAGGGCGCTCATGTCACGCACCTCGCCGGGGTAGAAAACGAAACACAAAGGCACGAAGTGCACAAAGGGAGAGTCTGTCCGGAGAGATCTACTCCTCTAGTGTCTTGGTGTCTTTGTGGTAAATCGGGTCTGACTACGGGCAAACTGCCCGGAAGGTACCGGCTCACGTCCGACGCCTCCCGGTCAGCAACTGCAACTGAATTCTCAGCACTGTGCCGAGTCTAGTCGAAAAACGGAACCCGTCAATACCTGCCTGCCCGGGCTGCGGCAGCGCCGCTGGAGCTACGAGTTCTTGTCCCGGCTAGCGCATCAGGGTCAGGACGCGGGTCGCGCAGCTCGCGCCGGACTGCAGCCGGCAGAGGTACACCCCGGCCGGAATACCGGTTGCGTTCCAGCGCGCTTCGAGCCGGCCCTGGTTCAGAACCGGGTTCAGCCGTTCGACCAGCCGGCCGGTCGGGTCCCAGATGGTCAGTTCCGGCTTGCCCGCGAGCAAGGTTGAGCCGGATATCCGGAATGGCGCGCGCCCGTGCGTCGGGGTTACGTTGAAGCTCAGCGGCATGAGTCCGATCTCCCGGGGTTCGGTCGCGCCGGTGGGGGTGAACCCGATCCGGGCGTAGTATGCCTCGACGTCATCGACCGTGCCGCTGACCGCGGTATCGTTCATCGCATGGCAACGGCGGTCGGCGCCGTTGGGATTGCGCCAGACTCTTACCCGACGACCTTCGTCGCCGCGCCAGGTAATCTCCAGGAGCAGATTGTCGGTGTTGTTGTACACGAAGTCCGAAGGGAAATAGTACCAGGTCAGGTTCTGGCCGGTGCCAACGAGCAGGGAATCGGCACTGAGGATGGTCTGGGGCGTATTGCCGCCGTAGTTGGCCTGGAAGGTGGAAACCAGGGACGACGCCGGAGTGTGACAGAGCTTGACCCTGACTTTGCGGAACCAGCTCGGCGCGTCTTCGGTGCAGCACAGACCGAAAGCGACAATCGTCCCGGCCTGGTCTATCTCGCTCTGGAGATAAAGCAGTTGCAGCCGGCACGCGTCGTGTACGTCGCCCCAGAACGGAATTGCGTTCTTGATGTAGGGACTGCCGATCTCCACGTAGGTGGTATCGGCCAGGACCGGACCGGTCGCCAGGACCAGCAGGAACAGAACTACGATGCTACGTTTCATCTCGCCTCCTCTGGTTGCGGATTGCCGTGAGAGCTTCCCGTCCGCCCGCGCGTCGACAACACGGTTGTTCTCCTTGATTCCTCACCATAGTTTCTACCCGAATCTGCCCGGATGTCAACTACGGCCTCGGCCATGCTCCGCATCCGCTCCGGCTCCGGACTCTGCCGGAAGATCCGGCGCAAGGCCTGGGCCAAGCCGACTAACGGCACCCGGTCCACCCATCGAATCCCGGGCGTTTTCACGGTCACCGCCGTGCCGGCACCAGTGGCCGCTCACGATACCGACGGACCATCAATCGCCGCGTCCGAACCACTTACCACTTACACTTCAGAGAGTTATCATACCTGCTGATGTGTCTCTCGGACCCGCCCTCCAGTCCGGAAACGCGATTCCGCCTAACTTCTGCCGGTGTCTTACCTTATCACCTACCCGGTTACCCCCACCGTAGCCATGACCCTGACGACCCACCTGGCCGCCGATGCCCCGACCCGAGCCACGGTAACCAACGCATCACCGGCAACATACCGGCTCAAGCCAACGGCTCCGGCAACGGATGGGACCCGACCTGCGGCAAGAATCACGGCAAGGACAGCGACTCGGGCAGCGGCACGCTCAACTGTCAGCTCCAGGGCACGGATCGCGCCGCCCACACCGGGCAAGACAACGGTCGGCGCAACACCGACCATGACGCACCGGGACACCCACCCGGACACCTGCCCAAACCCAAGGCACGTCAGATGCGCGGCCAACTCACGATTGTCGTCGATACAAACGAAACGGTACATTCTCTGCGGCTCTCCTTTCCTCAGATGCTTGGTAGTTCTACCGGAAGCCCACGCCCGGCCCGCGAGTACTGCGCTTGACATCCCGCCCGATTCCGATAGAAGTTAGGCCTGTGGAGAAGAACCACCAGAAGCGGACAGGGACCGGCAACGGTTCTCCGGTGCCTATCCCCACCCCACTATGAAGATTGACAAGAAAGCCGCTTGGACGAAATCGAATATGCAGGAATATGAAGAGTAATCCGGGCTTGTTCCGGATTCACCGAAGGAGGCGCAGATGCAGAACGTAAGACATGCCCTGACCGCAGCCCTGGTGCTGCTGGCAATCACGGCAGCGCCGGCAACGGCGGACTGGGTTACGGCGACCGTCAATGTCAGAGAAAACCCGCAGGCGGTTGCGGTGAACCCGGTGACCAACAAGGTGTACGTGGTGAACGCGGGCAGCAACGACGTAACGGTGATTGACGGGGCTACGAACAGCACCATCCGCGTGCGGGCAGGATTAGAGCCGTATGCGGTTGCGGTGAACCCGGTGACCAACAAGGTGTACGTGGCGAACCGCGGCAGCGACAACGTAACGGTGATTGACGGAGCGACGAACGACACTACGCTCGTGCCGGCCGGAGACGCGCCGCACGCCGTGGCGGTGAACCCGGTGACCAACAAGGTGTACGTGGCGAATGACAGCAGCAACAATGTAACGGTAATCGACGGGGCCACGAACGACACCACGCTCGTGCCGGTCGGAACAGAGCCGCGCGCGATTGCGGTGAACCCGGTGACCGACAAAGTGTACGTGGTAAACAGCGGCAGCGACAACGTAACCGTGATTGACGGGGCAACCAACGACACCACGTTCGTGCCGGTCGGCGACAAACCCTGGGCCGTGGCGGTGAACCCGGTGACCAACAGGATTTACGTGGCGAATCTCAACGACCACAACGTGACGGTGATTGACGGAATCACCAACAACACAACAACCGTGCGGGCAAAAAATGGACCGTATGCGATTGCGGTGAACCCGGTAACGAACCGGATTTACTGCGCGAACTTTTACAGCAGCAATGTGACGGTGATTGACGGGGCCACGAACGACACTGCGCTCGTCCCGACGGCAAACCAGCCCTGCGCGGTTGCGGTGATCCCGGTGACCATCAAAGTGTACCTGACGAACTGGCACGGCGACAATGTGACGGTGATCGACGGAGCGACAAACGACACCACGCTTCTGCCGGTTGGAACCGAACCGTGCGCGGTTGCGGTGAACCCGGTGACCAACAAAGTGTACGTGGTAAACAGCGGCAGCGACAACGTGACCGTGATCGACGGTATCACGTACAGCACCACGAGAGTACGTACGCTGGCCCGGCCACGGGCACTGGCGGTGAACCCGGTGACAAACGAGACCTACGTGGTGAACGTGACGAGCAACAACGTAACCGTAATCGACTGCGCCACCGGCGACACCACGCTCGTGCCGGCCGGAAACAACCCGCGCGCGATTGCGGTGAACCCGGTGACGAACCGGGCGTACGTGCCGAATTCCCTGAGTGACAACGTGACAGTAATCGATGGTGTCACGATGGACACCACGCTCGTGCCGGCCGGGGACGGGCCATGGGCCGTTGCGGTGAACCCGGCAACGAACAAGGTGTACGTAGCGAACGGCAGCAGCGGCAATGTGACCGTGATTGACGGAGCGACCCTCGATACGACTCTGGTTCCAACCGGAACCATGCCCCGTGCGGTGGCGGTGAACCCGGCGACCAACAAGGTGTACGTAGCGAACAGTTGGAGTGATAACGTAACGGTCATCGATGGTGTCACGAACGACACCTTGCTCGTGCCAGCCGGGACGGAACCGTACGCGATTGCGGTGAACCCGGTGACCAACAGGATCTACTGCGCGAACTTCCAGAGCGATAACGTGACCGTGATTGACGGAACTACCAACGACACCACGCTCGTGCCGGTCGGGGACGCACCACGGGCCGTGGCGGTGAACCCGGTCACCAACAAAGTGTACGTGGCGAACGGCGGCAGCGACGATCTGACCGTGATTGACGGGGCAACGAACAGCACCACCTTCGTGCTGGCAGGAGACGCACCGTACGCGATTGCGGTGAACCCGATAACCAACAAAGTGTACGTGGCGAACTACGGCAGCGACAGCGTAATGGTGATCGACGGAGCCACGAACAGCACGGTTCTCGTGCCGGCAGGAAATGCGCCGTACGCGATTGCGGTGAACCCGGTGACCAACAGGATTTACTGCGCGAACTCCAACGACAGCAGTGTAACGGTAATCAACCCGGTGCGGGTGTGGAACACCGGGGTCAAAGCCGAGTTCGACCATCTGCCCGGCGACACGACCCAGATGCGCGACCCGGTCATTACCGGCAAAGCGGTGAACCGCTGGACCCCGAACTCGACCCGGATGCTCGGCGCTATAGTCCAGGTCCAGACCGCGCACCAGGCCTGGGAATGGACCCAGGTGACATCCGGCCAGGGCACGGACTCGATCCAGTGGCAGTGGGACTGGTCCTTCGGCACGGACACGCTCTGGATGGGCGAGAACTTCCTCTGCGCGGTCCCGCTCGAAACCCAGGCCGCGACCAGCAACAACCTCGGGCTCGGCACCCCGTTTGCCGGCAACCTCGCGGTCTACCCGGTGTACCGGGTGGAATACTACGTCGGAACCGAAGACAAGCCGGTGGCTACAATCCGCCGACCCTTGACCGCAACCATCGTGCGCCACGTACTTCTTCTTCCGCATTCGTCATTCGACACTCGGCATTCGGCATTGTCTTTGCTCGACATCTCCGGCCGGAAGGTAATGGACCTTCTGCCGGGCCCGAATGACATCCGGCATCTCAGATCCGGCGTCTACTTCATCCGAAACGAATCAACCGCCAAGTCCGCCAGGATAGTCATTCAACGCTAACGAGCTATCATGAAATCCTGTGTTTTGGTTTCTGCGCTCTGCATTCTGACTTCGTCGGTCGCGTCCGGCCAGTGGCTGGAGACGACGATACAGTTGCAGTCCAATTCCTTTCCGGTGGGGCTGTGCTACAATCCAACCGGTAACAGGGTTTACTGCTCGAACAACCTGCGCGACAACATTGCCGTCATCGACGGCGCGTCAAACAGCATAATCGCAACCATCCCGACGATGCGCTACCCTTATGTGCTGTGCCACAACTCAACCGACAATCGGGTGTATTGCACCCACGATGTTGACAGTGACATTGATACAGTTGTTGTCATTGACGGTGAGACCAATGCCGTGATTGCGACCGTGGCAGTCGGGCGCCAGCCCCGGGCCTTGTGTTGGAATCCCGCCGACAACAAAGTCTACTGCGCGAACGCGCTGGACAACACCGTTTCAGTGATAGACGGTGCCACGAGCGGCGTGATTGCAACTGTGGACGTCGGAGCCTATCCCTTTGCCCTGGCTTACAACCCGGCCGACAACAAGGTCTATTGCGCGAATCCGTACTCCCGGACCGTCTCAGTGATTGACGGCGCGGCTGACAGCGTCATAGTGGCCGTGCCCGCGGGGTTTCATGCCTGTGCTTTCTGCTACAACTCGCAGGACAACAGGATGTACTGCGCCAACAGCGGAACCACCACCAATCTCGATTCGACCGTAACAGTTATCGACGGTGCATCCGACAGCGTGATTGCGACGGTCAGCGTGGGAATCCAGCCCAAGGCGTTGTGCTACAACCGGACCGAGAACAGGGTCTATTGCGCAAACTCGGGCAGCGGGAGTGTGACCGTGATTGACGGCGCTCTGAATACGGTTATTGCGACGGTTGCGGCCGGCTCTGAACCTTCTGCACTGGTGTTCAACAAGACGAACAACAAGGTGTACTGCGCCAATCTGGAAAGCGACGACGTGACTGTGATTGACGGTGCGAGCAATGTCGTGGTCAAGACGATTGGGGTCGGGGAGTACCCGTACGCTATGACCTGGAACCCGATGCAGAACCGGACGTACGTGGGCAACTATGAGAGTTCCAGCATCTCGGTCATCCGCGACAGCGTGCCGCCGGGAATCCAGGACATGCCGAATGCCGAATTGCGAATGACGAATGGCAGACAGCTTCCGGCCGCAATTGTACGCGACGTACTGTTCCTGCCTGAAGCATCCGGCGTCAAGCGTGGTGCGTCGTGCGTCCTCCTCGACATCTCCGGCCGGAAGGTCGCGGAACTCGCGCCGGGCGAGAACGACATCCGGCATCTCTCCCCGGGCGTGTATTTCTTGCGGCGGGAAGCGGATAGCGGTGAGCGGTTAGCGGTCCACAAGGTCGTCATCCAGCGCTGAGGACCGGGACCGAAAGCCTGCTACAGCCGTTCCAATTCTTCCTTGATGAGTTGGCGTTCGTACAGGTCCCAGTACAGACCGCGACGCCCGAGCAGTTCCTGGTGGGTTCCTTCTTCTTTGACTTCGCCCCGGTCGAGGACGTAAATCCGGTCGCACTCGGACAGGATCGAGAGCCGGTGGGAAACGATGATGACCGTCGCGTCGCCTAGTTCTTCACTCAACCGGCGAATCAGCTCTTTCTCGGTTTCGGCGTCCAGGGCCGAAGTGGCGTCATCGAACACGAGTATCCGGGGCTTGCCGACCAGGGCCCGGGCAATCGCGACCCGCTCCTTCTGACCGCCCGAAAGCCTGGTTCCCCGCTCGCCCAGTTTCTCCTCAAATCCTTTGGACATGTCGGCCACGTCTGAAGAGAGTTGGGCAAATGAGACCATCTGGTCGAGTTCGGAGTCACCGTCTTCCTCGCGCCCGAATGCGATGTTGTTCTTGAGCGTGTCCGAGAACAGCGTCGCTTCCTGCGGTGCATACCCGAACAACTGCCGGTATCTATCCAGGTCAAGCAGACGCACGTCATGACCGTCAAGCCGGACCCTGCCTTTCTGCGGGTCGGCCAGCCGGAACAGCAGCCGGAATATCGTGCTCTTGCCCGAGCCGACCGTACCCGCAATTCCGATTCGGGAACCGGCCGGAAAAATCATGCTCACGTTCTTCAGCACCTGCTCTTTATCATAGGCGAAATCAACGTTTTCAAGCGTCAGGGTCCCGGGGTCTACCTGCCCGGGTTTGTCCGGCGGGCTCACTTCGGTCGAGTGCTGCTCGAGCGCGGAGACCCGTTCCGCCCCGGCCTGAGCCCTGCGCCCGGAGACGAACAGGTTGCCGATGTCGAACATCGGCCCGACCAGCATCAGGATATAGGCGTTGAACGCAACGAACTCACCCAGGGTGAGCCGGCCCCCGATGACCAGGAATCCGCCGGCCCAGAGCACCAGCAGGATTCCGATTTCGGAAATCGCCTGGTAGAAGACGTGAATCCTCATCTCGGTCCTGGTAGTGATAACCGCATCCCGGACCCGCTCGTCGAGCGTCTGCCTGAACCGGGCCCCGACCCGGTCTTCCATGTTGTAGCCTTTGACCAGCCTGATACCGGTGAACGACGATTCAATCCGGTTGTTTATCTCGGAGATCTTCTTGCGCCATCTCTTGTAGCGCGCATAGACCAGCGGTCCGAGCTTCATCCAGACGATGACTCCGATACCCATCGGCAGCACGGTGATAAGGGTCAGGAGCGAGTTCATGCTGATCATCACCCCGAGAGCGAACAGAACCGTGAACACCGCGCTGACAGTCCGGAACAGGCCGGAACAGGCGAACCAGGACAACTCTTCCAAATCGTGGTCAAGCCGCTCCATCGCATCACCGGTCGGGAACTTGTTGGTGAACGAATGTCCCATGTCCATCATCTTCCGGAAGACGCGGTTGCGCACCGTCCACTGGAACCGCTCGTTGGTCCGGCCCCGGTGCCAAGGCAGAATTGCTTCGCTCAAGGCTCGCAGGAACCCGAGCCCGGCGAGCAGCAGCACGTAGCGAATGAGCCGGGATTGGTCAATGTCCTGCTTGATGCCGTCGATGATGAATCGCAGCACATATGGGAATGCCAGGGACAACACGGTCATAGCCAGCGTGCTCAGGACCAGCACCGTTGTCCAGGTCCTGTGCCGCTTCCAGAAATTCCAGACCAGCGCCAGCTTGCTCATGCTTGCCCGCCAACGTATTGCAGCTTGTAGAATCGGGCGTACAGCCCGTCCTGAGCCAGCAATTCTTCATGGCTTCCCTGCTCGGCAATCCGACCCTTGTGCACCACGATGATCCGGTCAACCATCTGGATTGTGGCCAGCCGGTGGGCCACAATAATCGCGGTCCTGCCAACAAGCAGTTCAGCCAGGCCTTCCTGAATCAGTTGCTCGGTGTGCGGGTCAACCGAGGAAGTGGCTTCGTCCAGAATCAGTATCTGCGGGTCGAACACCAGGGCCCGGGCGAATGCCAGCAATTGCCGCTCGCCGAGCGAGAAATTCACCCCGCGCTCAATCAGGTTGGTGTCGTATCCGTTCGGGAACTTGAGCACCGCTTCATGAATCCTCGCCCGCTTCGCCGCTTCGATTACCGTTTCGCGCGGCACGGTCGAGTCCATCATTCGCAGGTTGTCGAGCACTGTGCCCGGGAACATGATGACTTCCTGGGGTACGAACCCGACCGTTCCGCGCAACTGGTGCCGGTCCATGTCCGCCAGGTTCCGCCCGTCGAACAGAATCCGGCCCTGCTGCGCAGTGTAGAACTTGAGGACCAGGTTCACGATCGAACTCTTGCCCCCGCCGGTCTCGCCCACCAGGGCCACTTTCTCACCCTTGCGCACCACCAGGTCGATGTCGTTCAGCACGAACTTCTCACCGTCGTACGCAAACCCGACTTTCTCGAACACAATTCCTTCCCTGAGGCTCAACTGTCCGTCAATCTGTTCGCCTTCCGGCTCCGGTTTCTGGTCAAGCATCCCGAACACCCGCTCCGCGGATGCAAAAGCCCGCTGCATCACGTTTATCTGGTCGGAGATCATCCGGAGCGGCCAGAAAAGCCGGGTGATGTATGCCACAAACATGAACAGGGTGCCGATAGTCAAGTCACCGCGCAGCGCCATCATCCCGCCGAAACCAAGGACCAGCCCGAGCCCCAGCACTTCGCCGAAATCAACCAGGAACCAGACCGTGTACCAGAGCGTCATCGCTTTCATCTCGCCCCGATACTTCTGCCGGTTCAGGTTGTTCATCCGGTCCGCGAACCACTGCTGCCGGCAGAACACCTGGACAACCGGCAGGCCTTTGAGCGCTTCGCTGACCAGGCTGTTGATCTCCGCGACCGAACGCCGGACCCCGATGTAAACCGGTCTTACCTTGCGCTGGAACACCCAGAACGCGATAATAAAAGGCGGCATCAGGGCCAGCACAAGAAGGTACAAACGCCAACTGGTCAGAGCCATGATCAGGCTCATCCCGACCAGCATCAGGGCGCTCTGCAGGAGCATCACCGAAGTGCGGGTGAAGAGCATCTTCAGCGCTTCGGTGTCGCTCTCGACCCGGGAAATCAGCTTGCCGACCGGATGCTTGTCGAAGAAGGAGACCGGTACGTCGAGCAGGTGGCGGAACACGGCCTGCTTCAGGTCCGCGGCTCCGGATTCACCCACCTGGAACAGCCACACCATCTGGAAAAAGGTGGCAAAGAAAACCCCGCCCTGCAGCCCGAGGTAGACAAGCGAAGTGACCGCCAGACCGCCCAGGTCTCCGCCCCCGATATTGACGTCAATCGCCCGCTTCAGGAGCAGCGGCCCGAGCAGACCCAGCCCGGTCGACACCAGGACCAGGCCCCCGGCCGCAATGACCCGGCCCAGATAGGTCCGGAAAAACGGCCACAGCCGTCTGATGTAGACCGAAGCCTTACCGGTTGGCTTGGTCTCTTCGTCGCTCAGGCCTGCTCCGTGGTAAAACAAGGTCTACGCTCTCCAGTTCATCTCAAACACATACTGATTTGTCTTCAGTTTGGACTTTACCCGATTGTGTGCATCCGCGCAAGCCTCGGGACTGCCCGACAGGCTCAACGCCGGTGTTGGTATTTCAGTTCCTGATCATCATACAACTCACAGCTTGAAGTCACCATCATACCCGGTTCCCGGGAGCTGTCAAGTCGCGAAATACACCGGGTTGACGCAGCGTCATCCTTTCCTAGTCTTATGCGTGCCTGAACTGCCCGAACTGGAAATCGTCAAGGACCGGCTGCGACTGACCCTGGCTGGGCGCCGCATCCTGGGCGCGACATTGCGCCATCCCGCCACGCTCAAGACCGTTGACCCGTCGCTCGAAGCACTCAAGGAAGGCCATATCCGCAGTATCTCGCGACTGGGCAAGTTCCTCAGCCTGAATACCGACAGCAAACTCCATCTCTGCGTCCACTTGATGCTCAATGGCCGTCTTATCACCATCCCGTCAAACCAGCCGATGACCCGTCACCATCTCCTCGCCCTGCATCTGGACAACAAGACCGACCTGCGTGTTGCCGAGTCCGGTTCCAAGCGCCGGGTCGCGGTCCACCTCGTCACCGATGTGCAGAACGTGGAATGGATTGCCCAACTCGGCCTGGACCCGCTCGGTCCGCAGTTCACCCTGAGCCGGCTCCGTTCCGCGCTCAAGCGCCGCAACCGGACCGTGAAGAGGTTCCTGACCGACCAGCGGGCAGTCGGTGGTATTGGCAATTGCTACTCGGACGAAATCCTGTTCGAAGCCCGGCTTTCTCCGTTCCAGCAGACCGGGGCACTCAAGCCCGAGGAGTCCATCCGGCTCTACATGGGCGTAAAGAAGGTCCTGCTCGACGCAATCCTGCATCTCAAGACGCTCGACCATCTCCCCGACCGCCGCGACCGGACGTTCCTGCGGGTCCACAACCGGCTCGACCAGCCCTGCCCGAAGTGCGGAGATCGGGTCCGCCGCGTCAGCTACAAGGAATCAACTACCTACTACTGCCCGGGATGCCAGACCGGCGGCAGGATTCTGGCCGACCGGCGTCTATCCCGGCTCCTGAAGTGAGGGACCTGTTTCTCACCCTGCTCCTGGCAGTTTCCACCGCGGTGAGTTTCGCTCCGCCGGATAGGCCGGGGCTGTGGCAGGTCGATACCACTCATATCGAAGTCCCATCCGGCGCACGCCGATTCAGAAGCATTCTCTACAAGCCTGTTCGCGACGACACGATTCCCGGTGACCGACCCGCGGTCGTGTTCGGCCACGGCTTCCTTGCCGGCATCGACCGCTACGACAGCATCTGCCGCCACCTGTCTTCCCACGGGTTCTACGTCCTCGTACCCGGATATCCGGACCCCGGACTGTTCCGTCCGCCAGCGCGCCTCGCCAACGACATGCTGGCCGCGCTCGTATTCCTCGACAGCCTCAATGAGCTTCCCGGGGTCGGACTGAATCCACGCAATGCTGCGCTGGTTGGTCATTCGATGGGCGGTGGCGCCGCTTTTCTGGCCGCCCGTCGCGACTGCGGCCGGCACGTGAGAGCGGTTGCCGGTCTGTCACCCTACCTGGTTTCGCGGGCGACCCATGTGGAGAGCTTGGACATCCCAGTGCTGGTTCTGGCCGGAGAGAATGACCGCACCGCACGAGCGGAGAATGTGCGGAATCAGTTCTACGACCCCTGCTCCGCCCCCTGCTTCTACTTGTGCATCCGCAACGCCGGCCACAACGGCTACCTCGACCACACCAATGCCATCGAGGACCGGTTCGAGCCGTTCAACCGTCAGTCCCAACTCCGGGCGGTACGGACATACCTGACCGCCTTCCTGCGCTACTACCTCGAAGGAGACGACCGAAATCGCCCCTGGCTTCTAGGTGCGGCAGTGCGCTCCGACATCACCGTCCTGGCTGAATACAAATGACCGATTCAGCCGGACTGCGCCTCATTGCCATCTCCAGTGAAATCGGGCGAGGTCACCCTTCCTACCTTGACTCGGTCCTGCTTGCTTTTTCCCGTCTGCCGGAGTCCGGACAGGAGATACTGTCGCAGGTCACCCTTGACCAGGTATGCTCGGGTACGTCGAAGTACGCCTGGAACCTGGCCCGCTCACTCTATCACGCCGGGGCGCAGGGTGGTATCCGGACCGGCATCTACAACCGGCTGCGCAAAAGCGGGAAGCCGTCACCATTGCAGCTTGCCGTTCTCGGTTCGTCACTCAGGAAACGCCTGGCCGGATTCACCGGCATCTGCCTGGTCGAGCATCCGCTTGTAGCTCATATCCTCGCCCCGGTCTGCCGGGTTGCATACCTTCATGCGGAAATCGCGGCCCCGCCTGTTGCCGCGGTTCCTGATGCCTGGCGCACCTTTGCGCCGCTCGAATCAACCGCTTCCGGGCTTCAGGCGTTGGGCGTCAAGCGGTCAGCGCTATCCGTCACCGGTCTGGTCATCGAACCCGAACTCGTCCGGCTGGCCGAATCGGCGTTTAAAGCAAGACTTCGCAGGCTGAACTCGGATACACCGCTGGCTATCGGCTTCTTCACTTCGGGCGCATATCCGAGGCCGCACGTCCGGCTCATCGTCGACGGCGTCAGGTCCTGCCTCGACGTCGGTCACCGGGTGATCGTCTTCGCCGGCACCGACCCGAAGGAATCCGGACGGCTGCACCGCCGGCTGCCGGCATCGGCCCGGTCCCTGCAGGTCATCGTCTTCGACAGCCGCCGACAGGAAACCACCGTCACCGCGGAGACGTTCCCGCAGCTCGACGTCATGGTCGCGGCCGCGCACGAACGTACTATCTGGGCGGTCGGTCTGGGCCTGCCGATGTTTGTCTTGCTGCCGCACATCGGCCCGTTCGCGCCGCTGAACTGCCGGTTCGCAGAGGAGCAAGGCGTCTGCCTCCCGGTTACAGCCGTCCCGGACGCGGAACGACTCGGTCTGACTGTATCCGGGCTGCGCCGGGCCGGACGACTGAGGCAGATGGCTGAAAGTGGCTTCGGCAGACACCCGACCGACGGCGCGGAAGCGGCCGCCCGTGCTTTGCTCGCGGCAACCGCCTGAACGCGACGGTTCCCCGGAATCGATTCCCTTGACCGGGAGTCCAATTTATGTATTGTGATACCTAAATAGGTAATATCAGGAGATTCAATGGCCAGCCTGTTCAAGATATCCGAGGCCGCCGCCCTCGCCCTTCACGCTGCCGCGCTGATGGCAGGTACGCCTGACCGGTTGCTGCGGACGCGGAACATCGCGGAGAGACTGGAGGCGTCGGAAGCGCATCTTGCGAAAGTGTTGCTTGTACTCCAGCGAGCCGGGATTGTCCGCTCCGTACGCGGGCCGGCCGGCGGCTCGAAGCTGGCGCGTCCGGCTGAGAAGATAACTCTGAAGCAGATCTACGAGGCGGTCGAGGGTCCGCTCAAAGTTGCGAAGTGCATGTTCCGCAAGCCGGTCTGTGGACGTCGCCGGTGCGCGCTCGGCGGTTTCCTCGAATCGATCAACCGACAGGTTGCCGACAAGCTGAGGAACACGAAGCTGTCTGATTTTACTCTTGAACTCGGAGGCAGATATGCCCGCAAGTAGGAGAATCATCCGCATCGACGCAGAAAGGACAAATCCAGCAATAGCTCAATCAAAGGAGAAGAACCAATGAGCATGTTCTGCTACCAGTGCGAACAGACCGCGAAAGGCACCGGCTGCACGGTCAAGGGTGTCTGCGGCAAGGACGAAACGACCGCAATCCTTCAGGACCTGCTGATTCACGCGACCAAAGGCATCGCGATGTACGCCCACCGGGCCCACGAACTGGGCGCGACTGATGATGAAGTGAACACCTTCACTGCCGAAGCGCTGTTCACCACAATCACCAACGTCGACTTCGACCCCGAACGGCTGCAGGGTTTACTCCGGAAGGCGGCCCAGGTTCGTGACAGAGCAACAAGCCTGTATGAAGAGGCGTGTGAGAAAGCAGGAAAAGCACCCGAAGTCCTGTCCGGACCCGCGGCTTGGACCCCGGCTCCGGACATCGACGGACTCGTGGCCCAAGGTCGGGATGTCGCAATCACCGGACGCCGCGAGCGGTTCGGCAACGATGTCGCCGACCTGATCGAACTGGCAATAATCGGGCTCAAAGGCTTAGCCGCGTACGCGGACCACGCCCACATCCTGGGCCGGGAATCCGAAGAGCTCTACGCCATGATGCACGCCGCGCTCAACCTCCTGACCCGGGAGGACCTGACCGTGGACGAACTGCTCGGCGCCTGCCTCAAGGTCGGCGAGATCAACTTCAAGGCGATGGAACTCCTCGACGCGGCCAACACCACGACCTACGGTCATCCTGAGCCGACAGCAGTACGGGTCACCCCGATCAAGGGCAAGGCGATTGTCGTGTCCGGTCACGACCTCAAGGATCTCGAAGAACTGCTCAAGCAGACCGAAGGCAAGGGCATCAACGTTTACACCCACGGTGAGATGCTGCCCTGCCACGGATACCCGAAGCTCAAGGCGTACAAGCACCTGGTCGGCAACTACGGCGGGGCCTGGCAGGACCAGCAGAAGGAATTCGCCGAGTTCCCGGGGGCGATTCTGATGACGACCAACTGCATCCAGAAACCGCGCGACAACTACAAGGAACGGATCTTCACG
This sequence comes from uncultured bacterium, assembly GCA_965370805.1. Lineage (GTDB taxonomy): Bacteria > Hydrothermota > Tepidihabitantia > Tepidihabitantales > Tepidihabitantaceae > CBDUVZ01. The sequence continues at coordinate 34,956 of CBDUVZ010000002.1, read as the reverse complement.
ACCGGTCTCGTCGCCTGGCCCGGTGTCACCCATATCGGTGCGAGCAAGGACTTCACGCCCGTAATCGAAGCCGCGCTCGCCGCGCCCGGGTTCACGGAGGATGCACCGGAGAAAACCATCACCGTTGGGTTCGGCCGCAACGCCGTGCTCGGTGTGGCCGACAAAGTCATCGCAGCGGTAAAGGCCGGGAAAATCAAGCACTTCTTCCTGGTCGGCGGGTGCGACGGCGCCAAGTCCGGCCGCAACTACTTCACCGAGTTCGCGCAGAAAGTGCCAAAGGACTGCATCATCCTGACCCTGGCCTGCGGCAAGTACCGGTTCAACAAGCTCGACTTCGGCGACATCGACGGCATCCCGCGCCTGCTCGACATCGGCCAGTGCAACGACGCCTACTCGGCGATCCAGATTGCGCTGGCGCTCGCCAAGGCGTTCAACGTCGGGGTCAACGAACTCCCGCTGTCGATGATCATCTCCTGGTACGAACAGAAAGCGGTCGCCATCCTCCTTACCCTGCTCTACCTCGACATCAAGAACATCCGGCTTGGCCCGACCCTGCCCGCGTTCATCACCCCGAACGTGCTCAAGGTGCTGGTCGACAAGTTCAGCATCATGCCGACGACCACGGCTGACGAGGACCTGAAGGCGATTCTCGGCGGATAACAAGACCTCCTTCGACGTATCCGCTACGGCCTGCGGGGCGGCAACCGCCGTTCCGCAGGCCAGCCCTTCGATACCGCGGACGGGGACATGACCGGCATCCGGTCCTCCGGATCCCGGATCGTATCCCCAGGCCCCGGTTGCGCTACGAACGTCAACGCTGTATCCTTGCAGCGTGACTGACGAACTGTGGACTTTGCAGCCGGTCGATGTCAACCGCCCCTATTTCGAGGTCATTCACTCTCTGTACAAGCAAAACGCGGCCCGGGTCGGGTGGAACAGGACCGGGTCCGGCCTGGCGCTCGAATTCCTGCTGCAGGACGACCAGCAGGCGGACGAAGTCCGCGCCGCAATCACCGCCGACCTCGCGGCCAAGGTCAAACGTCTCTATCCGGAAGCCGGCTCAGTTGAACACCTGATGGAGTTGCTCGAACGGTCCTGCTCTCACCTGTCCAATATGTACACCGAAGTCCACTGGTTCCCGGTCAACCCGGAACCCGGCTAGAACTTCACAACCTCGGCTACCGCCTCCTTTCCTCCGGCACGCGCCCGGACGAAGTAAACGCCGGAAGGCAATCCCTTTCCATCCCAGACGACCTGTGCGTCCGTCCCTGTCCAGGACCATATCTTCCTGCCGGTGACATCGGTCACTTCGACATTCGCGTTCCCGCAGAATCCTTCCGCGAGCCGGATTACGGTCCGGTCGTGCATCGGGTTGGGCTGGACTGATACAGGTCGGTCTGAAACCGGCACCGCTCGTTCCTCGGCAACCGGTATCGGATAGTCGAAGTACGCGCACATCACCTTGTACGGTTCGGCGTCGCCTTGAGTCCAGACAAGCAGGGCTCCGAGATTCGCAGGCCAGCGAACGCTCTCCTCAATCTGGAGTGCCTGTCTCAGCGATCCCTGGGCATACCAGCCGGACCTGTAGTTAAAGTGGTGTAGGATGTCGCGGGTTCCGCCCGAGTCTTCCTGCCAGAAGAGATAGGACCAGACATCACCCAGGGTAGCCAGCACCGGCGCGGTCGAGCGTCCGAAAGTCGGATAGCCACCGCCCGGGTTCCCGCCTTCGAAATGGACTTCCATGTTTCCGCTTGAACTGTCCTCCCAGGCACCGGAGAATCCCTCCCATGGTGAGCCGCAATCAAGGGACGGATGCCGCAGAGGGAAGTGGTGCTGGGCCAGAGTCTCCTCGGCCTGCCACACCCCGTGCCAGCAGCACCGCCGCCTGATTGAATATGGAGTGTAGCTGCCCGAATCGACCTGTTGCCACAAGACGACCAGTGCGCTGTCTGCTGGGAACATCTCTATCGAAGGCAGGAAGCAGCACCCGACGGTGTCGACTGAAACCAGGAAAGTATCACCAACCGTGCCGCTGACATTGCAGGTGCGGTAATAGATTCTCGGCTTGTCGTGCGAATGGTCTTCCCAGACCACATGGGCCAGCCCGAGATGGTCGGCCCAGACGTCGGGGTGCATTGAGTTCCCCATGGTCCGGCTTACGTTCACCGGCATCATCCGGTACTCGAAATTCCGGTAGTACACCTCCCACCCGACTGAAGTATCCGGGAACTGCCATACCAGGTGCCGGTCACCGTCTGCGCCGAAGTTGATTGCCGGATTCTGTCCCGGATACATCAACACCGGTCGGGTCCAATCGATGCCGCCGGGTCCGAATACGCCGATGCAACTGTGGATGCTCTGGCTCGACTGAAAGACCAGGGTTACGGTATCGTCCGGCATCCCGATAAGCTCACTCTGAAAGGCCAGTTTGTGGCCGTTGTTGGGACCGGTGGCGAAAGGGACATCGGTTGAGCAGATGCAACCGAAGAACATCTGGCCGCCGGCTGCTTCAGCGGCCAGCAAGAGAACGACCGTAGCTCGAAGCACAACCATAGTACCTCCTTACGCAAAATGGTAGCTCCGGAACGAAAGCCCGTCAAGAAACCCGGACAGCTTCTTCTGCTTGACCGCCCGGGCTGAACCGGTAGCATCCGGTATCAGACCAACCTTGGACCTGCACCACCGCTCGCTTGTCATCGACCTGCACACCGATGCTTTGTACGAGCACGTCCGGGGCCGAAAGGATATCACCCAGCGGTCCGACGCATTTCATATTGATATTCCCCGCCTGCGCGAAGGCGGAGTCAATGCCCAGGTGTTCGCAATCTGGACCAACCCCGATCTGTTCAGGCCGGGCAAACGGGCCACCTTTGTCCTCAAGGCAATCGACGAGTTCAAACGCATCTGCCGTCGCTATCCGAAAGAGATTGCCCTGGCGCTCAGCCCGGGTGACGTCCGGACAATCAGAGCCTCGGGCCGGATTGCGGGGATCCTCGGAGTCGAAGGCGGCCACGCCCTGGAAGGTGACATCGGCAACCTGGACCGGTTCTTTCGCCGCGGGGTCCGGATCCTCACCCTGACCTGGAACAACTCCAACCCGTTCGCCCGTTCCTGCATGAGCCGGGACGGACACCGCCGGGGGTTGACGAGGCTCGGCCGCGAAGCGGTGAAACGTATGAATCGGCTCGGGATGCTCATCGACCTGTCCCACGCGTCGGACATGACTTTCAGCGACGTGCTGGCTGCGAGTTCCGCGCCGGTCATCTGTTCCCATTCCGCGTGTCGCGCCCTGCGCCGGTTTCCCCGCAACCTGACCGACCGACAACTCCGGGTCCTGGGCGAAGCAGACGGAGTTATCGGAGTTGTCTTTCTGCCGTACTTCCTCCGCAAGGATTACCGCAAGGTCTCCCTCGAAGACGTGCTCGATCATATCGAGCATGCAGCTTCCGTTGCCGGCGTCGACGCGGTTGCTCTCGGTTCTGATTTCGACGGGTTCAGTGACCCGCCGCCCAAAGGTCTTGAGGACGTCACCCGGATGCCGGCAGTCACCGCGGGGCTTCTGCGCCGGGGTTTCTCAGAGCCCGACGTCAGGAGAATCCTCGGCGAGAACTTCCTGCGGATCTGGAGCACGGCTGCGCGGGCCGCAGACCCGATTCGGCTTTCCGATTGACGACCGGCATCTATCGGCTATGTTTCATGAAAGGCATACTGACCAAGTACAGGAAATAGCCATGCAATCCTTCATTACTCTAAGGACCCTGGCGGCGTTACTGCTGGCGGCATTGTTCGTTCCCGCAGCAGCCCCGGCCCAGGATATTCTGCTTTCCGAGAACTTCAACGGTTCCTGGTCGACCGTCCAACCACCCGCGGGCTGGCGAATCGTATTCGGCCCTGCTGATACCAGCAGCAATGACTGGCACCGGGCTCCTGACCTCGAGCTGGACCCGTGGACGGACAACGCGACACCGTACGCGCTGTTGCACTCACAGCCGCCTGAAATACAGAACGTTGACAGCCTCATCAGTCCGTCTATTAACTGCTCTGATTTCAACCTCGTCGTCCTGCGGTGCTCCACGTACTACGGCGGCGGGGAAGACCAACCCTACCGGATCGCACTCGTCGGCTCGGTGGATGGCGGTCCCTTCGAACACGTGGTCTTTGATTACTACCAGCGTATCATCGGGCCGGAGCTGCAGGTTCTTGCGCTTCCCTGGGCCGCGAACAGATCGAACGTCCGCCTGGCCTGGGCGTTCGACGGCATCACCGAACACATCACCTTCTGGGCAATAGACGACGTCAGCGTCACCGGCATGAACTCCTCGTCTGACGTGGGGGTCCTGACAGTCGAGACGCCCATCGGTGCGGTTGACTCGAATCACGTAGTAAGACCCGAGGCGACGGTCAAGAACTACGGTGCCAGTGCCGAGACGTTCTGGACGAGAATGACAATTGGCTCTGGATACACCGACACCACTCTGGTCGACGACCTGGGTCCTGGCAGCACCCGTCGTATCGCTTTTCGTGACTGGACAGCCACCGAGCGTGGAGTCAACCATGTTTTATGCAGAACCATGCTCACCGGCGACATCAATCCGGCCAATGACCGGGCTGATACAGCCGTCACTGTGGTCGTGCGGGACGCCGGAGTCTTCCGGATCACTTTACCACCCGACACCGTCGACTCGGGCATGGTCGTTACGCCTCAGGCACGAGTGAAGAACTTCGGCACCGAGACTATTTCCGCGTTCTACTGCTACTTCCGGATACAGGCCTGGCTGGACAGCGTACTCGTCGAGAACCTGGTACCCAGGGTGACTCGCGACGTGACATTCCGTGAATGGCAGGCCGAGACGCTGGGCACGATTGCCATGGCCTGCAGCACCGGGTACAGCGACGACATGGATACCCGGAACGATATCCTCCGATCTTCCTTTGTAGTTGGTCCCCCGCACCACAATGTCGGTGTGGAAGCTATCCTGGTACCCACCGGAAGTATCTATCCCGGCCCAGTCCTGCCGAGCGCCCGTATCCGCAACTACGGCGGGTTCACCGAAAGCTTCGGCGTCAAGTTCCGGATACGCCGAGGAGGTTCTGTTGTCTACATCGACTCGATCTACATCAACGGCCTCCAGCCCAGAGCATCCCAGGACGTCACCTTTCTGAACTGGAACGCAACGCTCGGCAGCTACGTGGCTTCCTGCTCTACCGAGCTGGCCGGCGATGCGGTTCCATCCAACGATGCCTCCCAGGCTCTTTTCACTGTTGATGCCCCGCCGATACCGCCCGGCTGGACCGAAATGGCACCCATGCCCAAGCCGCCCAGCAACAAGGAAGTCAAACGGGGCGGAGCGCTTACCCTCACAAGTCAGTCTGATGGTTGGTTCATCTACGCACTCAAGGGCAATAAGACCGGGGATTTCTACCGGTACAACGTGGCAGTTGACGCCTGGGAGCAGATGAAATCCGTTCCGGACGGTCCAAGCGACAAGCAGGTCTACAAAGGCGGGGCCTTGTGCAATGACGGCGGCCACCACATTTACGCAGTCAAGGGCAACAACACGGTCGAGTTCTGGCGTTACGGCACGACCGACACTGCGTGGACACAAATGGCTAACATCCCGCTCGGCGCAACCGGGAAGAAAATCAAGGGCGGTACCAAGATGCAGTACCTTGTCCTAGGCGACACCGGCTGGGTCTATCTGCTGAAGGGCTACAAGAACGAGTTCTACCGCTACAATACCGTCACCGGCGTGTGGGACAGTACTCTGACTTCGGCTCCACTGGGCAACTCGGGCAAGAACAAGTACAAGTACGGCTCTTTCATTGTCCATGATGGCGCCGGCACCATCTACTGCTGCAAGTCCAAGTACAATGAGACCTTTGCCTACGACGTCGCGAATGGCAGCTGGCTTGAGCAACTCGCCGACATGCCGTTCGTCGGGAGGGCGGGCCGGCGCAAGAAACTCAAGGACGGTGGCTCAGGCGCCTGGCTCATCAACCAGATGTTCTGCCTGAAGGGTGGCAACACGCAGGAATTCTGGCAGTACTCGCCCTGGGCCGACTCGTGGTACGAACTCGACACCATGCCGTCGTTCGGCTCCACCGGCAGGAAAAAGCGCGTGAAATACGGCGCGGACCTCGTCAGCCTGGGCAACGGCCTCTTTTTCGCTCTCAAGGGCAACAAGACCATGGAGTTCTGGCGCTACAACTACAGCACCGGTCCTGGCATCCGCACCGAACGCGAACCGGCGCTGCTTCAACCTATACCGTTCGGTTCCCGACTCGTGATCCAGCCCAATCCGGCCCGTACCCAGGCGAGCATTGCCCTGTCCGGAACCGATGCCGCAATAGTGCAAGTCTTCGATGCCGACGGCAAGCTGCTGCGAACACAGACGGCCATCCCCAGCTTCGCGGGATACACTCTGAACCTGCAGGGCATGTCGCCCGGGATCTACTTCGTTCGTGCCGAGCAGGGGACATGGTCCGGCACCGGGAAGCTGATCGTCGAGTAGCTCGTTCCGCCTGACCTTCAGGAGCCGGCAGCATGGGTTGCCGGCTCCTCTCTTTCTTTTACGGCGGGCCGATATTGAAGACTTCGTTCCTGATTGTGGCGAGCACATCCGGGTCCAGGCTGCGACTTGCCCATTTATCCAGCAGCACCTGGGCCGCCAGCGCAAACGACGGACCCGAGACGTTCTTCTGCCGCGACAACTTGTGCAGTTGCCGGCCGAAGTTCAGGTAAGCGACGTACAGAATGGTCTGAACGCCGGCCCCGTCCAGCACCTGCTTCACCTGGGTCTCCATCTCGACAAGCGCGGCAAACGCCTGCTTGACATGCTCAAGCATCCCGGGCCGCAGCGCGTCCAGCGACGCCTTGACCCGGTCGGTCTTGAACTTCTGGTCCCAATGTCGGATTCTCTTCTCTGCATCAACTGCCATGAGTCATCAGCTCCTTTCTTCATAGCCATCTGTCAGCTTGTTTCCTCCGGCCCGACCTTTCTTTCTGTGTCGTTACATAGATAGAGCCGGAAAGGACCCGGAAACTAACGGTTGCCAGGTCGGAAATTGCAGAGCCGCAATCTAAATCACCAGGGAAGTCACCCCCCTGGTCAGATGCCGAACCAGATGAACCGCCAGCATCGGTTACAGAATCCCAACGAGGACGTACCCCAGCCATACAGACAAGGTCGTATCCAGCAGCCTTTTCAGATACTTATGCAGCCTGACATCCAGAAGCCATGCCAGGATTACGGCCAGAACCGCTGTCAGTCACGATTCCAGGTGGTTTGTAAGTATGCCGGTCAGGTTCCGGGGCAGAAACGGAAGCAGGAGGCCCGCATCGGCCCGCGCCGGGAACTGAAACCCAGTCTGCTGGCGGTGGGCGGCGATGCCTTGACATCAGTTGCTGCTCCCATATCCTGATTGAGGGTAGGGATAGGAACCCCGAGGCTTCTGCGGCGCACTACTTCGGGTGCCACAGCAGAGACAACTGTCTCGGGATTCCCGCCGACCCCATGATTAGGGAGGTTACGATGAAGAAGAAAGTCTTGGCGGTTTTCGGCCTGATTCTGGTGGTCTGTGGAACGGCTGTTGGCAGCGATTCCCTGAATGTCAGATTCATCGGCAACTGGCCGTTCGGGCCGTGCTATGCGGTCGCCGTCGATACCGTCCGACAACTCGCGTTCTGCGGGTCCGGCGGCGCGGTGTATATCCTCGACGTTTCCAATCTCAACCAACCCCGAGAGACCGGTGAGCCGATCCGTACCCGTGGTGTGGTCAAGGGCCTCTTCTACGAAAGCTCAACACAGAGGCTGTACGTGGCGGCGAAATCCGCAGGGCTCGATATCTGGGATGTTTCATCAGCGTCGGAACCGACGAGGCTCGGTGGGCACGGCACGAGCAGCTACACCGAGGAAGTCGTGGTTGTGGGGAACCTTGCCTACCTGGCCAACGGCAACTCCGGCCTCTGCGTGGTCGATGTGTCTGATCCGGTGCACCCCCACGAGGTCGGCTCCGCCGTTGCTCCAGATTACGCCTACGGAGTAGCGGTTCGCGGCCAGTATGCTTATGTGGCCGGTGGGAATGAAGGCCTGCAGGTAGTCGACGTATCGGACCCGTCAAACCCGTACGAAGTGGGTGTCTGCGAGACACAGGATTGTGCCTGTGACGTCACGGTCGCAGCCTGGTTTGCGTACGTAGCTGACTTGGCTGAAGGTCTGCGGGTCATCAGCATCGCCGATCCCTCCAATCCACGGGAAATCGGCCATTGTGAAACACCAAGCGACGCTATTGGCGTCGAGGCCGTTGGCTGGCACATTTACGTAGCGGCCAGCGACGAGGGCCTCCGAATCATCGACGCGTCGAACCCGGGAGAACCGGTGGAGATCGGCTGCTTTGAGGACATCGTTGACGCGCAGAGCGTCGCGATTACAGGTCAGCACGCCTATGTCGCCGACTACCAGAACGGCCTGCAAGTAATCGATGTGTCCTGCCCGACCGGCCCCCAGGAAGTAGGCTACTGTTTGATTCCGGGCATGGCCGTTGATGTCGCATTCCAGGGCCAGTACGCCTACGTCGTCGACGAGGACTGGGGGTTGCGGGTGATCGATATCTCCGACCCAACCGACCCACATGAAGTCGGTTCCTGCCACATCCCGGGTTTCGTCCAGGGCGTGGCCGTGGAAAACGGATATGCCTATCTGGCGGCCGAGGAGGAAGGACTATGCGTTATCGATATCACTGACCCAACCGGGCCGTTTGAGGTCGGTTGGTGCCGTGACCCGGAGGAAGCCACCAGTGTGGCGATCAAGGGTCAATATGCCTACGTGACTGACTGCTCCGACGGATTGTGGGTAGTGGATGTATCCGACCCGGCAAACCCGACCGGGGTCGGACGCTGTGATGCCTTTGACGACCCCTGTGGTGTTGCGGTCGAAGGACAGTACGCCTACGTTGCCGACTACTTGAACGGCCTGCGGGTGATTGATGTCTCCGACCCGACAGACCCGCACAGAGTCGGCCAGTGCACCACTGCAAGCCACGCCGCTGACGTCTGGGTGGAGGGCGACTTCGCTTATGTTCCTAGCTGGGAGAACGGACTGCGGGTGATAGATGTCTCCGACCCGGCAAACCCTCGGGAGACAGGCTGTTGCCCGGTACCGGACAGAGCCCTCGGTGTGGCAATCAGAGGCATGTTCGCCTATGTAGCAGACTACGAGGCCGGCTTGTGGTTGGTGGATGTGTCCGACCCGGCAAGCCCGAGTGAAGTCGGCTATTGCCAGCTTGATGGCTCAGCCTGCGCCGTGGCGGCTTTCGACTCGCATGCGTACGTTGCCGACGAAGACGGCGGCCTGTGGGTAGTCAGCGTACCGGACCCACGTGGCCCCCATCTCGTCGGGCAGTTCGACGTTCCTGATAGAACCAGGGATGTCGCGGTGGCAGGTCACTACGCCTACCTGGCCAACTACCATGACGGCCTGCGTATCCTTGATCTTGCCGACTCCACCAAACCACGAGAGGTCGGACACTGTTCCACGCCGGACAGAGTGTTCGGCCTGACGGTCATAGGTCAGCTCGCCTATCTGGCGGCTGACGATGCCGGGCTGGGTATTGTCGATGTGTCCGACCCGGCAAATCCTCAAGCCTTGGGCTACTGCACTACACCGGATGACGCCAACAGTGTCGCGGTCCAGAACCAACATGCCTATGTGGCTGCTGACGACGCCGGTTTGCGGGTGATTGACATATCCAATCCTCGGAATCCACAGGAAGTTGGGTCTTGTCAGACCCCGGACAATGCCGAAGGCGTCGCAGTGCAAGGCGACTACGCCTATGTGGCTGCTGACGACGCTGGTTTGCGGGTAATCGACGTGTCGGACCCGGCAAATCCACATGAGGTTGGTTACTGTCAGATTTCCGACACCAGAGGCGTCGCGGTTCGCGGCCGGTACGCCTATGTCGCAAGCTATCGAGGCGGCCTGCACATGATCGATGTGTCTGACCCGACAAATCCCTGTGACGTCGGCCACTGGTCTGGTTCGAGCTACACCGTAGATGTAGCAGTCGATAGCCAGTACGCCCATGTCGCCTGCAGAACCGGTGGACTGTGGGTAATTGATGTGTCTGACCCGGTCAATCCGCACGGAGTCGGCTACTACAACACCCCAGGCTCAACCCGCGGAGTGGCTGCGGTGAGCCCGTACATCTACGTAGCCGACTACTATGCCGGGTTCCAGATATACGAGCTTCTTCCTATCGGCATCGCGGAATCATCGACCGAGGAACTGTACGCCTACAAAGTCAGGTTGCTGGAGAACCCGGTGACGAGTGGACGCATCAGGCTCTCCGTCGAAATCCCCAGCGTCAGCGACGTTACCTTCAGCCTCTACAACACGGCTGGCCGGAAGGTTACAGCCTTCCCGAAGACTCAGCTTGGCCCGGGGAAGCATAATCTGAATCTTCCGGTCAGAGGTTTGGCATCCGGCGTCCACTTCCTGCTGGTCAGGTCTGAGGACCGGACCTCAACCCACAAAGTGCTGCTGCTCGACCGGTAGCCGGAAAGACTGCGGGGCGCAGGCGGATGCCTGCGCCCCGACGCTCTGGTCGAGAATCCCGGGCTACAGCCCGTATTTCTCGATGATTTCGTCCTTGGTCTTGCCGAGGATTTCGTACTTCTTGCCGATCTTGGTGAACGCGGCAATCGCTTTATCCAAGTGCTCTTTCTCGTGGCCTGCGGAAAGCTGGACCCGAATCCGGGCCTGGCCTTTGGGCACCACCGGGTAGAAGAACCCGGTGACGTAGATGCCCTCGAAGTACAGGTCCTTCGCCATGTCCTGGGCCAGCTTGGCGTTGTAGAGCATTATCGGCACGATTGGATGGTCGCCCGGCACGATATCGAAGTCGGCATCGGTCATCGCCTTGCGGAAATGCTTCGTGTTCGCTTCGAGCTTGTCACGCCGCTCGGTCGTCGCCGACAACAGCTCGATTACCTTGACCGTCGCCGCGGCGACCACCGGCGCGAGGCTGTTTGAGAACAAGTACGGCCGGGAACGCTGCCGCAGCATATCGACGATTTCCTGTCGCGCCGCAGTGCACCCGCCGGACGCCCCGCCGAGCGCCTTGCCGAACGTGGTTGTGATGATGTCCACCTTGCCCATCACGTCGCGGTACTCGTGCGTCCCGCGGCCGGTCTTGCCCATGAAGCCGGTCGAATGGGAGTCGTCGACCATCACCAGCGCGTCGTACTTCTCGGCCAGCGGGCAAATTTCGTTCAGCCGGGCGATGTCGCCGTCCATTGAGAACACGCCGTCGGTCGCGATGACGATGAAGCGCACGCCGTCGGCGCGGGCTTCCTTCAGCTTCGCCTCAAGGTCGGCCATGTCCGCATGGTTGACTATCTTGCGCTGGGCCTTGCAGAGCCGGATTCCGTCAATCACCGATGCGTGGTTGAGCTTGTCCGTGACAATGCAGTCTTCCTTGGTGAGCAGCGCCTCAAACAGGCCGCCGTTCGCGTCAAAGCAGGACGAATACAGAATTGCATCGTCCATACCGAGGAACTCGGCTATCTTCTGCTCCAGGGTCCGGTGCAGGCCCTGGGTGCCGCAGATGAAGCGTACCGAGGACATCCCGAACCCCCACTTGTCCAGACCTTCCTTGGATGCTTTCATCACCTCCGGGTGACTCGACAGCCCGAGGTAGTTATTGGCGCAGAAGTTCAACACGTCCTCGGGCTTGGCGCCCTCCGGGTACTCAACCCTGATGTCCGCGGCCTGCTCGCCGAGGATATACCGTTCCTCCTTGAAGAGCCCGGCCTCCCTGACCGATTTCAGTTCTTCCTGAAGGAACCCCTTCATTTTGCCGAATGCCATTCAGTCCTCCTTATGGGAATGTCGAATTGCGAGTTGCGAACGCCGAGTTCGTCACGGAGCCATCCAATGGCATCTGCTCCTGCATCGCTGAACGCCATTCGCAATCCATTATTGCTTGTGTTTCTCTTCTTCCACTATCTTCACGCCTGAACTCGTGCCGAGTCGGGTCGCGCCCGCCTTGACCATTGTCCGGGCGGTCGCCAGGTCCCTGATTCCGCCCGCGGCCTTCACACCGATTGCACCGTTCGCGACCTTCGTGAGAAGCTTCACGTCATCAACGGTTGCCCCGCCGCACGAGAAACCGGTGGATGTCTTCACGAATGCAGCCCCGGCGTCACAGACCAGCCGTGTTGCCCTCTCCTTTTCCTCCGCGGTGAGCAGGCAGGTTTCAATAATCACCTTCACCGGTTTGCCCTGGGCTGCCTCAACCACCGCTTCAATATCCTCCAGTACTGCCTGGTTCTCACCGCTCTTGAGCCAACCCAGGTTCAGCACCATATCCAGCTCATCGGCCCCGGCCCGGACCGCAGTCCCGGTGGCAAGTGCCTTGGTCCTGGTCAGTGTCGCCCCGAGCGGGAACCCGATAACCGTGCATACCCCGACATCGGAGCCCTTCAGCAGCCGGACCGCATGCGGTACATGACACGGGTTGATGCAAACGGTGCAGAAACCGTACTCCTTCGCCTCGGCACACAACCGTTCAATCGCCGCCGGCGTGACGTCCGGCTTCAGCAGGGTATGGTCAATAATCTCAGCGATGCCGTTCAATACGATATCCTCATGGGTTTGCTGGAGCGTCCCATTCTAGACAGACCGGGCAGGCTGTCAAGGAAGCTGGTTACTGTCGGGTTATTCCGGTCAATGGTCCTTCAGGCCGGAGGATGACCAGCGGCGTCATCGCATCGCCCTGGCCCGTGGGGTTGTCGGCCAGCGCCTGTTTCACCAGCTCGACGTCCAGGCCGTCCGATGCGCCGACCACCGCGCATCCGAAGATATCATTCACATCAACGACCGCGGACTCGCATCCGGTCGCTTCCTTCATTGCCCGGGCAACGCCGTCCGGGTCCGCCGGACCTTTGATGACGCACTCGTAGAACTCCTTCACGCCCGATGTGTGAGCTGCGTCGATCATCGCCGCCTGCTTGCCCGCCACCCGGTAGAAATCGCCGCGCCGGCCGCGCAGTTTGCCCCAGGCCCCGGCAAGCGACGCTTTGAGGATTCGCGGCACGCCGACCTCGTCAATCGCGCACTGCATCGACCACGGACTCCGCAGCCCGATCCCGTACGGCACTTTGCGCACGAAGCGCCAGAGCACACTCGCCCAGAAGCCGGGCCGAATCCGGTCAATCGGAATCGCCCGGCCCTGCATCACGGCCACCGGACTCTCCGCAATCGTTACGATGTCGCCGGGCTTCAGCACCGGCCGGGCGAATCGACGTACTGCCTCAACCAGGTTATCGTTCTCGGTCAGGAGTCCGGTTTTCACCATGATGCGCCGGATTCCGCATTCCTTCACTCTGACGACCTCGGGCTTGTGGCTCATGCTTCAATCTACCATCCACGGCCCGGAAATCAATGCTTGTCCGCAAACGGCAACTGTCTATACTCGACCGATGGTCCCTGAAGCCGACTCGACCGAAGCTCGATTCACCCGTCGGGTCGGACTGTTCTCAATCGGCACCCTGGCTTCCCGCGTCCTCGGCCTGGTCCGGGAATCGGTGTTCGCCGGTCTGTTCGGTGTCGGGTTCGCCACCGATGCTTTCAATGTCGCGTTCCGCATCCCTAATTTCTTCCGCGACCTGTTTGCCGAGAGCGCGCTTTCCGCCGCGTTCGTCCCGGCTTTGGTCCGGAGCCTGAAAGAGGAAGACCGCGAGAAAACCTGGCTGTTCGCCGCCAGTATGCTCAATGCCCTGGCCCTGGTTCTTGGAGTCGTCGTTCTTGTCGGCATTGTTTTCACACCCCAGGTCGTCCGGCTCGTAGCGATGGGGTTCGCAGACCAGCCGGACAAGCTCCAACTCACCGTACTCCTCACCCGGGTCATGTTCCCATTCCTGCTGTTCGTTGTGTTTGCGGCCTGGGCGATGGGAATCCTGAACGCCTGCGGGACGTTCTTCACTCCCGCGGTGGCTCCGGCTGCGTTCAATGTCGTCTCTATTCTCGTGCCGCTCCTGGCTTACGGTTGGTTCCGGGCGCGCGGGCTCAACCCGATTCTCGGTATGGCGTGCGGTGTAACGCTCGGGTCAGTCGCCCAGTTCCTGGTCCAGGTTCCCCGGTTGTACCGGCACGGATTCCGCTATCGGCCCGTGCTTGATTTCAGGAATCCCGAACTGCGCCGGGTCTTCACCCGGTGGATTCCAATGGTCTTCGGCTATGCCACCTGGCAGGTGAACTTCCTCATCAACACCTTCCTGCTGACGTTTCTCGCCCAGGGCTCGGTCACCTGGGTGAGCTACGCGTACCGGATTCAGCACCTGCCAGCGGGTTTGTTCGGGGCCGCTATCGGGTCGGTTGCGCTTGCCGAATACTCACACCAGGCCGCAGGCCAGTCGGCCGCGGCCATCCGGGACCGGTTTCGCCATGCAATGGGACTGGTCGCCGCGCTGACCATTCCGGCCGCGATTCTGCTCCTGGTCCTGGCGCATCCGGTTGTCCGCCTCATCTACCAGCACGGCCGGTTTACCGCCGCGGATACGACCCTGACCGCCCAGGCTTTGATGCTCTACTGTTTGGGCATCTGGGCCGCGGCCGCCACCCGCAACTGCGCGGCCGGGTTCTATTCGCTCGGCGACACGAAAACCCCGGCCCTGGTGGCAGTCGGAGTGGTGGCGGTCAATATCGTGATCAACCTGGCGCTGATGCGCTTCATCGGATTCCGGTCTTTTCCGCTCGCCGCGGCATTCACCGGGGTCCTCAACCTTACCGTTCTCTTCGTCCTGCTGCGCCGGAGGACCGGCGGCCTGCACGGAAGACAACTTGCTTCCGTGACCCTGCGCGTCCTGGCTGCGTCGCTGGGTGCGGGCATCCTGGCATACGTAACATCCCGTATCTACGAAACCTGCGTCGGTAAGGAAACCTGCGTCGGTTCGGACCAAATCTGGACCCAGGCCGGTCAGGTCCTGCTCGCCGGCGTGCTCGGGGTCGGCGGCTACTACTTCCTGTCCCGGGTGCTGCGTATCACCGAAGTCAAGAACGCCTTCGCCCAGTTGCTGCACCGGCAGCGCCACCGGGAGAGATGATGCGGAAATCCACAATCGAAAACCCACGGGATGCGTCTAAGGAGATGCGACTATGCCGATAAGAACAGAGAAGGAAATCAGGTCCGACATCCCGGTGCTGATTGCCGGTTGGCCCGGCATGGGTAACGTCGGCTTCGGGGCAGCCGCCTACCTGCGGAAGAAACTCAAGGGATCGTTATGCGCCCGGATCGACGTGACCCGGTACTTCTTTCCCGAGGCGGTCGATGTCGAAAACGGCATCGGCCGGATACCGTCGCCGCCGGACCATAACATCTATCTCATTGAGGACCCGCCGGTTCTGATCTTCGAAGGTGAGAGCCAGGCCGGAGGCGAGGCGGGAATGGCCATTGCCGATGAGCTGCTGGATTTCGCCCAGCGGCACGGAGTCAGGACCGTCTACACCGGGGCCGCCTTCGCGGTGCCCATGAGTTTCCGCGACTCGGTCGAAGTATTCGGCGTGGCTACCGGCGACCGGTTGAAAGGAAGTTTCGCCAGCTACGGTGTCAAACCCCTGGCTCAGGGCCGCATCTCCGGCCTGAACGGTCTCCTGCTCGGGCTGGCAGGGTCAAGGAACCTTTCTGCCGCCTGCTTCCTGGCTACCATGCCGCAGTATGCGGTTCACACCCCGAACCCCAAGTCCTCGAAGGCCATTGTGCGTGTATTCGAGCGGATCCTCAATACGGCCGTTGACATGACCGGAATCGACCGCTCGATAGCCGAAGTCGATAAGCTGCTGGGTGAGTTCGAATCAAGGGTCAACGCCGCGCTCCAGGCTATGAGACAGGGTTCCCAACAGGACATCCGGGCCGGGGAAGGAGCCGCCGAAGACGGAGAACAGCCCGGGCCCCACGAAGTGGAGCCCCACGAAGCGATGGACCGGATCGAGAGCCTTTTTGAACTTGTCCAGCACGACCGCTCGAAAGCCGGGCTGCTCAAACAACAGCTTGACCGCTGGGGCCTGTTTGAACTCTACGAAGACCGCTTCCTTGACCTGTTCGACAAGAAGAGAAACCAGCGCGACGAGTAGTTCCGGCCACATTCCTGAGAAGGGACGGCATCACTGCCGTCCCTTCTCAAGTGTTCTCAGCGACTAACGCTGCAGTACAAGCTTTCTCGTGGTGCTGAAGCCGCCGGCTTCGAACCGCACCAGGTACACTCCCGCGCTGAGCGAACGCAGATCGAGATTGACAGCCCCGGTACGACCGGCAAGTACCGTCTGTTGTGTGACGGCACGACCCGTAGCGTCGTAGATGCTCGCCGTTGCGTGTCCGACCCTGGGCAGGCTGTAGCGCAGCGTGGCGAATCCACCCGCAAGCGGGTTGGGGGTAATGTCGAATGACGATTGCCGAATGCCCGATGACGGTTCGGCCAGGACGCCGCCGCGACCGGGGCGAGGCTGAACAGCCAGCACCGCCGAGCCGAAGTAGTAGCGCCACATTTCGCGCGTCTTGTTGCCTTTGAGCGAGAAGAACGCGGGGTAGCCGGCGTAGTTGACGAGGTCAGCGCCGTACTTGACTCGTTTCTTCCTGCCGGTGGAGCCCATCGTCGGCATCGAATCGAGCTCGGTCCAGGTGTCGGTGGTTGGGGTGTACTTCCAGAATTCGTTGGTGTTGCCGCCTTTGAGGGCGTAGATTTCGCTGTCGTACCAGTCGGCGGAGCCGCCGTCTTTGGATTTCTTTTTGCGGCCTTGCATTCCGACGTAGGGCATGCCGGTGAGTTGTTGGTCCCAGGAGTCGGCGGGGACGTCGTAGGACCAGAGTTCGTTGTATTTGGCTTTGTGGGCGTAGAGGGTGGTGGCGGTTTGGTTTTGGGCGATGAGCCAGGAGCCTCTGCCCCATTTGGCGCGTTTGCCGGTGGGGGCGGGGGCGAGGGTTTGCCAGGTGTTGGCTGTGATGTGGTAGCGGTAGAATTCGGTGCGGTAGCCTTTGAGGAGGTAGATGTAGGCTTGGCCGTCGTCGCGGACTAGGTAGGCGAGGTCGGTGCCGCCTTTGACTTTCTTGTTGTTGGGTCCGGCGGGGATGTCGTGGAGTGTTGTCCAGGAGTCGAGGTCGATGTCGTAGCGCCAGAATCCGAGGGTGTTGTTGCCTTGGGTGACGTAGATGTAGTTGTCGCCGTCGGCTGCGCCTTTGGAGCCTTTGCGGGGGACTTTTCTGGCCCATTTGGGGTTGGTGTGGCGTTGGTAGGGCATGCCGGTGAGGGTATTCCAGGTGTTGGCGAGGGGGTTGTAGGAGTAGTAGTCGGTGGTTTTGTAGCCTTTGGCGGTGTAGATGAGGTCGTCGCCGTGGTTGTGGGTGGCCCAAGCGCCGCGTTTGACTGGTTTGCCGCTGGGCTGGAGTGGTATGGGTTGGACTTCGTGCCAGCCGGGGTCCCAGGGGAGTTGGAGTTTGACGTGGAATTGGCCGGTTTTGACGTTGTTGAGTTGGTTCTGGTCGGTGGGGAGGTAGGTGGAGCAGTGGGTGGTGTAGGGGCCTTGGAGTGTGAAGCTGACGTCGGGGTAGGGGAGGGTTGTGTCCGTGACTGGGGCGAGGGTGACGTGGAGCGATTCGTCGTAGACTTGGGCGTCGGTGGTCGTGTCGTAGATTGCGAAGTAAGCCCGGAAGGTCTCGGTCTGGTCGCCGTAGTTGGCGACGCGGGCGCTGGGGGTGATGGTCTGGCCGGGGTTGACGGTGCCGACTGGGGCGAGTATTTCGTCGACGCCGACGTCGTGGGTGACGGGGCCGGGGACCCAGAGGGTGTCGAGTGCGAGGTCGTTGGCGGGGTTGATGTCACCGGTGAGGGTGGTGCGGGCGCGGTCGAGCCATACGCCGACTTGGGTGGTGTAGGGCTGGCTCATCACGAGGTCTTGGGTGTTGCCGGGTGCGAGTGCGGTCGCGGTGGCCGTGCCGAGGTAGTGGCCGATGCGGAATTCGACGTCGAAGGTCTCGGTCGTGTTGCCGTAGTTGCGGACTCGGCACTCGGGATAGACGATGGTATCCACCGGCAGCGTACCCACCGGTGAGATGACCTGCTCAACCCCGACGTCGCGGACCTGGACGAGGAGCCGGAGGCTGGTCGTATCGTCTTCCGGCATTTCGTCGCCGATGAGTAGGGTCCAGGCGGTGGCGGTTGTGCTGTCGCGGGGTTGGGCGGTCCAGTCCGCGAATTCTACCGTGTCCGATGTGGCGGGGGGGAGGGCGGAGACGGTTGCCGAGTCGTGGTATCCGGGGTCGATGGTGAAGTGGACGTCGAAGGTTTCGGTGCTGAGTCCTGTGTTGCGGACGATAACGCTTGGCGTTACTACTGCGCCGCTGTCGATCGTCCCGGTCGGGGCGAGGATGCGTTGGGCGGTGACGTTGTGCGGGATGGTGGGGATGATCTGGAAGTCGTTGTCGATGACGTTGTTGGTCCAGTCTTGTTCCCATCCCACATGGACCGAGCATTTGGCCGTATGGGTGCCGATGACGTGGAAGCGTGTGGGCGGGAAGATCACCGTCGAATCGACGTCGGGGTGGAGTAGGACATTGAGCGATTCGGAGTAGACAGGGGCATCGACTGTGGGGTCGTTGACCGTGAGGAATGCCTTGAAGGTCTCGGGCGCGTTGCCGACGTTGGTGACCCGGGCGGAGGGGATGATTGTGGTGAGGGTGTCGTAGCTGCCGACGGGCTGGAGGATTTGGATGGCCCCGACATCAGCGTAGCGGATGAAGAGGGGGGCGGTGGCACGGTCGTTGTCGGGGTTCATGTCGGTGCCGAGTTCGGTGGAGCAGGTCATGGCGGGGGGATTTCCGACCGTGTCCGCGAGCCAGGTGTCGAAGGTAACCGTGTCACTTTCGCCGACTCCGAGGTGGACGTTGGCCGAGTCTTGATAGCCTGCGCCGGGTATCTTGAAGCGGACGAGGAAGTCTTCGGCGCTGTTGCCGTAGTTGAGTATTTCTGCCTCTGGGGTGATAACGTCCCCGTAGTTGGTAGTGTCGCGGGGCGCGAGGATAGCGGCCGTACCGACGTCGCGGCCGTAGACGTCAAAGGGTGCGCCGCTGATGGTGTCGTTGACGGGGTTGACGTCGGCGGCGAGGTGGATGGAGCATCGGGGGACGTAGCCGTACCCGGGCATCGCGGTCCAGGGGGGGAAGGCGACGGTGTCCGAGGTGCCGCGGTTGAGGGAGCAGGTGCGTGTCTGCTGGTAGCCTGAGCCGGTTATCGTGAAGGTGACGTTGAACCCGTTTTCGTGGAACATGCCGTTGTTCTGAATGCGGGCGATAGGTATGACAACGTCGCCGGAGTCGTGGTTGCCGGAGGGCTGGAGCATCTCGGTGACCGCGATATCATGGGTGGGCGTACCCTGGCCTACTTTGGCTCGAATCAGGAAGTCCTGGGTTTCATTCCACCGGAATTCCGCCCAGCGGCCGGTGAACTCGAGACTGCGCCGGGCGTGCGGGAGCGTGTTGTCGAGTCCGATGCGGGGGTTGCCGGCGGTGTTTGTCATGTAGCAGACGTAGAAGCCGCCGGACTGGACGTTGACGCTGCAGGCCTGGATGTCGACTGAGTTCCAACCGGCGACCGTGGTAATGACCGAGTCGAGGAGTACGGTCCCGGGCGCGCCGTTGGGCCCGTCGTCGTCATAGACGTAGACAGTGCACTGGGCTCCGGCACTCGTGAAGTAGTAGTAGAGCTCGTCGATACGGACCGGGAAGCGGGGCGGAATGAACTTGGTCCCGAACCCGTGAGGCCCGGACAGGCTGACCGAACCGGTGCGGTCCGCATCGTAGTAGAGTGTGGTCGGGAAGGTGTAGTTGACAACGTGGATCTCGACGAGCACGGAGTCGTCCCCGGCCCATTCGTCTCCTACCATTCGCGACTTGACCTTCAGGATGTAGAACCCGGTGTCCGGCGGCGTCCAGTCACCGAAGGTATGGATGACTTGCTCGCCGACCCGCATTTCCTCGGTCCAGGCCGACTCCGCGAACACCAGAGTGCCCCCCAGGTCCCGGATCTCGGCGAACATCGAATCGTCGTAGGCAATCTGGTTGCCGGCATTCAGGAAGCAGGCCCTGATACTGGCCGGCTGAATCGGGGCGTCATGGAGGAACATCCCCCCGGATTTCGAGTTCATCGCCCATTTGACCATCATGTCGTGGAATCGGTGACTCGTCGTGGCCGGCGGCGTGAACCGAATCGCCAGCCCGGGATGGATGTCATTCTGTGACGGCGTGTTGCCGTAGAGGTAACGGAGCCCGACCAGCCCGACGATATTCTCAATCCCGACGGTGGCGTTCCCCGGAGTCCAACCGAGGTAAGGCGCCCCGGTCTGCTCTTTGTACTGGTAGGTGATAGTGCTGTCGGACTGGGACAGGATAATCTGAAATGTGTTGTTGCTCGTAGGCACGCCCCAGAACGGAACGCTTTCGCACTGGATGATGAACGTATCCCGGGTGTCGTTGTGCCAGTAGAAGTAACCCTTGCGCGCCGGCAGATTCCCAGGATTGAGGTCGGACAGCAGCGGGGCGATTACATTGTTGGGGTGCAGTACATTGGGGATATCTCGAAAAGGATGCGATGCGTTGTAGTCGTCGTCAAATGAGATGTAGCCGTTTGAACCGAGGTAGAAATTGGAGTAGGTATGCCAGTAGAGAGGAAACTCAATCCCCATCGAGAGCGGACCGGCAACATTGTCATCCACCAGTGTGGAGCAGTGGATGACTCCCGGCAACCGGGTGATATCGATCCAGTTGTAGACCGGTGCGCCCGGACAACTTGTGTCGCTGTCCAGCCAGGTGTAGCCCCACGCATCCGGCCCACCGCCGCCATCGGGCATAATACGACCAGGGACTTCGACGAATGGCGCCTCGACGGAAACGGCCCCAGCCAACGTAATGACCAGGCAGCCGGTGAGCAGCGTTCGTATGAACATGCAGACCTCCTTCTTTTCAGTGTCATCCTGCGCCCCAGAAGCTTGAACCCGGAAGCCGGGTACCATCGCTTCTCGACAGATGTAACGATATGATGCTGGGACCGAACCCAAGAGCCCAAGCTAGAGGATATTACACAATTCAGCGTGCACTGTCAATTGCGTATTTGTGTTTCCCCGCGAGGTCGATTTCCGAATCCGCACTTCGGCATTTCCGCTGTCGCACCCCCGGAGGCGGATTTCCTCCATAACTGTTTGACATTGGCGGGCGTTGTCGATATAATCCAGTGCGTCAGTCTTGCGGCAAGAGGGTCCGTTCGGTCAGTATCTGCGATGCGACAAGTGAGATGGAAAACTGAGGACTATGCCTCAGCAGACCGATAACTGAGTCGGCCTAAGGGACGACTCGCGGAGCAGTGGGAGGAGGAAGCATCGTGCGATACCTGGTTACCGGGGGAGCCGGATTCATCGGCTCGAACATCGTTGAGGAACTGGTCGGCAGGAAGCAGGACATCCGGGTTCTGGATAACTTCTCTACCGGCCGACGGTCCAATGTCGAGCCGTTTCTCAAAGACATCGACCTGATTGAAGGAGACATCCGGAACCCGTTTACGGTCATGTCCGCGTGCCGGGACGTGGATTACGTGCTTCACCAAGCGGCGTTGCCGTCGGTGCCGCGCTCGATTGCCGATCCGTTCGCTACCCATGAAGCGAACATCACCGGGACCCTGAATGTGCTCAAGGCCGCGATTGAGTGCGGGGCTCGGCGGGTGGTGCTGGCTTCCTCTTCTTCGATCTACGGTGACTCGGAGACCCTGCCCAAACACGAGGAGATGACTCCGAACCCGAAATCACCATATGCGGTGTCCAAGTTGACCTGTGAGCATTACGCGCGGGTGTTCAGCCAGGTGTATGGCTTGGAAGCGGTCGCCCTGCGGTACTTCAACGTGTTCGGCCCGCGGCAGAACCCGGCGAGCCAGTACGCGGCGGTCATTCCGAAGTTCCTGACCGCAATCCGGGACCGGCGGCAGCCGGTAGTATACGGTGACGGCGAACAGTCGCGGGATTTCACGCCGGTCGCGAACGTGGTGGCCGCCAACCTGGCGGCATGCACTGCACAGATTGATGGGTTCCTGGTGAGCAACGTGGGTGTGGGCAAGCGCTACACCCTGAAGTTCCTGGTCAGCGAGTTGTGCCGGCTGCTGGACCGGAGCATCGAGCCAATCTTCGACCCGCCGAGGCCGGGAGACGTAAAGCACTCACTGGCAAGCATCAAGGTGTTGACCGGCAAGGTCGGGCTCAAGCAGTTGCTTTCGTTTCCCGAAGGCCTGAGCCTGCTGGTTGAGCGAGGAGCATAAACGGGAATGATAACAAAAGCCGTTTCAAGGGTCGGTCCGTAGTCGATGAGTAACCGGGGGATGCAGAATCTGCCGTCCGGACGCGGCGGGCCGTTGAGCCTCAGGCACAATTTCGCCTGGACACTGGTCGGGAACGTGATTTACGCCGCATCCCAGTGGGGCATGCTGGTGGTGCTGGCCAAGCTGGGTTCGTCCGAAACGGTGGGCCGATTTGCACTCGGGCTGGCCGTTACCGCACCGGTAATAATGTTCGCCAATCTCCAACTTCGGGTTGTCCAGGCAACCGACGCCAGGCGGGAATACGCTTTCAGCGACTACCTCGGTCTGCGGCTGATAACCGCGGCGCTGTCCCTGCTGGCAGTGGTCGGTGTCGTGCTGGTATCCGGGTATCGGGGCGAGGCGATGCTGGTGATTCTGATTGTGGGATTCGCCAAGGTGTTCGAGTCGGTCAGCGACGTGTTCTACGGGCTTCTGCAGCAGCGGGAACGGATGGACCGCATCGCCGTATCGATGATGGTCAAGGGGCCGCTTTCACTCCTGCTGCTCGCGGTCTGTTTCTACCTGACCGGCAGCCTCCTGTGGGGCGTAATCGGGCTGGCAGCGGTCTGGGCCCTGATACTGGTCTGTTTCGACATTCCCCGTACCGCCGTGGTGCTCAGGTCGGAAGGCAGAAGCCTGCTGTCCGCAATCAAGCCTGCCTGGCGCTGGCAGAAGCTGAGGAGTCTGGCCTGGCTGGCGCTGCCGCTCGGGTTCGTGATGACGCTGATATCACTGACCGTCAACACCCCGAGGTACTTCGTCGAGCGGCACCTGGGTGAAGGGGCGCTGGGTATCTTCGCAGCGATAACCTACCTTCAGGTAGCCGGGTCGACGGTGATGCGGGCTGTGGGCCAGTCGGCCATACCGCGAATCGCCCGGTACTACTGGAGCGGCAATGCCCGCGGGTTCCGCCGGCTGGTGCTGCGCCTGGTGGGCGTCGGCGTGCTGCTGGGAGTGGTTGCCATTGTCCTGGCCTGGGTCGGCGGCCGGCAGATGCTGACTATCCTGTACCGGGCCGAGTACGCCGCGTATACCGGCGTTTTCGTGTTCGCCATGGTAGCGGCGCTGTTCTTCTATGTCAGTACGCTGATGGCTGATGTGATAACCGCGGTCCGCTACATTCGGATCCAGTTGCCGCTGGTGGCGCTGGCCCTGGGCAGCACGGCAGTCGGGTGCCTGCTGTTTGTTCCGGGCCACGGGCTGGCGGGTGCGGTCGGGGCGGTGGCTATTGCGAATTGCCTGACCGCTTTCTGCAGCCTGGGCATTGTCGCCCACGCGATGAGGAGACTGCGATGCCGGGCGGCTGAAGTGAGCGGGGGCCGGAGTCCCGAAGCCCTGAACCAGGGGTTGTCCGGATGATGGCAGACACTGGTGTCCTTCTTCCCGGCAATACTGCCGTGCCGCGGGTTCACACGGAACACACGCCGGCGAAGTGGCAGCGGGGTCTGATGCTTCTGGTCGGTGCGGCGCTGCCACTTATCAGTCTGAGCCGGACATTCACCGGCGCGGAGGAGACCGTTTCTCTGTTGCAGCGTATCGCACCGGTTGACGTGATAGTAGTGATGGGTATCGTCGGTCTGGCGGTTTCATCCAAGTTCAGGCTCCATTTGTCCGGATTTGTCTACCTGTTCGCCATTCTGTTCTCGGCCGCAGTCGGCGTGGTTGTGAGCGGCGGCGGCATGTCGGTAGTCACGGCATCTTCGGCGATGATTGTGGCGTTCCTCTATTTCGTGTTCGGGTACAATGTCAGCCGGTCACCGGCCCTGACCAGAATGCTCGTGGCAGGGATTGCGGTCGGGGTGTGCTGGCAACTGGTGATTGTCGCCCACGATTTCTTCTCCGGTACGCACTGGTTTGCGGCCCAGGCAGGATGGCTGGTGCGGGGTACGTTCCGCGCTACCGGCCAGCTTGCGAGTTACGGTTTCTCCACAGTCGGGCTGCTGCTGGCGCTGGGATGGGTCGTTTTCCGGGGCCGCTGGTCCCGGCTGTTTATCATACTGGCCGGGATGGCGGGCATGTTCTTCGTTGTTGCCGCGGGCAAGCGGGGCGGGACAATCGCCATTGGCTGCTGGGTCCTGGCGTCACTGCTCATCGGGTTCCTGCGCGGTCGCGGTCGCGGGTATGCGGTTCTGCTGGTTCTAAGTCTGACCGCGGTCGGGCTCATCGGGGCCTTCGGGGAGCAGTTGGTCGAATCGGTGTTCGGCCGCCGGCTTGCTGACGGCATGGCACTGGTCGGCAGCGGGGGGTCGTTCACCCACCTACAGTTCCAGTCGGTGATGGAGCGAATTGCCGAATGGTTCCCGCTCGGCCTCGGCCCCGGACTCGGATACATGCTTGACTACACCGGGACGTACGAAATCCACAACGGACTGCTGGCATTGCTGGTGGAAACCGGGGTGCTCGGCCTGCTGGGTTTCTGCTGGCTGCTGGCACGGGCGGCGTCCGGCCAGTTGAAGCGATTGCCTGCAGCCAGGTTGACTCGCGCGGGCGGAAGCGCCGGACTGGTTCAATCGCTGGTGCTGGCGTTCATACTCGCCAGCGTGGTCAAGATGTGTCACGGCACGCTCTTCCGAGACCGGGGATTCCTGCTTTTCCTGGGACTGGCAACCGGTATTGCTTCCGTGCTGGTCAGGAAGCCCGAACACGAGGAGAAGTCAGAAGGCAGATTGCAGAGTGCAGAACGCGGAGGGAACAGTGACACTCCAGTTCGTGGGTGATATCAGTCTCAACGGGCTTTTCTGCGACCCGCAGTACCACCCGGCGTTGACCGGCAACATGGCCGAAGTCGCTTCGCATCTGGGAGAATGTGCTCTTCGGGTCGGGAACTGGGAGTCGCCGCTCTGGGGCGACGGCGGAATGAACGTGCTGAAGCAGCCGCGGGTATGCACTACTGCCGATGCCGCGACCTGCATTCTTCCGCTTCGACTCGACGTCGGGCTCATGGCCAACAACCACGCGTACGATTGCCTGGAGCAGGGCTTCGGGAATACAGTCCGGTTCTTCGAGGAGCACGGGCTCGGATTCCTCGGGGCCTCGGTGAGTGCGGCCGCGGCGCAACGACCGCTGGTGCTCAGCCGGCAAGGGCTGACTTTCGGCCTGCTCAATTACGTCGGCCGGGAGACCAATCCGTGTATCCCGGACCGGGCCGGGGTGCATGTTAACTTCCTTGATGAAGAGCGGGCGGTTGCCGAGGTGCGTGAGCTTGCGGCCCGGGTCGATATCGTGGTGGTGAACCTGCACTGGGGAACCGAGTTCGTCAGATACCCGCACACGGCACAGCGGCGTCTCGCAAGGCGACTGGTCGAGGCCGGGGCCAGGGTGGTCGCAGGTCACCATTCGCACTGCCTGCAGGGGTACGAGCGCTGGGAGAATGGCTGCATTTTCTACAGCCTGGGGAATTTCCTGTTCGGGGGCCTGAATGGTCGTGAGAGCCGGCCGTGGCCCCGTATTTCCCGGCAGACAGGTGTGGGCATCTGCGAAGTGAGCAGAACGGGCGTGGAGCGCGTTGCGGTGGTGCCTCTGCTGCAGGAGGGTCATGTTTTGAGGCGTGACGACACCGGGCGGAGGCGTCGGATGCAGGAACGGCTGAACCGGCCGTTGGGATGGCCCGAGTCCCGTTACCGGCGGCTCTGGCGGCGCGAACTGGTCCGACAGTGGGCGCTGGGCGCACCGGTGCGCTTCATCGGGCGTTCCGGCGGTCTGCTGCAGGCTTTCCGCAGATTCAGGTGGCAGCATGTGATTGCGGCGGCGACGGTGCTGAAACAAAAGGAAATACCGAATGCCAAATGACGATTTCCGAATTCGGCACTTGAAACCCGGCATTCGGCATTCGGCATTCGGCATTGCCGAGGCCTGCTACCAGCGTGCCCCGGTATGGCTGCAGCACCTGTTTGTGTCGGCCCAGGGGTTTGACTTCCGATACCGGCGCGCGGACCAGGCTCGGATGCGGGCTGAGTTTGATTTCCTGTTGGGTTCGGAGACGTGGAGCGCGGAGGAGTATCACCGGTATCAGGTTCGCCGGCTGCAGGCGTTGCTGCGGGTTGCTTTTGCCCGTGTGCCGTATTACCGTGAGTTGCAGAAGGGACTCGGCTGCTTTCCCGGGGATTTCAAGGAGCCGGAGGACATCCGTGGCCTGCCGGTTCTGGAGAGGTCCCAGGTGCGTGGTCAGGAGCACTTGTTCGTGGACCAGGGATTCGATCTGCGCAACTGCCGGAAGGCGTCCACCAGCGGTACGACCGGAGCGGCGCTGACGCACTACGATACCCGGGACGGGTTTTCGCGGCGCTGGGCGTTCGTGGCCAGGCTCCGGCACTGGGCCGGGCTGAGTGACCCTTTCTATCCCCGGCGTGCCCAGTTCACCGGCCGGCCCATCATTCCGGCAAATCAGGGCTCGCACAGTCACGTCTACTGGCGCAGAAACCGTCCGGGCAATGCGGTGCTGTTCTCGGCCATGTGCATTTCTCCGGAAACCGTGCCGTTCTACGCCGAGGCATTGCGTGAGTTCCGGCCCGAGGTGATTGACGGGTATCCGTCCGCGCTGCTGGCTATCGCCCGGGTGAGTCGGAATCTCGGGACCAGGCTGCCGGTTCCCAGGGCACTGATGGTGACCGCCGAAACCCTGCGGCCGGGAGACCGGGAGGAACTGGAGCAGGCGTTCGGGTGCCGGGTTTTCAATCAGTACGCGTCGAGCGAGCCCAGTTGTTACTGGTGTGACTGCGAACACGGTACGATGCACGTCAATCCCGAGTACGGAATCAGCGAGATCATCCGCAAAGATGGAACGCCCGCAGACTGTGGAGAACCGGGCGAGGTTGTCGTGACGTCGTTTCTCAACCCGGTGATGTTCCTGGTTCGGTATCGGGTCGGCGACATCGCGGTGCCGGGTCCGAAGGAGCGGTGCGCGTGCGGCCGGGATATGCCGCGCATCAACCGAATCGAGGGGCGCACCAATGATATTATCTAT
Organism: uncultured bacterium; assembly: GCA_965370805.1. Lineage (GTDB taxonomy): Bacteria > Hydrothermota > Tepidihabitantia > Tepidihabitantales > Tepidihabitantaceae > CBDUVZ01. Next base: position 7,609 of record CBDUVZ010000002.1, on the reverse strand, counting down.
GTGCCCGGACGCGGCTACATCGGCGTGCTGGCCCCGGTGTTCTGGGGCCTTGAGGGCATTGTCGAGGGCCAGATTGTCCAGGAGGAACTGAAGCGGATTCGGGTCCTGATTGTACCCGGGCCGGGCTGCAGTCAGGATACGGAAACCGGGCTTGTCCGTAACCTGCACGACAAGCTGGGCCACGGGGTGGCGATTGAGGTCGAGCGGGTCAACCGGATAGCACGCGGCGCAAACGGCAAGTTCCGGCCGGTCGTGTCAAGGGTCAGACATCTATACCCGGATAACATGAAACGATGAGAATCCTTCAGCTTGCGGCGCTCGACAGCACGATTGGAACCCTGCTGTTCGCGCTGCTTGAGGAGTTGCGGGACGCGGGCTGGGAAGTCGCGGGTGCGGCCGATTTCGATCCCGGGTCAAAAGGAGCACATCGGGTTCAGGATGCCGGGTTTGAGATGTTCCGGGTCCGGACAACGCGGAACCTTGGCCCGAAGGAACTGGTGAAGAGCCTGTTCAGTGTTATCGCGCTGCTCAAGCGATACCGGCCGGATGTGCTTCACGTTCATACCCCGGTGATGGCGATGGTCGGTCGCATCGCGGGCCGGCTCTGCCGGGTGCCGTATATCGTCTACACTGCCCACGGGTTCTACCATCACGACCGGATGGGACGATGGAAGCGGCTGCTGTTCGCCGGAGCGGAGGAGTTCGCGTGTCGCTACCTGACCGACCTGTTGCTGCTCCAGTCACACGAAGACTATGACTGGGCAAGGAAGCGCGGCATCCGTTCGCACCGGACCGGATTGGGCCCGGTTCACATCGGCAACGGCGTGCAGTTGGAGGAATTCAAGCCGCACCCCCCGGAAGCCGGTCCGGTCAGGCCGATTGTGCTCTGTGCCTGTCGGGTGGTGCGCGAGAAAGGCGTGTTCGAACTGGTTCGAGCGTCGCGCCGGGTGATTGACCGCGTGCCGTTCGTGCGGTTTATGCTTGCCGGCGACGGACCGGACCTCGGAAACGTTCAGCGACTGGCGGAGGAAATCGGGGTGGGGTCTTGGTGGGACTTCCCCGGCTTCCGCCGCGATGTCCGAAGCCTGCTGGCCCGGGCTACGCTTTTCGTCCTGCCGTCGTGGCGCGAAGGGATGCCGCGGAGCGTAATCGAGGCGATGGCGATGGGGAAGCCGGTGGTGGCAACCGACATCCGGGGTTGCCGCGAGGAAGTGGTCGACGGTGTGACCGGACTGCTGGTGGCGCCCCAGGACTCGGTCGGCCTGGCCGACGCCATTGTCCGGGTTGTTACCGACGAAGCGCTGGGTCGGGGAATGGGCCGGGCAGGTCGGCTCCGGGCGGTCGAGCTGTTTGACGAGAACCGGGTGGTGCGCGATGAACGGCACGTGTTCGAGTTGCTGAAAAACCGGTCGGAAATGCCGAATGCCGAATGCCGAAACACGAATTCGGGAATTGGAATTCGGAATTCGAAACTGACAGTAGGAGGGTAATTATGGAAATGTCAATTGCGTTGTCTTCGCCTGACATCACCGGGGCCGAGCGCCTTGCCGTGCTTGAAGTGCTCCACGGCCGCCAACTTGCGTTGGGTCCTGTAACTACGCAGTTCGAGAAGACGGTGGCGCGATACGTCGGGACCCGTTACGCGGTGGCGGTGAACTCCGGCACGTCGGGTTTGCACCTGGTGGTGCGGGCGCTCGGATTGAAGGAAGGTGATGAGGTAATCACGACCCCGTTCAGCTTCGTGGCGTCGGCGAATTGCCTCCTGTTTGAGCGGGTGAAGCCGGTGTTCGTGGATATCGACCCGCAGACGCTGAATATCGACCCGGAGAGAATCGAGGAACGGATTACCCGCAAGACCAGGGCAATCCTGGCGGTCGATCTGTTCGGACATCCGGCGGACTGGCCCGCGCTGCAGCGGATTGCCCGGCGCCACCGCCTGAAGCTGATTGAAGATTCGTGCGAAGCGCTCGGGGCCGGAATCGGCGGGAAGAAATGCGGGGCGTTCGGTGAAGCCGGGGTCTTTGCGTTCTACCCGAACAAGCAGATTACTACCGGCGAGGGCGGGATGATTGTCACCGACCGGAAACAGATTGCCGAGTCGTGCCGTAGCATGGCGAACCAGGGAAGGCGCATCCGGAACGGGACCTGGCTGGAGCACATCCAGTTGGGTTTCAACTACCGGCTGAGTGAAGTCAGCGCCGCGCTGGGACTGGCCCAGATGAAACGGGTCGAGGTGATTCTGGCCCGGAGAAAGCAGGTCGCGGCCTGGTACGACGAATCGCTCGCGAGGCTGAAGTTCGTGCAGACTCCGCGGGTTGCACCCGGGACGACGATGAGCTGGTTCGTCTACGTGGTCAGACTGCGCAACGGCCGCGGAAGACAGGACCGGGACCGGATACTGACTGTGCTGCGCGGCCGGGGAATCCAGTGCAGCGACTACTTCCGGCCGATTCACCTCCAGCCTTTCTACCGGCGGCAGTTCGGGCACAGAAAAGGAGATTATCCGATATGCGAAGCGGCTGGGGACCGGACTATCGCGCTGCCCTTCCACACGAGGATGACAAGGGAAGACGTCGCAGCGGTCGCCGGCGCGCTGAAGGAAGCAGTATGATGTCGCTAGCCAATAGCAGGCAGATATTTACCGGAACAGAACGGAGGTCATCTTGAACGAAGTTGAGACAAAGACGAAGGCCTTTCGCGACTACTGGGACGTAGTGGTGCGTCGCCTCTGGCTGGCGGTTGGACTTTTCGTCGGGGTCGCGGCACTTACCTACATTGCCACGGTCTGCCAGCGGCCGGAATACCGGTCGACTGCGACCATGCTAGTCAGCAGTGAAGGGTCGGCGTACGGGCAGGTTGATCTGTTCAGTGCCGCCCGGTCGGGCTGGCCGCGCCGCGGCCCGAACCTGATGAATCACATAGAGATTCTCCGGAGCCACACGCTGGCAGGGATGGCGCTTGACATGCTGGCGGACGATTACCGGGAGGAACTGGCGCGGTTTTCGTCCGCCGACCCGCGCCGTCTGCGTCGGCGCGTTTCCGTACGGGGAATCCGGGATGCCGATATCCTGCAACTGAGCGTCGAGGCGACGAGCCCGGAGCTGGCGCAGGCGCTGGCGAATGCGTACGTCGAGGCCTACCGTGACTTCAACCTGACGCGGAACCGGGCCGACGTTGCCGCAGTGAAGGATTTCGTCAAGGGGCAACTGGGACTGGTTGAAGCCAGGCTGGATTCGGCGGAGCAGATGCTCGCCAGCTACAAGCAGACCAATCGGGTCACTGATCTCGCCGAGGAGACAAGGGCACTCGTCGGGCGGCAGTCCGCGGTGCTCGCGTTGTACGAGGAGACGCGTGCCGAACGGGAAGGCAAGGAGCGCGAACTGGCATTCGTCTCCGGTGAACTGGACAGCGCCGGCCTGGCGGCCGGGCTGGAGCCGGACGACTTCTCGTCGCCGCTGGTTGCCGGGATGCAGGCCAATCTCTACGGCCTGGAGGAAAAACGGGCGGGGCTTTTCGTCCAGGGCTTCCCCGAGGCCAGTCCGCGGGTTCAGGAACTCGACCGGAAGATAGCGGCCGTCAAGGGAGAACTGGGCCGGGAGATAGCGGAGTTCATCAGCGCCGACATGGCAATGAGTGGGGTCGGCCGCGTCGAGGAACTGGCTGCCCGGACGGTTGAACTGCGGCCGGAGCTCGTTCGACTGCGTGCATCGGAAAAGGTACTAGGGAACGTCGTTGAGCAGTACGACCGTGAACTCAAGCGTCTGCCCGTGCGGGAACAAGCGCTGGCGCGGATGACGCGGGACGTGGAAGTCGACCGCCAGGTGTACGCCCTGCTGGCTCAGCGCTACGAGGAAACCCGGATCCAGGAAGCGGGCAGGATTTCGGCGGTGCGGGTAATCGACAGCCCGGAGCCGGGCGGAAAGGTGAAGCCGAGCCGTCGCAAAGGCGCGACAATGGCCCTGCTGCTCGGTCTGTTCCTGTCGCTGGGAACAGTCTTCACGGTCGAGCACTTCGATACCCGGGTTCGACGGGTCGAAGATCTGGAACGGAGCGGATTTGGAGTCCTCGCCAGTGTGCCGCGGTTGAAGCCGAACGGCGCACAAGCCTCCCCCGGTCGCAGCAAGGACCTGGTTGTGCTGCACGACCCGCAGTCACCGGCGGCCGAGGCGTTCCGCGTGCTGCGGACCAACCTGCAATTCAGCTTCGTCGACCGGGGCGCTGCCGCAGGCGACAAGCCGTTGAAGACGATCGTCGTTACTTCACCGGGCGCTTCGGAAGGCAAAACGCTGAATGCCGCCAATCTCGCACTGACATTCGCCCAGTCGGGCAAGCGAACCCTGATTATCGACGTCGACCTCAGGCGGCCGAAGCAGCACAAGCTGTTCGGCGGTCGCCGGAAACCGGGCCTGACCGACGTCGTCATGCTCGGTGTCCCGTTGGAGACGGCCGTCCGCCCGGGCCCGGTTGAGGGATTGAGTCTTCTCCCGGCAGGTACGTCCCCGCCTTCACCGGTGGACTTCCTCAATTCCCGCGCCTTCACCGTAATGTTGGACCGCTTGGCCGGTGAATACGACTGCGTGATACTCGATGCCCCGCCGGTGCTCGTCTCGGCCGATGCGGCCGTGGTGGCGGCTCTCGCGGACGGTGTTGCGCTGATTGTCCGGATCGGCAAGACCGACTCAAGGGCACTGAAGGAAACCAGGCAGGTCCTGGCCCAGGCGGGCGCCCGGGTGTTCGGAGCCGTCGGAAACGACCAGAGCACGTCGCGACGTTACGGGTATTACCGGTATAAGTACCGCTCCTACAACTACGGCAATCTCCAGCAACAGCGGGCCGACGAAGCCGGCTAGCCGTCAGACCGCAGTTGACCCGATTCCGGTCGGGCCTATAATCGCCTCAGCAGGGCGCGGCGGAAAGCCACCGCCCTGCTGAGGAGCGTATTTGTCAGAAGATAAGCAGAGCAGCAACCGACGGCAGCTACCGGCGCAGCCGGGGACACGCATCAGCCCGGCAGTCAAGATGGTGCTGCTCGTTGTCGGACTGGTCCTGCTCGGACTGGCCGCTGTTTCCAACTACGGTGACTCCTACCTGCTTGCCGCCCGGTTCAGGGCATTCGTCCGATTCCCGGGGATGCCGGCCGGGCAGTATTACTACTTCCCCATCTGGTGGATTGTGGTCGGGTTGCCGCTGGCCGCCTTCGGTCTCGGACTCCTGTTCCCGCTGTTCCGCCGGGCCGTCGCAGCGCCCTGGCGCCGGCTCAGGTTCGCGGTGCCGACGACAATCGTGCTCGTGCTTCTCGTCTTCACCATGTTCCCGTGGGAACTCCCGGATACCTTCCCGTCCGAGACCGGGTCCCGGATGGTGCTCTATCTCATTCTGGCCGGCACCGGGCTCGCCCTGTTCCTGGCCGGGGCGTACGACAAACTCCGATTCCTCGACCGGCCGCTGGAGCGCACCTACCAGTGGCTCATCGGGCTTGACCGCCGGACTTACCTGCTGCTCCTGTTCGGCTTCGCGTTCATCGTCGCCAACCTGATATCGGTCTTCTCGTTCGGGCACATGCCCCGGGTCCCGGACTCGATTGCCCAGTTCTTCCAGGCGCGGATATTCGCCACCGGCCGGCTGTTCCTTGATTCGCCGCGGTTCCCCGACTTCTTTGACCTGTTCCATATCATCAACCACGGGCAATGGTATTCGCAGTATCCTTTCCTTCACTCGCTCCTGCTGGCACCGGGCGTCCTCATCGGCATGCCGTGGATTATCAACCCACTGCTCGGCGCATTGACCGTACCGGCAATCTACCTGCTGGGCCGGGAGGTCTACGACGAACGGACCGGCCGGCTGGCCGGAGTCCTTGCCTGCTTCACGCCGTTCATCTTCAACATGTCGGCCGAATTCATGAACCATTCGAGCGCGCTGCTCTTCACGACCCTGTCCCTGCTTTTCTACTTCCGGGTCCTGCGCCAGGGAAGATGGCGCCAGGCCCTGTTTGCCGGGGCGTTCCTCGGCCTGGTGGTCAACGTCCGGCCCTACACCGCGTTCGGGGTGGCGCTGCCGTTCGCGGCCTACGGTCTGTACCGGGCAGTGAAAAATCCGAAGAGACTGGTTCCCCGGTTCGGGTTGATGGCTCTCGGTCTGGCCGCGGTCTCGAGCCTGACATTCGCGTACAACTGGCTGACGAACGGCGACCCGCTCCTGTTCGGGTACGTGGTCAAATGGGGCGCCGGACACGGAATCGGGTTCGGCAAGAGCGGCTGGGGCATGATTCACACCCCTTTCCGGGGCTTGGTGAACACCGGGAACCGACTGACCCTGGTGAACAAGTTCCTGTACGAATGGCCGATTCCATCCCTGGTGCCGATTCTGCTCCTGTTCGGCGCCGGCACGAAAGACAAACGCGACTGGCTGCTCCTCCTCGGATTCGTCAGCCTGACCGCGGTTCACTTCTTCTATTGGTACCACGACGCCAGCTTCGGATCCCGCTTCCTTTACGAATCCGCGGCGTGCCTCGTGATTCTGACCGTGCTCGGCGGAATGCGACTCAAGGAGTTCCTGAACCGGAACTGCCGGCTCGACGTCTCGGACCGGGCGGCATCGCACTTCGTCGGCCGGACCCTGGTCGTCCTGCTGCTGGTGATGCTCGCGGTCGGTCTGCCGCCACGCCTGGCGGAATTCCGCTCCTACGGTCTGGTTGACACCCGGGTCGTGCAGAACGTCCGGCGGGCCGGGCTCAGGAACGCGCTGGTCTTCTGCCGCCGGCTGGGCAACGGGTTCTCCGCCAATGCGCTCACACTGGACGGGGACGTCGTTTACGCCAGCGACTACGGCATCCTCAACTCGGCCCTGACTATCGCCTACCCGTCCCGGCAGTACTACTACGCCAACAAGGACACCCTCCGTCCCCTGCAGGCGCTCGCGTATCCCCGGTCCAGACTGAGACGGGTGCTCGAAGAGATGGATGCGTTTCTCGCTCAGGGACCGGTCGGACCAGGTGGCCAGGCAGGCTACCGGACGATCATCCGGCCTTTCAACGACATCCGACCCGCGGGATTCGATACCGCCGGCCCGGCACCCGGCTGGGACGAATGGCCCCGACTCACCGATTTCCGGGAAGTCTCACGGGAAATCTTCACGAGCCGGCACGTCCTCGACGATTACCTGCCCACCCTCGCGTGCTGGATGCTGAACGACAAGCGGGAACATATCGGGGTCTTCTCCTTCATGGACGACCTTGAGAGCTTCATCGTCGCGGACTACAAATTCACACTGCTGATGGTAACCGAAGAAGGAACCGGGACAGTCTATGACATCCGCCGCGTCACCGGCGAGGAAAAGCGGGTCCCGAAAGAACCGGGTCCGGTGCCGATTCGGTAGAAACCCGAACCGGCCTGTCAGCGATTCACGCCCCGGCAAAGAGCAGCGCCCGGAAACCGACTCCCCCGACGCAGCTTCGTGGTGAAGAACCGACTGGCTGCCGGCAATCCTGACGCCTCAACTCCCCGCGTACCTGCCGGTCCTTGTGGAAGTCCAGCTCGCGGTACATCTGCCGGCTAAGGTGCCGGGTCAACTGGCCGTCCCTCTGCATAAGCTCCTGGCAACTCAGGTGCTT
>CBDUVZ010000001.1:0-80151 GCA_965370805.1 uncultured bacterium | reverse complement strand
CATGCTGTGTGGTTTCCCAAGGAGTCGACTCGCCCAAACCTCAGGCGTCCGCTGCCAAGGGCCGTACCTGGCTACTCGGCAGTCCGGGTCAGCACCACTTTGCACGTGCCCCTTCGGCCTTCAGCCTCAAGCGTGCAGAAGTAGATGCCGGACGGAACCAGACTACCCGCTCTTGGCCCGGAACCGCCCGCCAAATCGCTCTGCAGGCTACCTGGACCAATCAGAACCGGCGGGGAGCCGAAGCTCCCCGCCGCATCACCGGCCCCTTCCGGCCACCTCCCGGCGACTACTCCAGCTTCACCATCTTCTGCGTTGCCGTGTGGTCAGCAGTCGTCAGGCGCACGAAGTAAATTCCGGGCGAGACGTAGCGCCCCGAGGCATCCTGCCCGGTCCATCGGACTCGATGCACGCCCTGCGGCTGCCGGGCATCAACCATTCGTTCCACAAGCCGACCGGAGGCATCAACCACATCGAGCCTGACGTCACACGGCCTTCCCAAGCTGTAGGTAAGTTCAGTTGAGCGCCGGAAGTGGCCGGGCCGGCACGAATAGAGCAGTGTGTGGGTGCTGACCGGCCTGGACTCACTTGATTCTTCAATGCCGGTCCACTGGTAGTAGATCGTACCACTGGCGCTGTTGTTGGCCCAGACGAGAAACCCGTAATAGTCGCCGGTCGTTGGATAGAACGAAACCGTCTCTGCTCCACCCGGACCGTGGCTGTCCGCAATCCGGTACGCAGAACTTCTACCGGCGTAATAAGCACTCCCGTTTGACTTGAACACCGCCACTCCGATGTCCAGAGAGGAAGTTGGATCAACCGACCATATCGTGGGCCGGCCGTATCCGGGTGCGCAGTACTTGTCCCAGATCTCGACAACATCGCCAGCTGGCCAAGTCTGACTGCCGTTGCCATTACCAGGGGTCAACAGGTCGTCGTTGTTCTCGTACTCCACAGTGGCAGAACCGCTTGAGTATTCACCGACATACACACCATACCACTTGTTGTACGGGCTGTGGTTGCAGTCGGCCACAACGAAATCTACCCCACTGGTGCGTCCCGAGCTCGCTAGCGAGCTGCCGCCGAACAGCGTGTCTGCGTACAGCGCGATGTCGAAGTCACCCGAACTGGAACGAACCCCGACTGCATACCAGTAGTTCTCATCCTGATAGAGCTTACACCAGGTATCCTGGCTCGTGGACTTACGGCTATCATCCGACAGAAGCATAAGCCGGCGCGGCGGAGGAACACCGGTTCGGATCTTCACGTAGTAGTTGCCGGTCCCGGCTGTCGTAGCATAGACAACGATGCCGTAGTAGTCACTCGATGTCGCAGTGTAGGTGAATATCGCCCGGCCGCCAGAAACGCCTACATCCCTGACCGCCTGCGAACGCCCAGCGTAGTAGCTGCTGCCGTTCGACTTGAACAGCGCGATGCCGTCCGGCGCGGAGCCATAGGTCCTCAAGGTACACGTGTAGGTGTTCCCGGCCTGCAGGTAGACATCGTAGCACTCAACCACGTCATACTGGTCGTCGGAGTTCTCCCAGGCGTATGGCCCATTCGAGCCTTCGCTCAGCATATCGGAGTCGTCTTCGTACTCCACAGTGGCAGAACCGCTTGAGTATTCATCAACATACACCCCATACCACTTGTCGTCCGGACTGTGGTTGCAATCGGCCACGACGAAGTCCACATCAGTGCCGGTGCGACCCGAACTTGCAAGTATGCTGCCGCCGAACAGCGTGTCTGCGTACAACGCGATGTCGAAGTCACCCGAACTGGGACGAACCCCGACTGCAAACCAGTAGTTCGTACTCTGATAGAGCTTACACCAGGTATCCTGGCTCGTGGACTTACGGCTATCATCCGACAGAAGCATAAGCCGACGTGGCGTGGGAATGCGTTTGCGCACAAGGATGTCGTCCAGCACCGCGCCGGTGTCCGTGACTGAGACATCGCTGTTGAACAGAAAGCCGATCCACACTTGGCTCTGCCCTGCCACAGGCTCAAGACTCAGGGTCTTCCTAGACCAACTCCGGTGTCTGCCACTTTCGCTGAACCCATGGAACTCAGTTCCGTTTGTCGAGTACCCGACGTACAGGTAATCGTGTGTCGTCTCGCAGTCGAGCCACCGGTAAAACTGAACGTAGCCCGTGTCACATCCGGACATGCTAAACGGACCGTAGATCATCCACGCTCGAAAGTCCGTGGGGTACGGCCCCGGGTAGGTTACTCTCCTGCTTCCGCCGTCACAACAGTAGCCTCCCCAGCTACCGGACCGGTATTTCTGTGTCTCATCGTCCCACGTAGGATTCCCGGATACTTCCCATTCACCAGGGAAAACACCCTCGAAGTCCTCCGACTTCACTGTCACCCAGCCGTCCGTTTCCTTCCCTGTGTCCGTCTTTGCCGACACTCCTTCATCCACGCATTCAAGCTCAGGCACGACCGTAATGCTGTACTGACGCCCATCAGACCCCACAAAGACCTCGGTCTTCTTGGGCGTCTCCTTCGCCATGACAGCCTGCACTGCCAGCCCCAACGTCAGCAACCCCGCTACAAGTAGCCTAGACATGATAGTACCTCCTCCCCTGGTTAGTCATTCTCCATGCTGCTGGGCATGAGCTTGTCATCTTCAGGAGACTCCGGTCTTGGACCCTCCACGGGCAACTGCTCTGGATGGCTATCAGGAAGCCACCGGCGGAGCTTGGCCTTCTCTCCTTCACTCAACCCAGGATACGGACGACCCAGTCCCAGGTCTGTTGTCACCTCAGTCATCTTCGTCTTGTTCTCATCTGAACCGCTGGTCGTCTGCAAGGACGAAGCCAACTTGGCCTGCTCGAGTTCGGTCAGGCCTCGGTATGGAAGCCCTGCTCCCAAGTCGGTGAGGAATTCGGCCTCCTTCGTCATGACAGCCGGTGCTTCCCGGCTGCAGGGGCTTCCCGAGTCGGCCCGCTCTATCATCTCGACTTCTTCGTCAACCGCCACAGTCTCGGAACCTGCGGCTGCCACCACCACACAGGTAGCTACCATGCTCATCAAGAATGCTCTGAGCATCTTTCCTCCTTCTTTCTTCTTTGCTTCAACACCCGCGCACCTCGGATGCTTTTCTCTTCGTCCATGGCCGGTGCCGCCGTGTTGAGTCCCGCAGAAGGGCGGCTCATCTGCCGTGCCTTCGTCGGTGTCATAGTTCTCCTATTCCTCTCGGTAGGTGTCCACAGTGACCTGCCCCGCGCCAGCCTGCACCGAAGTCTTGCTCACCGCTCCGCGCTTCACATCGGCGCAAACAGATGTCGATCCCCCTACTCCTACGGGACCGACTTCCACCACGGAGCCACCGACGCCCGCACAGACTCCAGCATTGCGCTCAGCGAGATTCCCGTAGATGCTGCCCTGGATTCCCTTGACACCAGCACCAACTGAAACAGTTCCGTCGTCGCTCACACAGATGCGCGCGCCAGTACCTGCAACACCTAGTCCAATACACACCTCTGTGTGAACGTCCTGAGTCAAACCGTCCTGATCGGAGGTGCGCCGCTGGTGACTTCGTGCCTGGGCCTCCTTGATGGTTCCCGATGGGTCCCGTGTGAAGTCATCGTAGCTCATGTCCTCGCCGTAGAGGTTGATCGTACGTTCGCTCCCCATCGCGAGCGGCTGAGCCATAAGCGCAACCATCACCGCAAGGAAAAAGGTAGAGCCCAACCGAGTCAACCTTCCAGAGTTGCCCGTTCCATTGAGCATCATATCCTCCTTAGAAGTCGTACCGTCTGTTGATGTAGTTGATGAACGAGACAATCTCGTCAGCAACATGCTCGTCTGTCAGTCGGACAGTTATTGCTGCTGCGTACAGGACCTTCAGGACCTCGCGAGCGCCCTCAGTACCATCCTTGTCTAGTCCAGTGTAGAATGCAGCGGTAGCGCCGCCCCAATCTTGACTCTCGACGATTAGCCTGACCGCGTTCGCATAGTCGTCAGCACCGCGACAGCCGTTGTCGCGCAGAACGGTACGGAAGACCTGGTACGCCACCTCTCTCTGCGCTCTCTCCAGTGCCCTCTGTCCGATATCAGCACCGCTTCCGCCGACGATCTTCCCGATGTCGCCCAGCAAACCGGCTTGGGCCGGTGTGGCAACAGCTCCTACCAGCAATGCCACCAGCAGGATTCCTTTGAGTTTCCTCACGACTACCTCCTTTGGTCTACTGGAGTCCGAGACTCCGACTTGCTTACCAGCACTCTGTTCTTCAAGACCTCTAGCACGAGGAACGTGGTCTCGACCGAGGACGAAGCGCTGTGGTGTCTTCATATTCACTTGGTTTCTACCGCAATGGGCGTGCCAGCGTGCGGATTGACTCACGACTTCAGGAAAACACCTGAGGACAGCACCGGATAGGTCTCGTGTTGTTATGTGCTGTGGAAGTCAGAACAGGAACCGTTGACTTCAGTCAACACCGGGTGTGGAGTTTGGTCTACAGAACCAGGGGGAACCGCCAAAGCGCAGAGAACGCCAAGAGAAATTCTAAGGTCAGGACGGAGACACGGAAGAAACGAACGGCAGCCTGTTGGCGGTCAGCGGTCAGCGCTTCTGGGGGACTTGATCCCGAGCCGCTCCAGCGCCTTGTACAATCCGGTCCGGTCCAGTTCAAGCACCCGCGCCGCTTCGGTCATGTTCCACTTGCAGCCAGCCAGCACACCGAGTATGTGCTTCCGCTCGAATTCGCTCCGCGCCGCCTTGAGAGACTGGAGGTGTTCGCGCTCCGGGCTCGAGCCGTTCTCCGTGGTCAGCAGCGGCCCGATGTCTTTCGCGGACAGTTCGTTCTGCGGCAGCAGAACCACGCACCGCTGAATCACATTGGCAAGTTCCCGAACGTTTCCCGGCCAGGATTGGCCGGCCAGCAGGTTGACCGCATCATCGGACAGCGTCCTGCCGGACACGCCCTGCTCTTCGCAGAACCCAGCCAGGAAATGCTCGGCCAGCAGCGCTATATCCTCTCTGCGTTCCCGAAGCGACGGTATCTTCAGGGTTACGACATTGAGCCGATAGAATAGGTCCTCACGAAACCGGTGATTCCCGATCTCGTCCTTCAAACTCTTGTTGGTCGCAGCAATCACGCGGACATCAATCGTCAGGGTCTGCGTGCCGCCAACCCGCTCGACCTCACCTTCCTGCAGGAACCGGAGCAACTTGGCCTGGGCCGGCAGGCTCATGTCCCCGACCTCGTCCAGGAACACAGTACCTTTATCTCCCAGTTCCAGCTTACCCGGTTTCCGAATCACCGCGCCGGTAAACGCGCCCTTTTCGTGTCCGAACAACTCGCTTTCAATCAGGTTGTCGGGAATTGCCGCGCAGTTGATACGCACGAACGGCCCGCTCGCCACCAGGCTCTTGCGGTGAATGGCTCGCGCTGCCAACTCCTTGCCGACACCGTTCTCACCGAGAATCAACACGCTCGCCTTCGACGGTGCGGCACGGTCAATCATGTCGTATACGCGGCTCATCGCGGGCGAGTTCCCAACCATCCGATACCGCGCCAAGGTCTCCGCCCGCAGGGCCGCAACCTCGCGCTGCAACAGATGCTTCTCAACCGCGTTCCGAACCGTCACCACGAGCCGGTCCTCATCCAGCGGCTTCTCCAGGAAATCGTACGCGCCCTGCCGGGTAGCCTTGACCGCCAGCTTGATCGTGCCGTAGCCCGACATCATGACCACCGGCAGCTCGGAATCGCGCTTCCGGATCTGTTCTAGAACCTTAAGCCCGTCGAAGTCCGGCAACTGGTAGTCGAGCAGCACCAGGTCAACGCCGCCCTGCTCGAACCGCTCCAGCGCTTCGGTGCCGTCCGAGGCTTCGACCACCTCGAACTCCTGCTCGACCAGGAGTTCGGATAACGACCGCCGGATTTTCTCATCGTCATCGACTACCAGGATTCGGGTTTTCATGCGCTTCATGCTTGTGCAGCACTCGTGCCAGTCGTCGGGGTAACCGGCAACACGATTGTGACTGTCGTGCCTTCGCCTTCCACGCTCGCGATTGAAATCGTCCCCTTGTGGTCCTCAACAATCCGCTTCGTAATGCTCATCCCCAATCCGGTGCCGCCCGGCTTCCGGGTGAAGTACGGGTCGAACACCTTGTCCAGATACCGCTTCGGAATTCCTTTGCCGGTGTCGGCAATCTCAATTACCACGTGTCCCTTGCCCGCAGGACTGTCCGGGAGGCGCGTCGTCACCGTCAGGGTGCCGTTCTCACCCATGGCGGCAATCGCATTCTCAATCACGTTTGCGAACACGGTACCCATCTGTTTCCTATCCAGCGCAACTGGTGGCAGGTTTTCCTCCAGCTCGCGCCGGATGGAAATCCCGTCCGGCACTACGTCTGTCACCTTTGCCAGGGCCTGACTCAGAACGTCGTTCAGGTCGGCCGACTCCAGCGCAGGCGACTCCAAGGTGGTGAACCGCATGAAGCCGTCGGTCATCTTACGAAGCCGCTCGATATCCTCCTTCAGGCTCTCGGTGTACCGCTCCGCCTCCGGGTCGCAGTGCCGTTCCAGCCGTTGAACCGTCAGGGCAATCGTGGTCAACGGGTTCTTGATGCCGTGCGCCATACGTCGGGCCACCGGACCCCAATCCGCAATCCTGCGTGCGTATTCGACCGCGGACAGGTCCTCGATACTGAGCAGGTATCCGCCAAACCGGACCCGCGAGACCCTGGCCGAGTGGGTCTTCGTTACCCCTTCACGCTCCAACGCCATCTCGCAGCCAGCCTGCTTCTCCTTCCCGGAGAGCACCCGCTTCAGTGCTTCCCGCAACGCGACAAACTCCTGCCCGGACAGGATTTCGCTGATGCGCTGGTTCCTGACCTCGGTCTCGATGCCGAGCAGTTTCCGCGCATACTCATTGGCCGCGCTCACGCACCCCTTGCGGTCAAGCTCCACAACCCCCGCCTTCTGCACCAACCCGCGTGCCAGATACCGAATCTGCTCACGGTAGGACCTACGGAAGTAGAAAACCAGAAACAGCACACCGAACAACAACACTGCCAGGATGATGCTGACCACCATCCATGGGAAGGGTCGAGGAAACAGGTAAATGCTGTACAATTCCATCTCGCGGAACGGAGGCCCGGAAGGAACCAGCACCTCGCTGACAACCATCAGCCCCATCGGTTTCCCCTCACCTGCAGCCACTGGCCTGACGAACTGGACCGATTCAGAGAATGTCCGGCGGACGACCGTCCGCAGGCGGTGGTCCAGAACCAGCAGTTCCTTCGGCGTGGAGCTCACAACCAGTTGGCGCTGCCGGGTTCCAAACAGACGGTCACACGCCAGGATGTCATAGATACCTTCCGCGAACTCCCGCCGGGCGACAACCCGCAAGTCCCGGTCCCACACCTCCATCACTCCGCGGCTGTCAACCACAACCACCTCCGGCCTGCCATCGCCATCCAGATCGCTGACCTCGAAACGCCAGAGCTTGGCCCCGCTGTCACTCGGTATGGCTTCCTTCAGATTGCCGTCCGCCGCATCCAGAATCAGGATGCTATCCGACCTCTCGGCGTCCTCAAGCGCACACCAACCCCTGACAACGATCTCGGGCACGGAGTCGCCATCCATATCGGCCAGCCGGATGTCGGCATGCGATGACCCTCGATGTATCATTCTCTTCCAGACCAAACCTCCGTCGCCATCCAACAGGAACACATAGCTCTCGAAGTCACTCATCCCGTTGTCAACACAGCCGTTGCAGACCCCATGCCCGCCGACTGCGATTTCTGAACGACCGTCCCCATCGAAATCGCAGGCGGCGATGCTTTTCACCTGCGGTCCGCACAAGAACTTCCAGATAACGCTGTGGGTGTTCAGACTGAACGCATACACCCCGCGTGGACGACCTCCATACCCGGATGAAACACCAACAACCAACTCATCCTTGCCGTCCCCATCCAGGTCTGCCAAGGCGACACGCTCAACACCTCCATCCCATACCGAGTTGCCGTACCGTACACCAATCTCCACGGTCACGGTATCAACCCTCCCGGTGGAGAGATGATGCACGCATAGCCAAACCGTATCCGCAAGTGCCGAGCTCAACAACACCTCCGGACGACCGTCTCCGTCGAGGTCACCAACGTAATCCACCAAGCCCGGAGGGGCCGGCAGGAAATTAGGTTGCCCGGAAACGCAGTCCACCCCGTTCAACTCCATGATGGAAAGAATCCTCTCGTGAAGAATATAGAGCTCATCGCGCCCGTCCTGGTCACGGTCCACCGGGAGGGCCGCGAGCACCTCGGACCACTGCTTCCTGAAGGCCATCTCACACCGAACCGGCCGGTCACAACTGTTGCTGGCGACGACCGCCAGCAACAGAATCCCGACCGACAGGTCCAAGAGGCCACGTCTCATGTCGCCGAATCGTACCCGGTGGACAGGCCCAGTCAAGCACACCCGGAATGTAGGTAGGAAATGACCAATGACCAATTTCCAATGACCCCGGCATCGACGAGAAAGAAATGCCCGGCACTACTCGACCGCCGGCAATCAGGCGAGCCTGCGCTCGTAAGTGAGGTACTTCCTGGTAACCTTGAAGCCCAGTCGCTCGTAGAGCCGCATCGCCCTGGTCACGTTGGTGTCGTCCACTCCAAGACCGGCCTGCTTCATTCCCTTCGCTTTCAACTCGCGCATACCATGGATCATCAGCGCCTTGGCGATGCCCTGTCCCCGGAAAGACTTGAGCACGCCGAGCGAAAAGAGCCAGCCGCGCTCTTTCTTCAGGTGCCGGTTGTCCTTGTGGTCGATGCCGTAGACGATGAATCCCGCCGGCTCATCCTCGACCCACGCGATACAGACGTCGTTTTCCACCTCAAGGTCCTTCAGGCTCCTGAACCAGAACATCGCTTCCTCAACCGTCCCGTCCCGGTGATTGAAATGCTCCTTGAAGCTCTCGTTTTCGAGCCGAACCAGCAGCCGCGCGTCTTCTTCCGACTTGTCGATGAGTTCCAACTGAACCGTGACGCTCTCCCCGACCCCGTGCGGAATCGCGGCCAGGTCGGCCTCCATCGTGCTGAACACCCGCACCTGCTTGAACCGAAGCGTCTCGATGAACGCCTGGGCCGCTTCGTTCCAGCCCTGCGCATCTCCCTGGACCGTTTCCATCCCGCGTGTCTTCAGGCTTTCGAGCGCCCGGCGCGCGAGCGCCGTACCGATGCCTCGACGCCGGGCCTCGGGAATCACCGCCGGGCCGTTCAGGAACCCCTGCTTCTCCGCACGCTCCTTGTCCACATGCCCGAGCACCCTGCCGACCGGCTTCCCGTCAAACTCCGCGATGAACCGGCCTTCGGGATTGAACCACGGCGCTTTCTGCCACTTCCGGTACTCATCTGCGGTCGAGGGAGTGAACTCAGGGTCCTCGGCGCGTGCCCGGTTACCTATATTAACCCAGATCTCATCGTCCGGACCGAGCACGGCTTTCCTGATCTGCAGGTTCACGACTCCTCCTGCGGGAAACACATCCACCCGCGCGGCCGAGCACGCCCGAGCGTCAATCGCCCGGCGCTCCAAGCGTTCAATCGGACGACAGTCGTATCCATCGCGCAGGCAGCATAGGGAAGGATCCCGGACGTGTCAACGTTACGTTCCGCCCGAATCGAGATCGTACCCTCCGGCCACAGCCAGCGCCCGTTCTGCCAGCAGCCGGCGCTTCTCCCTGCCCCGGGCCTTCTCCTCCAGCGACGGCAGCAGCCCGAAGTTGGCGTTCATCGGCTGAAACTCCTCGTTCTGCATCGTGATGTACTTCAGCAACCCGCCAAGCATCGTCGGTTCCGGGAACCGGACCGGCTCCCGGCCAGCGCTCGCTCGGCCACCCCCATTGACCCCTCGACCCCTCGACCCCTTGACCCCTTTCCGCAGGCAGACCCGGGCCGCATTGACTCCGGCAACCAGACCGGCTCCGATTGATTCGACGTATCCTTCGACACCGGTCAACTGGCCTGCGATGAACAGGTCCGGCCGCGCGCGCGTCTGCAGGGTCGGCAGCAGCACCTTCGGACCGTCAAGGTACGTGTTCCGGTGCATGCTGCCATAGCGCAGGAACTCGGCCTGCTCCAGCCCGGGAATCATCCGGAACACCCGGCGCTGCTCTCCCTGCTTGAGCCTTGTCTGGAACCCGACGAGGTTGAACATCGTCCCTTCGGCATTCTCCCGGCGCAGTTGCACCACTGCGAACGCCCGGGTGCCGGTTTTCGGGTCAATGAGCCCGACCGGCTTGAGTGGACCGAATGCCAAAGTCTGCCTGCCCCTGCGCGCCAGTTCCTCGACCGGCAGGCAGCCCTCGAACAGGCGCGTCCGCTCGAACTCGTGCACCGGGTGCAGCTCGGCCCGGACCAGTTCGTCAACCAGCCGGCCGTACTGCTCCCGGTCCAGCGGGCAGTTCAGGTAATCCGCGCCCACACCGTAGCGCGAACCCGCAAATACCAGATTCATGTCTATCGAGTCAGCCGCGACCACCGGCGCAATCGCGTCAAAGAAGAACAGCCGTTCCACGCCCAACAGGCTGGTCAGCGCCTCAGCCAGGGCCGGTGACGTCAACGGCCCGGTGGCGATGATGCAGGGGCCATTCGGAATTCGGTCCACTTCCCCGCGAATCACCTCAACCCCAGCCCGGGCAAGTTCCCCTGCCACCTCGGCCGAAAACCGCTGCCGGTCAACTACCAGCGCCTTGCCGCCCGGAATCCCCGCCCGCGCCGCGCATTGGAGCAACACCGAGCCGAAGATACCCAACTCTGCCTTCAGCAGACCGTGGGCATTGTGCGGCTCGGTTGACTTGAGCGAATTGGAACAGACCAGTTCCGCAACGTCGCCGGTCCGATGCGCTTCGGTCTGGACACCGGGCCGCATCTCGTGGAGTCGTGCCCGGACTCCGAACCGCGCACATTGCAGCGCCGCTTCGCATCCGGCCAGGCCCGCACCGATGATATCGACTGTCACGTCCTGAAGCATACGCAAAACGGGGCGGGATTTCCACCCGCCCCGCCCGATATCGCGCAGCCGGCTCTAATACAGCCCTTGTATCCTGCGCCCGGCCGGATACTCGACCGTGAACTCGAAGTCGATCTCGAACCTGCCTCTCGGCTCCATGGTCGGTTTCCAGGTGAAAGTCCCCTTCTCCTTGTCCTGCTCAAGGAACCTCGGTTCCACCCTGGTCACGCTCACCTTGATCTCCTTCTGCTGGGAGACCGGCACCTGCTCGACGATTCTGATTTCGACCGGCTTGGGATGGAAGTTCTCGACCGTAATCTTGTACACGAACTGTACTTTCTCGGTCTTCTTGAACAGCCCGGACCTGGATTTGAAGCTCTTCACCAACTCGCGCGTCACCTTGACCCGCTCGTCGACCCCAAAGCTGACTTCGGTCGATTCCTCGGGCGCAACCGCGGGCAGCCAGGTCGTGCCGGTGAACTCGTCCCCGACATAAGTGTTGCCCTCACCGGCCAGGAATACGAACTCCGTGGTATTGACCAGCCTGCCCTGGAGGAACGCCTGGGCGCGCGCCCGGGGTAGAGTGTAGTAATCGAACTCGGCCTCAAGCCCGGTCTCGTGCAGCTTCAACTTCTTCGGGGGCTCGCCGCTGGCGAGCGTCACCCGGCCCGGTATCACGTACTGGAGCGAAATCCCGGTTTCGACCGCCTGGACCTGAGCTTCCAGTCTGCCGTCCAGATCGAACTCGTCGATGGTCCGCTCCCCGGCCATCGCGCCCGCCAGCGGCATGCCGCGCGTCTTGCCCGTGACCCTGCCGAACGCTTCGATGACTGACAGGTACCACGGATACGGAGTCGGCGCTGCAATCCCGGACATCGGCATGGAAGTGGAAAGCACCACTCTCACCCGGTTCCAGTCTTCGCCCGTGCGCTGGGACAGCCGGGCGAAATAGGCCATATCGACCTTGCCCTTGTCCGGACGGGCCCGCAGTTCGTAGTACGGCGACCAGTTGGCTCCGCTGCTGATAACGTACGACAGACGCACCTGGTACGTACCGGCACCGGCATCGAAGTCGAACTGCACTTCTTTCCGGTTCTCGATTCGGGCCCGGGCCGCATTGTACTCCTGCCGCGCCGCGTTGAGCAGCTCCTCGACGTCCTTGACTTCGTGCTCCAGTTCCAGGACCCGCGCCTTCGCCTTGCCCAGCTCCTCGGCCATGAACGACAAAGCACCACGCCAGGACTGGGTCGAGACCTTGCCCTGCTGCAGCTCCTTGGAGATTATCTCCGGCGCGCCGAGCTTGATTGACTTGAGGAACTCCTCCTTGGCCTTGAGAACCTCCTGTTCGTCCCGCAGTCCCCTGAGGTCATCCTCAAGGTCCTCAACCCTGTCCTTCAGCTTCCTCACCGCGGGTGTCGGCTCATCCAGGTAGCCATGCCTCACCTGGACCTCACCGATTCTCATTCCCGGTGCCTTGATGCGCACCGTATTGTCCATCAAAGCTCCGGGCAGCCCGGGGAAAACCAGTTCGCCCGAGCCTGAAACGGTCGCTTTCGCGGTCCGCACGACCGTGACCTGGTTCGGGTAGACCACTACGGAATCGACCTTTGAGTTGACGGTCAGGCTCACGAGCGCCAGCAACAATGGGACCATTACTCCTCCTTATGGTTCAGACTGTTCTCGACATAACCAGATACACCCGGCCCGGCCGATTCATTCCACCCGGTGCGGTCCCGACTTCAAACGCCCGAACGAAAAGGCGGGGCCCGAAGGCCCCGCCCGATGCCATGCAGCCGGTCCTAGAACAACCCCTGCACGCGCTTGTTTGGCGGATACTCAACTGTGAACTCAATCTCCAGCTCGAGCTTGCCCTGGGGCTCGATTGTCCGTTTCCAGGTGCGGAAGCCCTTCTCCTTCTCATACTTATCCGGCTTCGGCTCCACCCGGCCGACCGTCACCTTGATCTCCTTCTGCTTCGAGACCGGGGTCAGTTCCACAATCCTGATTTCCATCGACTCGGGGTGGAAATTCTCGACCGTGGTTCTGTACCAGAACTGCAGCTTCTCGGTCTTGGAGAACAGCCCGCCGGTGGACTTGAAGCTCTTGACCAGCTCCCGCTGCACTTTGACCCGCTCGTCGATGCCAAAGCTGACTTCGGTCGATTCCTGGGGCGCGGCCGCATCCAGCCAGGTCGTACCGGTGAACTCGTCCCCGACATAAGTGCTCGCCTCCCCGTCCAGGAGAACGAAGTCGGTCGTGTTCACCATCCTGCCGGTCAGGAATGCCTGCTGCTTCACGCGAGGAACGCAGAAGTATCCGAACTCAACGTCAAGCCCGGCTTCACGTAGTTGCAGCTTCTTGAGCGGTTCCCCGCTCTTCAGGGACACCCGTCCCGGCACAACGTACTGAAGTGAAATGCCGGTTTCCTCGACCAGGACCGGCGGCGGCCTTCGTGTTGCGACGCCGCCCTGCATCCCGCTCAGATCCGACATGTCCTCGACCGGTAGTCTTGCGAACTCGTCGTCGATGATCATGCGCTGCACCACGCCCTTCTGGTCTGCGCCAAGCACCTTCCTCTGCGCCGCCTGCTTATTGGCCCGGTACGCGTACAAGTCCACCAGGCTCAGATACCAGGGCTTGGGCTCAGGCGCGGTGACCACCACCGCGGGCCTGGTCGTGGAAAGCACCACTTTCACCCGGTCCCAGTCCTCGCCCGTGCTCTGGGACAGTTTGGCGAAGTAGGTCAACTCGACCTTGCCCTTGTCCGGCCTTGCTCTCAGTTCATAGTAGGGCACCCAGCCCGCGCTGTGCCCGATGACGTATCCCAGTTTCACCTGGTACGTCCCGGCCCGGGCCGAGAAATTGAAGCTCACGTCCTTGCGGTTCTCAATCCGGGCCCGGGCCGCGTTGTATTCCCGCCGGGCAGCCTCAAGCAGTTCCTGGGTTTCTTTGACTTCGTGCTCAAGGTCGAGCAGCCCTTCTTTCACCTTGCCCAGTTCGCCAGCCATGAACGAAAGCGCGCTGCGCCAGGACTCGCTCGACACTTTGCCCTGCTGCAACTCTTTGGAAATCAGCTCCGGCGCGCCGAGCCGGATCGATTCCAGGAACTTCTCCTTGGCCTTGAGCACTTCGCGCTCGTTGGCCAATTCCCGGAGTTCCAGTTCCAGTTCCTCGACCCGTTCCTTCAGCTTCTTCACCATCGGCGTCGGCTCATCGATGTACCCGCGCTCGACCTGCACTTCACCGATTCTCATTCCCGGTGCCTTGATCCGCACCGAGTTGTCCTGCAGGGCCCCGGGCAGGTCCTCAAACACGACCTCGCCCGGGCCGCTGACCGTAACCTCGGCCGAACGCACAACCATCACCTGGTTCGGGTAGACGACAACCGAATCCACCCGGGAATCGACAGTCAGACCGACCAGTGCCATCAGTAGTAGGACCATTGCTCCTCCTTTGGCTTGTTTACATCATCCACCGCAAGCCCGGCCGCATCATCCCTGCCGGGCCCGCGCGATTACCCCGCCGCGAATCACGTCGCCTTGACAGCCGACCGTGGCCTGGCCCGGGGTTATCGCTTTCTCTGCTTCATCGAATACCGATTCAGCCCGGCCGCCCTGCAGCAGCTTCACAGCCGACACCGACAATCGTGACCTGACTCACAACGCCCAGCATACAGCAGGCGGGACGGATGTGCAACCCGTCCCGCCTGACAATACCGCGGCTAGAAGAGTCCTTTCATCTCCATGGCCGGATGTCCGCCGGAAGCGGCAAGGGGTGGGTGCGAGACCGTGAAGTCGACTTCGATTTCGAACCTCTCACCCGACTTCAGCACCGGTCGCCAGGTATAGGTACCGGCATCCTTGTCGTGTTCGAGCCACCTGGGCTCGACCCTGTTGACCTTGACGCCGACGTCCTTCTGCTGGGACACCGGGACCTGCTCGACGACCTCGATCTCGATCAGCTTGGGATGGTAGTTCTGAATGACGGTCCTGTAGACGAGCTGGTCCTTTTCGGTCTTGGAGAACAGACCGGACCTGGACCGGAAGCTCTTGACCAGTTCTCGCGTGACCTTGACCCGTTCGTCGACGCCGAAGCTGACTTCGGTCGTCTCACCCGGGGCGACGGACTGAAGATAGGTGGAACCGGTGTATTCGTCACCGACGTAGGTATTCGCCGGACCCGCCAGCAGGACGAACGGCGTCGTGTTGACGAGCTTGCCCTGCAGGAAAGCCTGCGCAGACGCACGCGGCAGTGTGTAGTACCCGTATTCGGCCGACAGCTCGGACTCCCGCAGCATCAGCTTCTTGGCCGGCTCACCGCTGCTGAGGCTGACCCGGCCCGGAATCACGTACTGGAGCGAGATGCCGGTCTCCACCGCAGCCACTTCATCGTAGACGACCTGCTGCGCCTCGGCTTCCGGGGCCATGGCCCCTGCCTCCATCCGGCCGTCGAAATCGCCCCTCGACCTCGCGTTGCCGGCGAGCGCTTCGTAGACGGAGACATACCAGGGATTCGGCGTTGGGGCCACAAGACCCAGCACCGGCCGCGAAGTGGAAAGGACGACCTTGACCCGGCTCCAGTCCTCGCCGGTGCGCTGCGACAGCTTGCAGTAGTAGGAAAACCCGACCTTGTCCTTTTCCGGGCGGGCGCGGAGTTCGTAGTACGGAGCCCAGCTTGCACCGTAGCCGATGACATACGCCAGCCGCACGTCGTAGGTGCCGGCGGCGGCATCGTATTCGAAGCGGACTTCCTTGCGGTTCTCAATCGCTGCCCGGGCGTCGTTGTATTCCCTGCGCGCGGCGTCGAGCTCCTTGCCCAGTGCCTCCCGGTCGCGCTTGAGTCCAATCAGGCCTTCCTTCACTTCGCCCATCTCTCTGACCATGAACGACAGCGCACTGCTCCACGACTCGGAAGACACCTTGCCCTGTTGCAGTTCTTTGGAAATGAGTTCGGGTGCCCCAAGCTTGATCGATTTCAGGAAGTCCTCCTTGGCCTTCAGGATCTCGGCTTTGTCGTCAAGTCCCTGAAGTTTGTCTTCGAGGCCCTTGACCTTCTGCTCGAGCTTCTTCACGGTCGGAGTCGGCTCAGCCATGTAGCCCTTGATGACCTGGACCTCGCCGATCTGCATGCCGGGAGCCTTGAGACGGACGGTGTTGTCATTGAGCCCGCCCGGGAGCCCGGAAAAGACCAGTTCGCCCGACCCGGACACGCTGACCGTTGCGGTCCTGACAACGAGGACCTGGTCCGGGTAGACGACGACCGAGTCGACCCTGGAGTCGACGGTCACGGATACGAGTGCAAGCAGCAACGGAATCATGGTTCCTCCTTTGAACTCAGTTCAGTGCTTTTCCGCACGCAGCATGTAACGGCATCCCGCCGTGTTCATCCCCCGGGGCCCGCGGTTGTGCCGCCGCCGAGCACCACGTCGCCCTGGTAGCAGACCGCGGCCTGGCCCGGGGTTAGCGCTCTCTGTGCTTCGTCGAATACCAGTTCGGCCCGGCCGCCCGGCAGCGGCTTCACAACCGCTGCCTGGCCCGGATGCTGCGACCGAATCCTGACAACCGCCCGGAATGCCGACTCCGGAGCCCAGCCCGAAATCCAGTGCACGTGCTCAAGCTCGGCAACCCGGGAACAGACGTCCTTCTCCTCTCCGAGGATAACAGCATCGGCTTCCGGCTCAATCCGGACAACGTACCGCCTCTCCCCGAACGCGATTCCAAGGCCCTTACGCTGGCCGACGGTGAACCCCGCAATGCCGTCGTGGCGGCCGATTTCTTTGCCGTTCGTATCCAGCACCGGTCCGGGCCGAAACAGCTCCGGCTTCCGCTCGCGCAGGAACCCGGCATAGTCGTCATCCGGGACAAAACATATCTCCTGACTCTCACGGCCCTCCGCAACCGGCAAATCAAACCTGCGGGCCAGTTCGCGCACCTGCTCCTTGGTGTGTCCGCCGACCGGCATCAGAACCCGGGCCAACTGCTCCTGGCCGAGCCGGTAGAGAAAGTACGACTGGTCCTTCGCTTCATCCGCGCCCCGGCGCAACTGCCGTAACCCGTCCTTGTCCTGCGTCACCCGGGCGTAGTGCCCGGTGGCCAACCGCTCTGCGCCAAGCTTCCCGGCCTCTCGGAGCAACACTCCGAACTTCACCCGCTCGTTGCACCTGATGCACGGGTTCGGGGTCCGGCCGCGGCCGTATTCGGCGCAGAAGTAGTCCACCACTTCCCGTTCAAACGTACTGCGCAAATCGAGCAGGTGGTAAGGTATCGAAAGACTGTCCGCAACCCGGCGCGCTTCCGCCGGATCCTGACCCGGAACCAGCATCGTGAGCCCGACCAGATTGTATCCCTGCTGCTTCAGTAATGCGGCGGCGACTGACGAATCAACTCCTCCGCTCAGCGCCACCGCAATGGTCACAGCAGGACCGGATTCATCGGGACGGCCGGATGGGAACAGGCTATGTCCCGGTTTCGTCCGGGTCGCCCGCCTTGAATTCCCGGCCGAGCGCTTCCCAGAGACGCTGGCGCACCTGGACCGGCATATCGCAGTTGGACTCCGCCTGGCAATAGGCGACTACCCGCCTCATGCTCCAGAGCAGACGCGAGCACTTGTCGCAGGTCTCAAGGTGAACCATGATCTTCTGCCGGACTTCAATGGTCTCCTCGCCATCGATGAAGTCAACCAGCAGTTCCAGGAGTTCACTGCACTCGGGGTGATTCTCCGTCATAATAACTCCGTTACAGGTATCCTGCCAGTTGCTCGCGCAATACGAGCCGCCCGCGGTGCAGCCGCGACTTGACCGCAGAAACCGACAGATTCATAACTTTGCTGACTTCCTCGTTGCTCAGTCCTTCCAGGTCGCGCAGCACGACCACTGACCGGTAGTCGGTCGGCAGGGAATCCACCGCCTCCTGCAGGGCCCGGCCCAGGTCCCGCCGGCGCATGAGTCGCTCCGGGCTGTACTTCTGGTCCGGAATCTCCAGCGGCAGATCGCCGTTCGCGCCGACCGGCTCGTCGAGCGACATCACTACCGGCGACTTGCGCTTGCGCAGCATCGTCAGACTCGTATTGGTGGCAATCCGGTACAGCCACGTGTAGAAGCTGGACTTGAACTCAAACTTGTGCAGAAACCGGTATGCCCTCAGGAAGGTATCCTGCAGTGCTTCGCTGGCATCCTGCTGGTTGCCCATCAGCCGGTAGGTAATGCTGTACACCTTCCGCTGGTAGCGACGCACCAGTTCCTCGAACGCCTCGTCATTACCCCCCTGCGCCCGTTTCACCAGTTCCTTGTCAGGAACCGGCAACGCTTTGGGCGCTACCTGAAGCTGTTTGCCCTTAGCCACTTACGCTAAGATACGGCCTTCCGGCAGGCTGTCAACCCGGCAGGGCTCGGGACCCGCTCCTCAGGGCAATGGCGGCACGACCCGCCGGCCCCTGCCTTTCGGGGGCGAATTGTCGAACACCTGCACGACGTGGTAGATGACGCCAATCGACTTCCAGGGCATCCGGCCGTGGAAGTAGTCATGGACCATATTGATGTATTCCACAACCTGCCGTTCGTAATCGGTCAGTTTCGGGTCACCGGGGTGCAGCATCTGGACGATACAGCGCAACTCGAACGACTCGGGCAGGTCGAGGAAAACCAGCGCCACGCCCGGGTCCTCCATCTGGTTCAGGAAAGTATGGGTCTCGAAGTTCGGCCGGGCGTACAGCTCCAGTGAACTCTGCTTCCGCAGGTCGAGTATCTCCCGGCCCCGGTCGTACAGGCTTTCAAGCGTCGCCAGCTTGGTCGGCATCGGGTCGTCCCAGGTTCGCTCGAGCAGCTCGACTATCTCCGGCAGCTTCTCGGGCTTCGGCAGCCAGCCGACTCCCTTGACCGCGTTGTTGACGGTGAAGTAGCTGTCCTTGCGCTTCGTGCCGTGGCTGGCCACGATTCCGTCGTGCGGACCCGAGAGCACCGGGGCCTTCATCTGCTTCGTCTCGAACATCTCCCGGAATGCCGCCAGTTGCTTGCGCCGGCTCCTGAAGTTCCACTCCAGGAAATCCTCGGGCAGGTCAACCGTCTCGAACTCCTGCCACTTACCATCGACCCGCGCCCGGATGACACCGGCATCGAGCCGGGACGCATCGACAACGTCGTGACGGAACCACCCCATCCACTTGCCCCGTTCCCCATCCGGGTCGGTGGTATCCGGAACGAACTTGACGTCATGCCAGTAGTTCTTCTCGCCGTGCTCGAGATTGCTGAAATCAGGCCCGGTATCACCGCACGTCATCATCAACACCCCGGCCAGTATCGCCACTGCAGTTGTTCGCATCACTGACTCCTTTGTTCGCTTCACTATCTCTCTTCCGGACCACGACCGGCAGCATTCTGCCCGACCGACTCGCGCCGGCGTCAACAATCTTGAGCACCACCAGCGCTGCCAGCAGGCCCATACCCGCAAGCACCGCGCCCCACGTGTCGCTCCACAGCAGGCTGCCGAGCACGACCCCGCCGGCCATCAGCAACCCCGGCAGGCCGAAGACCAGCAAGGCTGAAAGCGAGCGTCCCCGGTCCGCGGTCCTGACCGTCACCGAATCACCCGCTGCGGCACCGGCCCGGTTCAGCGCCGTTACCAGCTTGGCCTTCCTCCCGGTCCAAGTGCAGAACCCGGACGCCCCGCACCGGTCGCACGCCCCGCCGGGTGTGACTTCGACCTCGGCCCGGTCGCCACAGGCCGTCACAACTCTGCCGGTTTCTTCCATATGCTCTCTGACTATGCAGGATAGATGCGCCCAGGTCAAGGACGGACAACCCCGGCTGTGCTTGACAATGTGCCTATCCCCGACATACTCCCAACGAACCGGAATTGCCTCATCCATGTCTCTACTTCTCTGTCGGCGAAAACAAAAACGGGAAGCCTCGTCGCGCGTTCTACAAATACTGAACCAATAAGTATGACGCAAAGGCCGCCAGTCAGCCTCGACCGTGCAGACCGGAAATCGTGTTCGGCTGGTCGACCTGCCCGGCGGTATCATTCTTCACTACCAACCGGACTCTCCCAGCCGCGTGAGAATCGCAGCTCATGACCTCACCGGAAGGCTGGTCGGGGTCTTCTTCTCCCGTTATCAGGAAGCTGGCACGCATCGTCTCAGTTGGAATCGGACCGGTGACCAGGCTTGCTCCTGTCCTTTTCCTGCTCACTTTGTCTGCAAACCTCGGAACTGGTCTCGATCTCCAATGGTCCACTCCTGAACCGGTCGCACCGGACACCGTCACACCGCTGTGGCAATGCGGATTCGCACTGGCCGGCCGCGACACCACCCTCTGGGTCTGCTGGTGCGAGGACCAAGAAACCGGGTATCGTCAAATTAGAGCCTGCCGTTACGGTGACGACCACTGGCTTCCACCGGAAACGGTCGCCAGCGACTCCTGGCTTTTCATTGGCAATGCGAAGGTAGCGGTCGACTGTGAACACCGCCCATGGTTGGTCTGGACACATGATAACTGGCCGGACTCATGCTATCTCCTGTTCAGCCACCGTGAAGCGGATACCTGGACCTGCCCGATGCCCATAACCAGAGACACTGCTGAGTGGGGCCATGAACTTGGCATCGCGCCCGACCCGGAAGAAGGCATCTGGGCAATCTGGCGCAAGGCCACTCTTGCACACGAAGCACCGCTGCTTGCCTCGCATGGCGTCGCCGATTCCTGGAATTCCCCTTCAACTGTTACTGTATTTCAGAACTACGGCGTCCT
This sequence comes from uncultured bacterium, assembly GCA_965370805.1. GTDB lineage: Bacteria > Hydrothermota > Tepidihabitantia > Tepidihabitantales > Tepidihabitantaceae > CBDUVZ01. The sequence continues at coordinate 59,451 of CBDUVZ010000001.1, read as the reverse complement.
CCTCTCTCCGGTCATTACAGTCCCCCCCAGTTCGAGGCCCAGGGCCGCATGGTCATGCTCTTATGACCCGGTTAACCTCAATGTGTATTCCAGCACCTGGAATGGAGATACCTGGAGCCCACCTGAACCCGTATTCTTCGTTGACGAGGTATCGGACATCGAACCGTCTCTGTGCCACGACACATCAGGTACCGTGTGGGTTGCGTGGAACCGAGACCAGGATATCTACTGCGCCCGACACGATAGTTCGGGATGGACAGATTCGGTCCGGCTCAGCACCAGCGATGCCGGACACCCCTCAATATGCGCTGACCCACACGGCTGGATATGGGTTCTTTGGAGCAGACAGCGTGGGATAAATACAGAGCTATCCGTCCGCTACTACGATGGTTCCAACTGGAGTGAACCCAGCATTGTGGTTGCAGACTCCCAGATGGGCGGGTACGGAGCGGTTGCAGTATCCTGCAATCGGATATGGGTTGTCTGGACTTATCTACTCTCAGGTGAACGGGGGTTGCTATATTTCAGCTACGCCGATCACCCCCTGGGTGTTGTCGACGACTTGGCGCAACCATATCCTGCAATGCTCGGACTTCAGATTCGACGCAACCCGATTGTCGGCGACTCGCGTCTGGACTACGAACTTCCATTCCCGGCCAGGGTTAGACTCAACGTCTATGATGCTTCCGGCAGGATAGTCTCTCCTTTAGTGGACGCTGATAGACCGGCCGGCCGCTATTCAGTCGGCTGGCCAGCCAGCCACGACCAGCCTTCGCTTCCCGCCGGTATCTATTTCGCCCGGCTCGGGCTGCCTGACCACGGCCTGTCCTGCGTTCGGAAGATAATCCTTACCTACTAGCTGACAGCCAACCACGGTCAGCAAAACCAGACCCGCGGCCTCCCGGTATCCGGGCTACTTCCGGTAGCAGACGTAGATGTCCGCTTCGATCATCCGGATCGGGTCGGTGCCGGTGTAGTAGTGGTGGGTGAAGTAGATGTTGCCTTCGTCATCGAGCGTCGGCTCGCCCGCGAACCGCGACACGATTTCCTCGGGTGCGGTCCACTCACCGGTGCTGTCTTTCCGGCACCGGTACAAACCGGGTCCCGGACCGTGCGCTGTGCTGGTGGCCGTGAACCAGAGTTCGTTTTCGTCCGAACTGACAAAAGGCCAGCCGTCGTCGGCAGGTCCGTTCACCACACTCCCAAGGCTGACCGGCGGGTCCCAGCCGGTTGCGTTCCGACCAAGACTCCAGAGGTCATATCCGCCCTCGCCACCCTTGTCCGCGGTCCGGGCGCAGTACATCGTCTGCCCGTCCGCGGTGATGTGCAACTCGCCCACCTCGTAGTCAAGGTTGAGCTGTGACCCGGCGTTACGCCAGTCGGTCCACTCGCCGTCACGCAGCACCGCGGTATACCATTCCGGTCCCTCGCGCAGGGCACCCTGGGTCCGGACCGAACAGAACCACATCGAGTCGCCCCGCACGTACTCGCAGCCGTCGAGCGACACGTCATCGTGAAGCACGACCCGCTCCGGTTCGGTCCACCCGGTGCCCTGCTTCCGGCACCAGTAGATACCGGTGCAGCCGTCAGTCAACTGGTCTTCGGCCGGGACGCTGACATCCGGGGTGAAGAAGAAAAAGAACCACTCCCCGTCCGCGGTGATGAACGGCGAATCCTCAGCGCCCGCGGTGTTGACCGGGCCCGGCATCGGGACGGGGTCTTCCCAGTCCGCGGATAGCAGAACCGGAGGCCAGGTATCCATTCCCGGCGTCATCTTGACCGCGTCGGCCGGAATCGCATCTTCCCGCGGGATAACGTACAAGGGTTCCGTACACCCTGCGAGGACCGCCAGCGCGGCCCCGAACCCTGCGGCCCGGCTAGCCCTTCGCCGCGAAGCTAACATCATCAAGCAGCACCGCCGGGAACTTGCCCATGGATGCCGGGTACAGCCGGTCGCCGACGCCGATGACATTCTGCAGCGTGTCGTAGATGTTGCCTGCCACCATCGCGTCCTTCACCTGCCCGACAATCTCGCCGTCCTCGACGTACAGGCCCGGCGACAGCCCGATTGAGAAATCGCCGTTCAGGATATTGCCGCTGTGCGCGCCCATCACCCCGGCCGCGATGATGCCCTTGCCCATCTTCTTGAGCAGGTCGGCGAACGACTCGGTCCCGGGCTTGATGACAGTGTGTTCGAGCGACGGCGTCACCCGGCTGACGATGCCGGGTCGGAACCCGTGGCCGGTCGACTCCGCGTTCATCTTCCAGGCATAGTACCGGTCGTAGTAGAAATTCCGGAGTACCCCGTCTTCGACAATCGGCACGTCCCGGCACGCGGTGCCTTCGTCGTCGAACGCCCGGGCGCCGGGCCAGGTATCGTCCAGCGGCCGGTCGAGAACCGTCAGCCGGTCGCTGACAATCTTCTCGCCCAGCTTGTCCTTCAGCGGCGATACCTGCTCGTATACGCTCTTGCCCTGGGTGGCCGCTTTCAACCGCCAGATCAGGGCGTAGATGGTCTCGGGCAGAAACAGCACCCTGGTCCTGCCGGTCGCGGGCTTGACTTCCTTGAGCGAACCGTTATAGGTGCCGAGGATATAGTCAAGGTCCTCCGGGCTCGCCGGGACGAACTTCTTGCCCAGGGTCACGCGGGAAACCGACGAGTAGGACCCGGGGTAGTACAGTGCGGTGTAGGCGTAATACGAGGAAAACCGCGACGACAGGTCGGTCCCGCTGCTGTTTATCACGCGGACAGTCCAAGCATCGCGGCCGGCGCTGACATTCAACTGCCCCTCGGTCTTGCCCGCGAACTCACCGCAGATGCGCTCGCATTCGTCCACCATCTTCGTCGAAGTCAGGTTCTCGATACCCGCATCGTAAGTCGCAAGTTCGGGCAGGTCCTTCGTCAGCGGCAGGTCGTACCCGGCTTCAACCCCGCCCTTGATCGACGCCAGCGCATTCCGGACCAGTCCCTCGCGGTCAATCAGGTTCCGGGTATAGGCGTAGCCCAGCCTGCCGTCCTTGATCAGCAGCAGCCCGGTCCCGGACTGGAGCGAGCTTTCGATATCCTTGAGCCGGGCGTTCTCGAAACTGACTCCGTCGGAAGCCCCGCTCTCCGAATAGATTTCGACCCGGTCGGCGACCTTCTTCGCAATCTCCATCAGCTTTTCCATTATCTGCCTCCAATCACGACATCCTCAATCAGGATGTGGGGCGCGCCGTAGCAGGAACGGACGTTCAACTGCCCCTTGCCGCAGCCGCCGACCTCGCCGAGCTTCAGGTCGCTGCCGACCCCGGTGATACTCTCGAGCGTGTGGTAGAGGTTGCCGGAGATGTTGATGTCGCGCAGCATCTGCTGCTTCTTCCCGCCCTTGACCACGAACCCGTACTGGGCCCCGAACGTGAAATTCTCCCCGCTCGTCTGGCCGCCCATCGGGTTCACGAGATAAAGCCCGTCCCCGAGCTGCTGCATCAACTCCTCGAAACCGGTCTCCCCGGGCTCGATGAAGATACAGCCCATCCGGATAATCGGTCCGTACCGGTAATCCTCGGCGATGCTGTGACCGGACAGCGGCTCCCCGAAAGCGGCCGCGGTCCGGCGGGAATGCAGCCGGCCGACCAGGACCCCGTCCTTCATCAACTGGGTCGGTCGCGCCGCTACGCCCTCGTCGTCATACCGGTAATGCCCGAGCTGGTGCGGCACGGTCGGGTCGTCGATGATGCTCAGCACCTCGGTCCCGAGCTGGGCCCCGAGCTGCATTTTCTCCCGCATCGTCGGCGAATCCTCAATCAGGTCCGCTTCGGAGAAATGGCCGAACGCCTCGTGGGTGAAAACGCCGGCCAGCCGTTGGTCCAGGATCACGCGGTGAGTACCCGCGGTCACCGGCTCGGCCTTGAGCAGGTCAACCGCAATCCCGGTCCGCTCCTCGAGCAGGCCCTTGCGGTTCCGCAGCTTGCCGAACCCGTCGCTGCCCCCGAAGCCCAGCCTGGCGGTCTGGGTCAGGTTTCCGTCCTTGGCGACGATACTGCCGCTGATCCGGACCGTAACCAGGTCCTCGCGAATCTCGGTCCCCTCGGTACTGACAAAGAACTTCTCGCGCACGAGATCGGTATAGGCAAGCGAAGTCGTTGCCACCTTCTCATTGCCCAGCGGAATCTCGTTGTATTCCCGGAGCAGGGCCAGCTTCTCATCCGCGGACACCTCGCTCGGGTCCTCATCCAGGACCGGCTGGACCGCGTCCTTGATGGCTTCGGTCCGGGCCAGTTCGACCGGCTTCTTCGTCCGCTTCGAAATCAGGGCCGCATTCTCGGTCGCGGTCTTCAGCGCCTTCTCCGCATCCTCGGGCCTGGTGAACGCAACCGATGAGAACCCGCCGCTCTTCAGCACACGCACCACGTGGCCGTCGGTCGAACTCGAACTCATCAGGGTCAACTCCCGGCCGCTGAACCCGATTTTCGTTTCCTTCTTCACCTCGTAGCGGATATCGGCGTAGTCAGCATCCGCACCGGCAAGAATGGACTTCAGCTTGTCAAGCATAATGGCTCCTTGGTCTTTTTCTGCAAAGCAAGGATAACAGTAGGCCGGCTGGCCGGAATGTCAAGAAACAGGACTGCGGTTGTCCCCGGGGCGGCTCACCCGGGGGAGCGGTTAGCCGCCGAACCGACGAGAACCGAACGCGATGCCGGTCCGCAGAACCGTCACATTTGACGGAACCTGGCTGCCCGGCCGGCCGGTGCGGGAGTCCTGACCGCGATTGACGCAGTCCCCCTCCGGCCTATACTGGTGTAATCTGGAGGTAGCATGAACCGCACAAAACTCCTGCTCATCACAACCACCATCGTCCTGGCCGTTAGCGCAGTTAGCCCGGTCTGGGGTGCGGATTCCGGCGAATTCTTGATCGACACTGCCGCCGTTTACACCTCGGCTCAAGACGAGCAGAGCGATCCGGCAGTCGCCTTTGACGGCAGGGACTATCTTGTAGCCTGGCGGGACAGTCGGATGGGTGAGTCCGCGGTATTCGCGGCCAGAGTGAGTCAAAGTCGCGCGTTGCTCGATACGGGCAACATCCTGATTGCCGCTGGGAACGTTGGTGATGCTCCCCCGGCGGTCGCGTTCTGCGGTACCGTCTACCTCGTTGTCTGGGACGGACCTGATAGTTCCCGCGACGCAGCAATCTGGGGCGCACGCATCAGCACATCCGGTGAACTGCTGGACACAGCGTCGATACTGATCTCAGTCGCCGACCACGACCGGATCCGGCCCCGCGTGGCGTCGGACGGCCTCAACTTCCTCGTCGTCTGGCAGGACAACAGGTTCGAGTGGCCCCTCCATTACGACATCTGGGGCGCTCGGGTGAGTATGTCCGGGACTGTCCTGGACACGGCTGGTGTCGTCGTCACACCCGGAGAGCCCGCCGGAGAGTCGCCGGCTATCGCAAACGACGGCACCAACTACCTGGCCGTGTGGAACGACGACGGGGAGGTCCGCGGCTCCAGGGTGAATGGCTCAGGAGCGGTGCTTGACCCCAATGGCATCGACATCTGGACTGACGGTGACTGCATCGGGATTCCGGACGTCTGCTATGGCGACGTCAACTACTTCGTCGCGTGGCAGGACGAACAGGAGGACATGGACATCTATGGTGCTCGCGTGAGCGTTTCCGGCTCGGTGCTTGACCCGGAAGGCATCGTTGTTTCCGAAGCGCTAACTGATCAGGTGGAGCCGGCTGCAGTCTTTGACGGGGCGAACTTCCTTACGGCGTGGGGAGATGAGCGGTGTGATACGCTGCAGGATATCTACGGTGCCAGGGTGGGTCAGTCCGGAGTGGTTCTCGACCCGGCTGGGTTGCCGCTGGCGACCTCCGTCGTCGTCCAGGCAACGCCCGCCCTGTCTTCGAACGGGCACGGGAGCTTCCTGGTGTGGGAAGAAGGAACGTCGTGGCAATCCGACATCCGCGGCGCACGGGTGACGCAGACCGGCGTCGCCGATACAAACGGCACGCTCGTCTCAATGGCAGCCAGCAATCAGGGGTATCCGGCAATCGACTTTGACGGGCTCAACTACCTTGTGGTCTGGAGGGACAATCGTGGTGAGGACGAATCCGCGGATGTGTATGGAATGCGGGTAAGCGCTTCGGGCATCCCGCTTGACCCTCCCGGGATTACTGTTTGCACGGCCGACAGCTCGCAGCGCTTCCCAGCACTGGCCTTCGGCGGCGTGAACTACTTGGTGGTCTGGCACGACTATCGGTCGATCCCGGTACGCATCTATGGTGCCCGAGTGGCGCCGGACGGGACAGTGCTGGACCCTGGCGGTATCGCCATATCGCCCTGTGACAGCACCAAGAACTACCATCCGGCCGTGGTGCACGACGGGACTAACTACCTGGTGGTCTGGGATGGCCAGGACCAAGGGTCTTGGGATATCATTGGCGGCAGAGTCTCGGGCAACGGAGTCGTGCTGGACTCGAACGGGATCCTGATCGCCACCGACAACAGGGACCAGCGCTATCCGGCCCTGGCGGTCGGGGACTGGAATTCCCTCGTTGTCTGGCAAGAGCGGGTCCGGACGTACGCCTACTACGACATCTACGGCGCGCGGGTTCTTCCTGACGGCACGGTAGCTGATACGGTGGCTCTCGCCATCGCCCAGGGAGAAGACGATCAAGACCGCCCTGACCTGGCCTTCGACGGTACGAATTACCTTGTCGTTTGGGAGGACGACGAGTACTCCCCCCGGAGCATCCGGGGAGTCAAGGTATCTCAGAGCGGCATACGACTGGGCGGCCCGATAGATATCTGCCTGCCCGGAAGGGCCGTCCGCCGACCTGCTGTCGTCTTTGGAGCGACAGAACATGTCGTTGTGTCCGATGGCGGAGGCAAGATATATGCAGCAACCGTCAGCCCCTCCGGTTCCGTGTCCGGGCCGTATGAGGTAACTGAGTGGACGACGGACCAGGATTATCCCGCACTGGCAGCCGGGCCGGGTGGGCAGTTGCTCGTGGTGTACTCGGGCTGGGCCGGCGAGGTCCAGGGCAGGGTCTACAATGCGAACCGAATCTGGGGCAAACTCTGGTCTGTGCCGGGCGTACAAGAGGACAACATCGTCCCACCGACCGGAACGTTCCCGGCGACAGTCGTCTGCAACGTGCTGTTTCTTCCGCATTCGTCATTCGGCACTCGGCATTCGACATCATCTCTCCTCGACGTCACGGGCCGTCATGTCGCTGACCTCACTCCCGGCCCGAACGACGTCCGCCACCTCGCCCCCGGCGTCTACTTCGTGTGCGGAAAGGGTACGAGGGGTCAAGGGGCCGAGGGTTCGAGTGCCAAAGTCGTCATCCAGCGCTAGATGAAAGCCGTAATCCTTTCCGCCATTCTCCTGGTCGTGTTCTCGATGCCCGCGGTCGCCGGACCGGGCGACGACCTGCCGTTCTTCTCCTCGCCGGTGGATTCGTTCAACATGCGGACCGTGGGCCGCTGGCCGTACGGCCCGAGCCGGGCGGTGTTCGCCGCCGGCAGCCTTGCGTTCGCCGGGAACGGCGCCGCTTTCCAGGTGCTGGACATCACCGACCCGACGAACCCGCAACTCCGGAGCGAGGTCTTCCTTCCTTCGATAACCCGGGACATCCACGTGAGCAACGGGTATGCCTACGTCGCGAACGAATGGTGCGGGATGAGAATCATCGACGTGTCGAATCCGGATTCGGTCTTCGAGGTCTCCGGGTTCCAGACTTCCGACGTCGTGTTCGGTGTCTTCGCCCGGGACACGTTCGCTTTCCTTGCCGACCGGTACGGCGGCCTGCGGATTGTCAACGTCGCCGACCCCGGCTCGCCGTTTCAGGTCGGCCGGATTGCCACACCGGGCCCGGCGTACGCTGTCTTCGTGCGCGACACAATCGCCTGGGTCGCTGCCAGCGAGTCCGGCCTGCGGGCAATCAACGTCGCCAGTCCCGGGACCCCGCATGAAATCGGGTTCCTCGACACGCCCGGCTACTCGCGGGACGTGTTCGTCAAGGATACGCTTGCCTACGTCGCGGACTGGAGCCGGGGGCTCAGGCTGGTGAGTATCGCGAATCCCTGCTCGCTCCGGGAGGTCGGGTACGTCGAGCCGCCCGGCTATGCCGAGGGAATTTCCAGTGTTGATGACACGCTCATCTGCATCGCGGCGAACATCGGCGGGCTGCGGGTTGTGAACACGGCCAATCCCGGAGCGCCGACTGAAGTCGGTTTCCTTGACACGGACGGGACCAGCTTGTCGGCCTGTCTGCTCGACACTATCGCCTGGGTTGCGGACTACAACAACGGCGTGCTGGCGATAAGCATCGCTGACCCGACGGCCCCGGATGAAGTCGGGTCCTACGAAACGCCCGGAATGGCGCGCAAGCTCTGCGTCCGGGACACCCTGGTCTACCTCCTCAGCCAGAAGCAGGGATTCTACGTCATCAACGTCGCTGACCCGGAAGCGCCGAGCGAAATCGGTCACTGGCACAAAGGCGGCGAAGAATTGTGGAACATCTTCGTTGCGGACACGCTCGCCTACGTGGCGGACTACTACTACGGGCTCAGGATAGTCAGCGTTGCGGACCCGGGCGCGCCGGGCGAAATCGGCAGCCTTGCGCTGAGCGGCCATGCCATCGCGGTCTTTGTCAGCGACAGCCTGGCCTACATGGCGAACGGGAGCAGCGGCGGCTTGCGGATAGTGAACGTCGCGGACCCGAAAGCGCCGTTTGAGGTCGGCCATTGCGCCACGGTGCACGTCGCCCGGGACGTGTTCGTCGTTGACACCCTGGCCTACATCGCCGACGGAAGCAGCGGACTCCAGGTCATCAATGTCGCGAACCCGGCAGCGCCTTTCATCATCGGCAGCCGGAATACGCCGTCGTACGCGTATGAAGTCTGGGTGCAGGATACGCTTGCTTATATCGCGGACGGCGTTTCGAGCGGGCTGAGGATAATCAGCATCGCGGACCCGGAATCGCCCTACGAAGTCGGCAGCCACGTGACCGGGTCGTGCGCCTACGGTCTGCACGTCAACGGCACGCTTGCCTACGTCGCGGACCAGTACGACGGGCTACGGGTCATCGACGTCTCTCACCCCGAGTCTCCGACCGAGATCGCGTACTACGACACCGGCGGCTATCCCGACGGAGTCCGGGCGGCCGGCGAGCTGGTCTACGTCGCGGACTTGTGGAACGGCCTGCACATCATGGCGACCTACGGGGTGGGAACCAGGGAGGAAACAACGAATGCCGAACTGCGAATGCCGAATGCCACTATCGTCCGCAACGTGCTTCTTCTTCCGTATTCGTCATTCGACACTCGGCATTCGACATTGTCTCTCCTCGACATCACCGGACGTCACGTCGCTGACCTCACTCCCGGTGAGAACGATGTCCGCCACCTGAGTCCAGGCGTCTACTTCGTAAGAGGAAAGGGATCAAGGAGTCAAGGGCCCGAGGGTCCAGGTGCCAAGATCGTGATTCAGAAATAGGAGGTTGAGATGAAAAAGATGCTGACTGCGACCTGCCTTGTGCTGCTGTTCATCGGGGCTGCCCGGGCACAACACATCGAAGGATACATCCTGATACCGGATTCACTGGGGAACGTGAAGTACCCCGGCCTGCTTGCGTACAACCCGGTCGACAACAAGGTGTACGTTGCCGGTGGCAGAGACTCCGATTCCGACGTGCTGCTGGTGATTGACGGTGCGACGAACGAACGGCTCGCAGGAATCCGTGTGGAGGAAGGAATCACTGCGCTGTGCCACGTTCCATCGGTGAACAAGCTTTACTGTGGCAGCCGCGAGGTGGATTCGCTCTTCGTGATTGACGGTGCGAACGATGAGGTAATTGCCATGGTTCCGCTGCGGACGTCACCTTTGTCTCTGGTCTACAACCCGACGAGCAACAAGCTGCACTGCGGGACCTGCGGCGACGAAATTGTGACCATTGATGTTGCTGCGGATACGGTGCTGGCCACGGTCAGTGTCCGTGAGGAACCGCGGGTTCTGAGGCACAACCCGGTGGATAACAAGGTGTACATGCCTCGCTATTGGCTCTACATGACTGTGGTAGATGGAGCCGGGGATAGTGTCATCCGCGAGGTTTTTGTCGGCGGAGACCCTGTGGACGCGTGCTACAACCCGAAGAACAACACCGTATACTGCGCGACGCCAGGGGGCGAATACGGCATCGCAGTAGTGGACGGGACGACCGACAGCCTGATTGATTCAATCGCAGTGTATGACGACCCGCTTTTCGTGCGCTACAATCCTGCCAACGAAATGGTGTACTGCGCATGCGAGGACGGCGCGGTCTGGGTGATTGATGCGGCGACGAACCAGGTGGTGGATACAGCCTTTGTTGCTGATACCCCGACTGCGCTTGTGGTGAATCCTGACGAGAACATGGTCTACTGCCTGACTGAGTGGGACGGCGTGTCTGCTATTGATGGCGCGACAAACGAAGTCGTTGCAGTCGTCTTGCCCGACGGAGAGGACTTCAGGGACCTGTGCCTCAACTCGGTCGAGAATACTGTGTGCTGTGTAGTGCTGGAGGGCGACGAGGTGGCGGTAATTGACTGCGCGACGAACGAACTCATCGATACTGTCAACACGGCCGACGTATTCATGCCCGGCTGCTACAACCCGAACAATGACAAGGTGTATGGATTCGATTACCCCAGGGGCGACGTCATCATCCTGGACGGAGCCCGGAACCGGATGCTGGGCAGGGTCCGGGGTGACTTCTACCCGAACGATATGGTATACAACCAGGCTGAGAACAAGCTGTACTGTTCCTATGACGGCTTCGCTGAAGAAGTGATGGTAGTTGACGGCGCCACGGACAGCGTGCTTGCGCGGATTCCGATGCAGAACGAAGCCCGCTACCTCTGCTACAACCTGACGAGCAACAAGCTGTACTGTTCGGTGTTCGATAATGCGTTCGTGAGTGTGGTTGACTGCCGGGTTGACACCGTTGTCGCAGAAATCGGCACGGGACGGGGTCCCGGATTCCTCTGCTGCAATCCGAATGAGAACAAGGTGTACTGCGTCCTTTCTGCTAGTGGGGACACCGGCCACGTCGCCATCATTGACGGGATGGCCGACAGCCTGCTGGCGACTGTGGAAGTCGGGTGCTTGCCGGTCCAGCTCTGCCACAATCCCGCGAACAACCGGGTCTACTGTTCAAACCATAACAGTAGGAGTATTACGGTTATTGATGGGGTCGGTGACAGCGTTGTAGCTACGGTCCCGGTGTCTGCCCGGCCGCGCAACTTGTGCTGCAACCAGCATGGCAACAAGGTGTACGTCGCGGTCAGCGGCGATTCGGTTGTTACCGTCATCGACGGCAGGGCCGACACAGTGAGTGCGACTGTAGTTGTCGGTGACGCGCAACGCGGGCCGCACGATATGGTGTATGACTCAGCCGGGAACCGGTTGTACGTGGACGGCCGTTACCCCGGCGTGGTCAGTGTTGTCGACGGAACAACGGACAGCGTTGTTGCCGTGATTGAACCGGAAGCCAGGATTGATGGATTCGTCTGGAACTGGACGCACGGCCGGCTGTACTGCGGAACCTGGGATGAAGGGCGCATCACCGTAATCCGGGACCCCACCGGCATCGCCGAGCCGACCGAAGACGGAAAGGCGGGGGGTGAATTTCCGACCGCAACCATCGTCCGCAATGTGCTGCTTCTTCCGCATTCGTCATTCGACACTCGGCATTCGACATTGTCTCTCCTCGACATCTCCGGCCGGAAGGTAGTGGACCTGATGCCGGGCACAAACGACATCCGGCACCTCTCCCCCGGCGTGTACTTCGTGCTGCGCGAAGAGAATCACAAGCCGTCGAGGCTCATACTCCTGCGCTAGCGGGGAGACATGACTGCAGCAATCCTCTGGTTGACCCTGGCGCTGGCCGGACCCGGGCCGGACATGGTCGGCACCGACGGGCGTCTCTCCTGGCTGGCGACGCCCGAGGCGGCGGATCCCGTTCGGTTCGCCGAAGGGGATTCAGTGTGGCTTGATTCCGTCCTGCGGGCGGAAATCTCCCGCGATACGATCCCGGGCATGGCGACGATAGTGATCAAGGACGGCCGAATCGCATGGAACTCCTGCTACGGCTACGCGATTCTCGCGGAGAGCATCCCGGTTACGGACACGACCTGCTTCACCGTCGCATCCGTGTCCAAGACCATCACCGGCATCGCGCTCATGCAGCTCTGGGAACACGGTTTCTTCGACCTCGACAGCAGCATCAACGAGTCTCTGCCGTTCACGGTCCGGCACTCACGCTACCCGGACTCACTCATCGCCTACCGGATGCTGATGACCCACACCTCCGGCCTCCGGGACGAATGGAGCACCATCCACGCCCTGACCGCACCCGGCGACCCTGTGGTTTCGCTCCGCGAGTTCACCGAAGGCTACTTCGTGCCCGGTGGTGCCTACTACGACAGCGCGGCCAACTTCCAGCCCTGGGTACCCGGGAACCGGTGGGCCTACAGCAACGCCGGCATCGCGCTCCTCGCGAGCATCATCGAAGCGATGGCCGACAGCTTCCCCATCCAGACGAGGAACTCCATCTTCCACCGCCTCGGCATGACGCGGAGCACCTGGTTCTTCCGGGACCTCGATACGATGAGCGTGGCCTGCCAGTACAGGCGCAGCGGCCCGGGCTATCATCGCTACGGCTACCTGAGCAACCCGTTTTTCCCGGCCGGGATGCTCAAGACCTGCACGCGGGACTATGCCCGGTTCCTCACCGCCATCATGCAGTACGGGCGCTACGACACGGTTCGGATTCTCGACAGCGCGACCGTGGCCCTGATGACGCGGCCCCACATCCAGAACCCCAAGCCGTGGGGGCTCATCTGGTACACCGACATTGTCAACGGGGACACGGTCTGGTGCCACAGCGGTGGATGGCTCGGAGTGAACACCTACGTCGGGTTCCGGCGCCGGGACAACGCCGGCATCATTGCCTTCACCAACGGCCACAACACCCAGTCCTGGCCGGGTCTGCGGGGACGGGTTGTGCCCGCGCTCTTCCGGTTCGCGGACCAGGTCGGGCTGGAAGAAGGCCCGGTGCCCAGCATCGCACTCCCGGGCCCGGCAGCGACCTTTGCTCAGGGTGTCCTGTTGCTGCAGGGCCGTGCACCCGCAATCCTCCTCGACATCACGGGCCGGAAGATAGCTGAGTTGCACCCCGGCCCCAACGACATCCGCCACCTCTCCCCCGGCGTCTATTTCGTCTGTCCGGCACCAGGCGTGAAGCGGAATGCGTCAAGCGTCCACAAGGTCATCATCGGGAGATAGCGAGCCGGTTCCGGCTCAGCGGATGACTGTGACCGGGGATGCGGGTTCGTTTCCGCGTCGGAAGAAGTAAACACCAGGCGCGAGTCCCGCGCCTGACTCCAGCTTCCTGCCCTCGGCATCGTACAGTTCGGCGTCGTCCGGCAACCGCCCGAGACTGCGCACCGGCGACCGAACGCTGCCGTGCAACCGCCCCGACCTGGAACCAGGCGGCTCGGCAATGCCCGGCCCGCCGGCTTCCGCGAACCGCCGGCCCAACTCGTCGAGGAACCGCAGCGCGATGGCGGGATCATGGAGCACAATCGTGTTCTCGTCGTTGTACCGGTTGGCGTTGTTCGACCAGTTGGCCGAGCCGGCAATGGTCACGGTCGAGTCGATGACCATTATCTTCTCGTGCAGTACCTTCTCGCCGAAAGGAACCGAATCGCAGTAGACCGGCAGCCCGACCCCGACCAGCTTCGGGTACTCCGCTCCCTGGGAAGCGATGCCGCTCTTGTCGATAACGCCGCCGACCCAGCCGCCGCTGTACCAGAGACTGACCATCGCGTCGCCGAGGTCGTCCCAGGTGTAGGCGAAGACCGCAAACAGCAGATGCCGCTCAGCATCCTCGGCCAGCGCGGTAATCGTATCCACAACGTGGTCCTGCGGACCGAAGTAGACGAATGCTGGGTGGCCATTGACGCGGAATTCGTGGGTCGGGAGCACGTCGGTCTTGGCGTCGTGGAACCGCGCGTTCCCCGGGTCGGGCACCGGTCCGGAACAGCCCCACATCTGCTCGAACTCGGCCCGGTACGCCCGGGTGATATCGATTCCCTGGATTTCCAGCGCGCAGTCGGCCCGCAGGTCGCCGGTATTCGGGTTGTAGCTCGCGGTCCACAACCAGTCATTGGTCGAATCCGCGTCAGCCAAGTCCCGCACCGCGAACTTGTTGTGCATGTAGTTCGTCCTCCGAGGCCCGATCGAATCGGACCAGACCACGATGCCGGCGCTCCGGACCTGTGCCACCCACGGGTCATCAAGCCGCCGGTCGTCGGTCACAATCCGAACGTGAACCCCGCGGTTGTGGGCGCTGATCAGGGACTGGACCACGTCCGACCGCGACGAGTTATAGCAACAGTAGTCCAGGGACACTTGGGCGCGGTCGAAGAAATCGGTCAGCCGGTCGGCAAGGCTGTCCCGGGCAAACCAGACCCGCGCCGAATCCCCGGTGCAGGTCCCGTTCCGTTGCGCTGCCTGACCGGCTCCAGCGGCCAGGACGGCCGCAACCAGCAACACCAAGACCGGCACACGCATGACGGCCCATTATACCGGACCGCAGTCACAAGCCAAGAACTCCCGCCAGCCGAGCCGATGCCGCACTCGCTGGATGACAATGCTTCTCAGTTCCTGGTCTGTTGCTTCGTATCCTTGCCGTTCTGGTATCCTTCCTCTCCGCCTCCCCATTCTGCACTCTGATATCTGCACTCTGCCTTCTGACTTCTCCTGCCCTCACCTTCTTGCCGCAATTCCCATGTCGGTTTTCGGAATCCCGCACCCTCCTTGACACCCGAAACCCGACTCCTATACTTCCGACATGCCCGGCCCGCCCCGGCCTTTGAGCAAGTCCCAGACCCCGGATGGGCTCTGGCAGCGGTGCAAGGGCTGCAACGAAATCCTCTACCGCAAGACACTCGAATCCAACTCCTTCATCTGTCCGCGCTGCGGCCATCATTTCCGCATCCCGCCCGGGCAGTACATCGCAATCATCCTCGATGACGGCAAGCTGGCCGAAATCGACAAGGACCTCGCGTCCGGCGACCCGCTCAAATTCCCGAAGTACAAAGAGAAGCTGGCCCAGGCCCGGGAGAAGACCGGCAAAGTTGACGGCTACCGCTACGGCAGAGCCACGGTCACCGACATCCCGGTCGTCTTCGGAATCATGGACTTCGGGTTCATCGGCGGCAGCATGGGCTCGGTGGTCGGCGAGAAAGTCGCCCGCTCCATCCGCCTGGCCCGGGAAGAACGACTCCCGCTCATCATCGTCTCAACCTCGGGCGGCGCCCGGATGTACGAAGGCATCTACTCCCTGATGCAGATGGCCAAGACCTCGGCCGAACTCGGGCTCCTGCGCCGGGCGAAAATCCCCTACATCTCGATACCGGTTGACCCGTGCACCGCGGGCGTGATGGCATCCTACGCCTCACTCGGCGACGTCATCATCTCCGAACCCGGCGCGCTGCTCGGATTCGCCGGGGCCCGGGTCATCGAGAACACTATCGGCGAGAAACTGCCGGCAGGATTCCAGCGGTCCGAATTCCTGCTCAAGCACGGACTGATTGACAAAGTTGTTCCCCGGCGGGACCTCAAGGAGACCGTCGGGAATGTCCTCTCGCTGCTCTGGCCGGAACCGGCCCGCAGCATTCAGCATTCGGATGAGCCGAGTACTGCTTGAAGACCTGACCAAGGTCTTCGACAAGAACGTCACCGCGGTGGACAACATCACCCTTGAGGTGACGGACAGGGAGTTCTTCGTCCTGGTCGGCCCGTCCGGCTGCGGCAAGTCAACCGTCCTGCGCCTGCTCGCCGGGCTCGAAGACCCGACCTCGGGCAGAGTCCACATCGGCGACCGCGAAGTCACCAACGTCGAGCCGAAAGACCGCAATATCGCGATGGTCTTCCAGAACTACGCCCTCTACCCGCACATGAGCGTCTACGACAATATGGCCTTCGCGCTCAAACTCCGCAAGCTCCCGAAGCCCGAAATCGGGAAGCGGGTCCGGGAAGCGGCCCGGATACTCGGCATCGGGGAACTCCTGAAGCGCAAGCCGGTCGCGCTCTCCGGCGGCCAGCGCCAGCGGGTCGCAGTGGGACGCGCGATTGTCCGCAATCCCAAAGTCTTCCTCTTCGACGAGCCGCTCTCCAACCTCGACGCCAAACTCCGCGTCGGAATGCGGGCCGAACTGGCCCGGCTCCACCAGCGGCTCGAAACGACCGTCTTCTACGTCACCCACGACCAGGTCGAAGCGATGACCCTCGGCCAGCGCATCGGGGTGATGAAAGACGGCAGGCTGCTCCAGATTGCCGACCCGCTCACCCTGTACAACAAGCCGGTCAACCGGTTCGTTGCCGGGTTCATCGGCTCCCCGCCGATGAACTTCCTCGAAGGCGGGCTGGAAAACAGGCCGCTCCGCTTCACCCACCCGGCCTTCTCGCTCCCGCTCCCCCGGTCGTTCGAAGACCCGCTTGCCGCGGTGGCGAACGGACCCGCGACTCTCGGCATCCGGCCCGAAGACGTCCGGCTCGACGAAACGCCGGAATCGGGACCGCCAATCCGGGCCGCGGTCGAGGTCGCCGAACTGATGGGCAACGAGAACGTCCTCTATCTCAAAATCGGCGACGACACGACTATTGCGCGCGTCCCGACCCGGTTCGCGCCCCGGCCGGCTGAGAAAATCGATATCAGGTTCGACGCCCGAAAACTCCACTTCTTCGACCCCGAGACCGAAAAAGCCCTAGCCTGAACTGCCCTTCTGCGGCCGACCCCGCGCTGCCGTCCCGCAGCCTCTCATCGCGGACAGAACGGACTGCGGACTGAACCATTGACACCACCGGGTTCCGCTTCACAATCACACCATGTGCAGCCCCCCGGCACCCGCTCCAGTTCCGGCCCGGACCGGAACCCCGGTCCGCAAAGCAATAGCCCTGGCCCTTCTCGCCCTGGCCATGGGCTATCTTGAAGCCGCAGTAGTCGTCTACCTGCGTCAGATTCACTACCCCCAGGGATTCGCGTTCCCCTTGAACAACACGATGCTCGAACCGGTCTTCCTGGTGGAACTGGGCCGCGAGCTTGCCACAATCATCATACTCGCGGTCGTCGCCTGGTTGTCAGGAAAGAACCGGCTCGAGCGGTTCTCCTGGTTCCTCTTCGTATTCGGTGCCTGGGACATCTTCTACTACGTGGGGCTCAAAGCGCTCCTGAACTGGCCCCCTTCGCTTCTGACCTGGGACATCCTGTTCCTGATACCGTTCCCATGGGCCGCACCGGTCCTGGCTCCGGTCATCGTAGCCGCATCGATGATGGCCCTGGGTCTGGGTCTCATCAGCCTGGGCCGGAAGCGAACCGTCCGTCTCGGGGCCAACCGCTGGCTCGCGATTGCCGCCGGCGCCGCAGTCCTGCTCTCTTTCCTCAGCAGCTACCTGGCCGTGCTGCTCCGACACCCGGTTCTGACAAGCCCGTTCGACATCCACTCCGAACTCAGGGCCGACATCGCAGCCCACATACCGACATCCTACCCCTGGTGGCTGCTTGTGCTTGCTGAAGTGATAGTCTGGACCGCATTCCTCAGGGTCTGCCGCACAAAATCGAAATCAGGACCCGCTCAGCCCCGACCCCGCGAACATGACGGCAAGGTACAGGTCCATGTGCGCCTGCATCGCCGCCGGATTGAAACTCTGGACCCGGACAACGTTCGCCACCTTGCCGCGATTCCGCTTCACCCCCGCATACACCTCGGCCAGCTTCCCTTCGGCCCCGGTCTCATCGACGACCCTTATCCACGCCATCCTGCACCTCCCGTCGGCACGGTCTCAACGGACAAAGAAATATGCCAGTACCCCGGCGTAGACCAGTGCCGGCAGCATGTTGAGGACCTTCATCTTCTTCAATTCGAGCATGCTGATACCCATACCGATAAGCAGCAACCCGCCGGCGGCGCTGACCTCGACGACGACCATATCCACCAGCACGTTCTGCAGCGAACCCGCCAGCAGCGTCAGCCCGCCCTGGTACACCAGCAGCGGGACGATTGAAAAGACCACCCCGATGCCCATCGCGGCTGCCAGCGCAATCGACGCGAACCCATCCATGACCGATTTGGCCAGCAGCAGGTTCGGCGACCCGCCCATCCCTTCCTCAATCGCGCCGAGCACCGTCATCGACCCCATGCAGAACAGCAGGAACGCGGTCACCATCCCTTCACTGAATCGCTCGTTCCGAAGCCGGGTCTTCCGCTTCAGGAACTCGCCCAGCCGGTTCAGGTGCCGGTCGATGTCAATCAGCTCGCCGGTCAGGGACCCGACCACGATACTGAGGACCAGAATCAACCAGTTGGCGGTCTTCACCGCCATGCTCACCCCGATTGCCATCGTGAAGAGCGCAATCCCCTGGAACGCAATCTTCGCCAGCCGCTTCGGCAGCCGGATACCGACCAGCAGGCCGACCACGCTGCCGGCGACAATCGCTCCGATATTGACCAGCGTGCCCAGCACTGCTACTCGATTCCGGTGACGAAATCACTCACCGGTTTGCGCCCCTTCGGCTCCGACGCTTCGGCCGGATACCCGAGCGGGGTCACAGTGACCAGGTACTGCTCTTCCGGGATGCCCAGCAGTTCCTTGACTTCCTTCCGGTCCATCCCGCCGATCCAGCACGTCCCCAGCCCGTGCAGCCACGCCGCCATCATGAAATGATACGCCATGATGCACCCGTCCTGTACGTGCCGGCCCGATACCGCCGGGTCGGCCACAACCGCGACCGCCATCGGCGCCCGCGCAATCGGGGCGCTGCTGCGCTTCCTGACTCCGGCCAGCTTCTTCATCTTCTCCCGGTCCCGGACCACGATGAACCGGCACGGTTGGGTGTTCCGCGCCGACGGCGCATAGCGACACAGCTCGAACACCCTGCCCAGCACCTCGTCCGGCACCGGGTCCTTCCGGAACTGCCGGATGCTCCGGCGCCGCGCGAGCGCGTCCACGCCGGCTTCGAACGGCGCAACCGGGTGCAGGAAACTCTGGAACTCGACCCGGCGGCCTTCCGGGTCGCGGGCGAAGAAATGATAGATGCGGTATTTCGGGTTCTCCTTCGGCGCCCCCTCGGCCACCTCGGACAGCTTCGCATACATCCGGTCCACGTACTCCCGGCCGTCCTCGAAAAACGTCAGCAGGCCATCCAGGTCCGGTTCCGGCTGCAGGTGAAACCCGACCAGCATGTTGCCGTGCTGCAGGATGGCGATGCCGGGCTGCTCCAGCCAGACCGACATCCCGACCACGTCCTGGTAGAACTGCCGCACCGCGTCGAGCCGCTTCGTCTTCAGAAACACAATTCCGGCCATGATGCTCCTTTCGGTACTGACCGGCCTATTCTACCCGCTCCGCCTTCCTCCACAAACAGAAAAGCCCCTCTGCGAACCGGCGCGTTTCAGGGCCGAGCCGGGCTTCCCGGGGACCTTGTCATGGCGCGGGTGGTTCGCCGACCGACATCGCTTCGTCCCTGATTCGTTCCAGCACCGACCGGTCCAGGGTAGGGGCAACCCACTTCTCCGGCAGCACCCCGACCTCGCGCGCAAGCGAAGGCCCGGCAAACCTCTTCCTGCGCGAATGCACTTCACGCGCGAAGTTCAGGTAGTGCGGATACATTATCGTCGGCACATTCGCACCATTCAGCACCGTCTTCGCCTTGGTCTCCATTTCCACCAAGAGCGCCTGCTCGAATGCCTGCCGGTTCTCCATCTGCCCCCGCAGCTTCTTCAGCAGTTCGCACACCGCGTCCGGGTCGGTCTTGATGACCCAGCGCTCGATTCTTCTCGGCACGTTCAACTCCATTCCGACCTCCTTTGGTAAGCAACATGCCTGACAGGACCACCGACAGTCTGTCTCCTGTCGTAAGGACCCTGTTCGCCTGTTTGCATGGATAGAGCCATCCGGGTGCCCGATACTAACGGTAGCGAAGCGAATACTGCCATCGAATTGCAGAACGGTAGACTCTATCCGAACCGGCTCTCCAGCCCTGCGCCCCTTCTAACCTACGACCGTACGGGCAGTTGCTTCGCCACCTTGGAATCAAACTCTTAGATGTTACCCCAGCCCGGGGCATGCCCCTAATCCGCTGCCTCGCCCGACCCAGCAACTCGCAAAGGTCATCTATCCTCTTCCTGCAAAGCCTCCCTCATCAACTCGGCATCGCTCCTCACGATACGCTTCCCCC
The DNA here is from genome assembly GCA_965370805.1 of uncultured bacterium. Taxonomy (GTDB): domain Bacteria; phylum Hydrothermota; class Tepidihabitantia; order Tepidihabitantales; family Tepidihabitantaceae; genus CBDUVZ01. The sequence continues at coordinate 39,175 of CBDUVZ010000001.1, read as the reverse complement.
ACGAGAAAAGGCACGCTGGGCCGCCCTACCTTCCGATTTCAGATTGGTGATTGCCGGTTGCGGAATCCAGCCTGCCGCCAACCGCCCGCCGGACATTTGTCTGAGTAGCCGGTGCGGCACGCCCGGCAGGAAGGTGTCCCGATGTCGCTTCCTACCGTCCGGGCTTGACTTCGCTTGAGCCGCCTCTAGACTGCGGGCGCTGGTGAACCTCCCTGACCTTCGGAAGCTGCCGGCTGGCGTGCGAATCGCGATATTCGCCGCCGCACTCTACGTTTTCCTGCTGTCAATCACGCTGCTCGGCGACGGGTTCAAAGGCCTGGGCGGCGGGTTCGCCGCCACCCTGCTGTCGGTTACCGCCGCGCCGATTGCCGGCCTGTTCGTCGGCATCCTGGCGACGTCGCTGGTCCAGAGTTCGTCTTCGACCACGTCGCTGGTCGTCGGCCTGGTGGCCGCCGGTACGCTCGACATCGAACACGCCATCCCGCTGATAATGGGCGCCAACATCGGAACGACAATCACCAATACGCTGGTATCGTTTGCCCACGCCACCCGGCGCCAGGAGTTCGAGCGGGCATTCCCGGCCGCGGTCATCCACGATATCTTCAATATCCTGTCGGTCATCGTCCTGCTGCCGGTGGAGATCATGTTCCACCCGCTCGCCCGGGTCTCCGGCATCCTGGCCCGGGCGTTCACCGACGTCGGCGGGTTCACCTTTGTCAGCCCGCTCAAGTTCGTCACCAAGCCGGTCGCCCATGCGGTCGGCAAACTGGTCGGCGGCCACCCGCTCGTGATTCTGATACTCTCCCTGGTCCTGCTTTTCGGCGCCCTGAAGTTCATCGTCGACATGATGCGCTCGCTCATCAGTCGCCGAATCGAGCTCGTAGTCGACAAATACCTGTTCGGTAACGCGGCCAAGGCGTTCCTGGTCGGGCTGGCGTTCACCGCTATCGTCCAGTCCAGTTCCGCGACGCTGTCGATTGCGGTGCCGCTGGCCGGGGCCGGCCTGCTGACCCTGCGCCAGATATTCCCCTACTCAATCGGGGCCAACATCGGCACGACCGTGACCGCAATCCTGGCCGCCCTGGTGACCGGTTCGGTCGGCGCAATCCAGATTGCATTCGCCCACCTCTGCTTCAACATCTTCGGCACCGTCATCTGGTACCCGCTGAAAGTGGTCCCGATTACGACCGCCCGGTGGTGGGGCCGGTTCTGCGCCCGACGCCGGGTCTGGGCCCTGGTCTACACCGGTGTCGTCTTCTTTGCAATACCGCTGCTTGTCGTTATCCTTACGAGGAGAAACTGATGTTGTTTGCTGATTTCTTTCAAGTCTGGCGGAAGACGAACCTCCTGAGTGAGGCGACCGATACCTGCACCGAGATGCTCAAGCTCGGGCTGCAGATGTTCCAGTACTCGCTCCGCGTCCTGCTGGACAACGAACGCGAGGCCGAGGACATCTACGCCATCGACCGGAAGATGAACCGGCACGAAATTTCGGTTCGCCGCAAGATTGCCGAGCACTTCGCGGTCAACCCGCAGCAGGACTACGTCGCCGCGCTCTTTCTGTCCAGTATCGTCGGTGACATCGAGCGTATCGGCGACTACTGCAAGAACCTGGTCGAGCTGGCGCATCACTACCCCGAGAAACTGACCGGCCAGCACGTTGACGCCATCCGCGAAATCGAAGCCGGGGTTGCCCGGGTGTACGAAATGACCATCCAGGCATTTGAGCAGGGCGATTCCGAACTCGGGCGCAAAGCGATGGAGATGCAGGCACAACTGGCCCGGGAGTGCGACACCCTGACCGACAAGCTCCTCTCCGACACCGAGCTTCGCGGCCGCGAAGCGGTCATCCGGGCGCTGCTGATCCGGTTCCTGAAGCGGGTCGCCGCCCACCTGAAGAACGTCGCCTCGTCGCTCGTCAATCCGTACCACAAGCTCGGGTACAAACCCGACGGCACGCCCGACGACCCGGACGAATAGCCCGCCAGGAATCGACTCCGGTTCCCCAGGCCCGCGCACGCTGTCATTCACACTCTGACACCTGCGGTTTGATACTCGACTCTTGACTTCTTCGTGCCCTTGGCGCTCTCGGCGTTCTTGGCGGTTGATCTTCCGCCCCGGTTCACTCGGTGGACTCGGCCTCGGCGGCTTCCAGGATGTCCTCGAGGTAGACTCTATAGTCCCGGGGCATGGACAGCGGCGGCCAGTATCGGTTCACGCAGACGGGGCTTGAGGGCGTTCTTGAGCACGAGGTCCACGCGGCAGTCGAACAGATCCTCCAGGAATGCCTTCAGGTCCATGTAGTTATCAAAGCTCTTGTGCTCGAACTCGACGAGGAAGTCGAGGTCGCTCGACTCGGACGCCGTCCCGGTCACTACCGAGCCGAACAGAGCCAGGCTGCGGACCCCGAGCGACCGGATTGCGTCCCGGTGCTCGGCCAAGGTATTCAAGACCGCGTCGCGACTGCGAACCATGCGTGACATAGCACGCTTTACGGAGAATGCCAGTGCGGGTTCCACCGGAAGGCACTTCCGGTCGCAACTCTGCGGGTCAGGTCGGCCGGGCATCCGTTTCCAGGGACATGATGCAGGAATCGTCGGTCACCTGCTCATGCACTTCCGCACCCAGCCGCGCGTAGAATCCGGGCGTATCCGCGCCGAAGTACAGCCGCTCTATCTTCAGCCGTCCGGCTTCCCGAAGCAGTGCGCGCACTTCCATCTTGCAGACCGGGTCGATGTAAGTTCTGTTTTCTGCCGTGCGATTGCTCAGACCAAGCACCACCCTGCCCTGTTCCCATTGCTTGGCATCACGATTTCCGTCTCGTATCCTGTTTGACCCGTTCTCGCAGGTCGTACACGCCTTCTTCTACTTCCACGAAGCGCGGATGTTCGCACAGTGCGGCCCGGAGATTCTGGGGCTTGAGTGCTCCGCCCCGTGTGAGACGAGAAATCACTTGTGAAGCGGACATCGGCTTGCCATGCTTTTCCAGCAATTCGATAATAGCCTGGGTGCGGGACTTGTATGGCCTTATCTTCCAGGATGCCAGGCCGTAGGCTCCACGCCCTGCCAACTGGAACCGGCCATAGTACATCAGGCAGGTATGGATAGATCGGTCAGGTACATTCTTGAATCTTGTGCTTTCACTACGGATGCGGCTGGCCAGTTCGCTGTAGTGCACCGGATACCCGACCACTTCGAGTGTGGCAGCGATCACCTCCTTCAGGGATTCACTCCGACAGAGTAACCAGTGTCTCTTGGTATGGACTCGGTCACCCTGGACTATCACATTGTCAGTGCGCAGTGCGAAATGGACCACAAGAACTGAAGGAAAGCGGCTTGGTGGTTCGGCACCTCGGGGGCAGTACTTGCTGCAGATGGCAGCTATCCTGCGGCCAGCTTCTTTGATGCCCATTTCCTCTGGTCCGGACTTGAATGCCCTGCTCAGATTGATGGGACCCTGACCACAGGTTACACAAGGGAAGCCCTCCCGACACACCAAGTCTGCCTCTATTTGCCGCCTGAGGAAGTCGGCGCTGGTGACGGACTCCGCATTCTCATAGACATGCAGTTCCCGGTTCAGCAGAAGGATATTCGCCAGGGTATGAATCCTGGGGCAGCTTTTCCAATCGAATCGATGGCTGAGCTTCTGAGCCAGTGTGGAGACTTCAATGAGCCCCCCGTTCTTGCCTATGATCTTGTCTACTTCCGCCCAGAGCGGAGCTAGAAGCCTCAGTTTGACCTGGGACGAAAGGACTCGCGGCCCGACTTGGACTATCTGCCCGACGCGCGCCCGCGTGATTCCATACTCTTTGCCGACTTCCTTGTACGTCAGGATGTCGCTGCGGCCCAAACCGAAGCGGCTCAGCAGAATTCCCGCTGTGCGCTGGTCGTCGAACGCACGACGCACAAAACTTCTGACCAGACCGCTGGAAGAAGAGAAATCCAAGGCACTGGCATCGGCAGACGTAGCGGTATGAAGTAGAAAGTCCCTTATTGTGTCTTGGACCTTCGCAAGTGTGACTTCGCCAAGATTCTTCTGGTTCGTCAGAACTCTGGCCGGCGTCAGTAGAAGAGCGCCAAGAGTGTCAATGCCTAATTCTGAAAGCATTCGTTCTACGCGCGGCAGAAGAAGAAGCTCTGTCACTGGTATCTCCCCGCGATAGCTCTTGTGCAACACGATGGCCGATGGCCTTGAGGTGCTGTCAGACGAGAAAACTGGTAGTAGTTCCAGCATGGAGAGAGAAACCGGGTTGCCGAAGTTCAGTGGAACTGCTTTCCGGGTCTTGCGACCCTTCAAACTCTGAGCAATCAGTTGCTGGAGAGCGATGACCCCACGCCAAGCCTGGATGCCATGGCCAGAAACCCGCAGTGCATCCCTTTTGTGGATGTCGAGAACCTCTCGCAACGAGATCATCCCGATCAGGTCAATGACACGCCACGCCAGATCCAATTCCCGTTTGGTGGAAGTAGTAGTCCCCTTGGAGAACTTGTCCCTTATGCGTGTCTGGGCGCTTTTCGCCCTCCGATAGGCAACTTGGCCGCAGCCATATAGCTCCAGTATCCTCGAAACGTCCACAGCGAGGAATTGCCCTACCGTTCTTACGCCCAGCCGGTGAAGAGCGTCTGTGGCCCGAGGTCCAAGCCGTGCCTGGTCGAGGTAGCCGTCAAGCCGGAGCCGCAGTCGTCTGGCCGGCGCCTGTGCCGTTTGGACATGACTGTCCTTGTGCTTGCGTTCGCTGCGGAGTCTGGGGGCGCTCAGATTACTCGTTTTCATTACTTGCCAGCATAGCACAAAGGTGGCTGGTTGTCAAACAGAGAAAGGCAAAGGATGAAGGTGAAAAGATGAGACAGAAAGGGGCAAGAATTTGAGGAGTCGAGGAACCGACGCGGTGCGTCGGATTGTCACGGCTTCGTGTGCCTCGAGCACCTCCATCTTGCAGACCGGGTCGATGTGGATGCCGGTACCTTCTGCCATGTCACTTTGACCAAATGCCGGGCGACTCGGTTCCTACCCCAATGAAAGCACACAAGGCAGGCAACGTGCCCACAGGGCACGCTACGCCTCAGTAACCTGTCAAGCCTATCTCAGGTACACAACCCGCTTCGTGACCGACGCTTCGCCGGTCCGGACCCGGATCAGATACACCCCGGCTCCAACCGACTCACCCGGCTGCCAACGATACCTGTTCCCTGACCTGGTCCGGGTAAGCGACCGGTCCCGAGATGAGGCGACCTGCCGGCCGCTCATGTCGTACACTTCGATATCCCCGGCTCCCGGAGGAACCGATATCTCGCACACCGTTCGGAACGGACTGGGGAACGCGCTCAATCCGCGGTCACGAACCACAGGCGGGCAATCAGCAACTCCGCCCGGGCTCCAACTGGCGGTTATCGAGTAGTCAACCCCGTCGAGCACATCGGTCCGGCCGGAGTACAGGTAGAAGCTGTCGCCCTGCAGATGAGCCTGGACCGTAGTGGCACACTCCACCCCAACGAACCATCTTCCGACCGCCGGCTCAGCTAGATGTATGGCTTTGTCCGCACCCAGCGAAGTATCGGCATGGTCAGCCGTGCTGCGGAACGCGAAGTCTTCATGCTTCAAGTACAGGTTCAGGTCGAACGAATCGTTGCCGTTCAGAGTCACTGTCAGGTTGCTCGCCCGGGAATGAACGTCAATCGCGAAATGGTGGTACTGCCGGTCCCCGACCATAACGTACGCCGGGTCGTCTCCGGTCGGACGGTCCATGTGCCTTGTCACGCCGTTCGCCAGCGCAGCCTTGACGTACGGGCTGCCCTGACCATCCAGCGCGTACTGCGTCATCGCCATCATCAGGTGCAGCCGCTCACCAAAGCTGTACCCCTCCGGGTGAGAGCCGACGAGCACAATGCGGCCGGTCGTATCCGCCCCCTTGTATGCCCAGCAACTCGCTTTCCAGTGAGCCGGGAATCCGAGGGTGTCGTACCTGAGCAGGACTTCGGTTCCGGGCGGGTAGTTGATAACCTCATTGGCATAGCACCCGCCGTTGTGATAGACATTATCGATGTAGCCGTCTCCCCCGAAGTCATAGTAGTCCAGCAGCGGTGAGCTGATCGGGACGAAATGGCCGGTCTGGACATCGAACATGTTCGTACACCGGGTTCTTCCGGGCCAGATGTGGTAGTAGCTCTCGACGACTCCGGAATCCTGGCTGCTCAGCGAAGCAATGAACGCCCCGGCGCAGGAACCGGTGTAGCTGCCACCGTGATGATAGAAATCTCTGATTCGCTGCCGCCCGGTGTCGCCGAGCGCGGTGCCGTGCCGCCCCGCTCTGCCGCCATTGGTGTAGACAACCCGGAACCGCGGCTCGCCATCCGGATACAGCAGGCCTCCGTTGGCATCATCAGGACCGCGCACCATGATTCGCTGCATGAGCATGGAATCGGCCGCGGCAAGATACTCCATCTCCAACCCGAGGCTCTCCGCCGCATACAACCGGGTCCGGTGCGTCAGCCACCGTCCGCCGTCCATGAACACGTCCTTGTAGAACCCCTCGGCTGCCTGTGCCTCAGGAAGGACTGCAACCAGTATCAATGCTGAGAGAACGCCGAGGATACCGTTTCGCACAGCCGCAGCCATCGCCCGGAGCATAGGGCAAAGGCAGAAGGATGTCAAGAACAAGAAGCGGAGAGGGTGGGATTCGAACCCACGGTACCCTTACGGGTACTCTTGTTCTCCAAACAAGCCCGTTCGTCCACTCCGGCACCTCTCCGCAGACTGATAATCCTGATTGTCAGAGCACAGCAACCGAACTCAAGCCACAGGCAGGATATGATACCAATCCCCGCATGTCAACCGGCCCGGTGCTACTGAATGAACACCAGCGCGCCAGGTTTGAGTGCCCCGACTACTGCCTTGAGCGACGCGTCATCGAGTTGCAGGTACGTGTGGTCAATCGCCTCCGCCGGTACCTGGTCCCTGACCCGGCCGTGAATCGCAATCGCGCCGCCCAGGAAGATCTGACCCGGGCCGAAGGCATCGCGCACCAGCCGCCGGAACGAGTCCGCCGGTGGATCGATTCCCTCCAGGCGGTACAGCCAGTCGGGCCGATGCCAACTGGTCCGGGTCTCGACGCCAAGAACCTCGAGCGTCGCTTTGGGAAGGGACCCGAACCCGCTGACACCGTCAGCCGGCCCGCGCAGCTTGTACTTCACCTCGAGCATCTCCTTGTCCCCGAGCAGCAGTTGCAGCCGACGACGACGACGGCTGATGACCAGGTAATGCTCCCGCTTGGACATGAACGCAATCCGCTGGCAGAGCAGCCGCTCATCCTGGTCCAGGCGGTCCGCCTCGGCGATGAGCTGCCGGTATTGCCCGTCAACCACGGCCAGCTCGGAATCGAGCTCGTGGGCAACCCGGACAAGCTCCCGCTTCCCGAATGCATCCGTCAGCCGGGCAAACGCCAGCGCGGCCGCGACTACGGCCACAATCGAAAGCACGCGGTTGTACCTGTCCATCAGTAGATGTAGACCTTGGTTTTCACCGGCACCGAATCCCAGAGCACCTTCAGGTCATCCCGGCCGACCCTGATGCAGCCGTGAGTAACGCTCCGGCCGAGCAGGTAAGTAGCCTGGGTTCCGTGAATCGCCACTCCTCCACCCAGGTCCAGCAGGTACGCGCCGAGCACGTCGTCCTGCCTCCGCAGCGGTGATTCGATATCCGGAATCGATTCGCCTTTCTCGAGGAAAGCCCAGTCCGGCTTGATCCAGACCGGGTCCTTTTTCTTACGCCAGACGGTCATGATTCCGCGCGGGGTATCGAATATGAATTTCCTGCCTCCCTGCTTCAGCGTGTCGTCACTCCCGGTCGAGATGACCGCTTCGCGGATTACCTTCCGGCCTCGCCGAAGATAGAGCCGGTTTGCGGCGGCATTGATTGCCAGGTACAGGTCATCCGAGAACGCGCTGGCGAACTTGTCCCCCAGTTCGGCAACTGCCAGGCTCAGTTCGTCGATCTCCGTCCGCAGCCGGGGATTGTTGCCCCGAAGCCAGGCGATATCGCCTCTCGCCTGCCGCAGTCGGGTGGCAAGCTCGAACACATCCACCCGGAAGCTCTCGCCCAGCGGCAGGTACAACTCAGCCCAGCCGAACGCAAGCACCGCCAGGATGATAACGCCGCCCGCCTGCAGCCAGGTGAGCTTCATCGTGGCCACCGAGTTCGTTCTCCCCGGACGTCGGTCTGGATAAACGGCCCGAGGTGCCTGCTGCCCCGATACCAACCACAGCCGCCGACCAGTTCCGGGTGCGCCTGTTCAAGTTCGTCAACATAGCCGGCCAGGAGCCGGGCGTCAGCCAGACTCACGCAGCTATCGCCGTTCAGGTCGTCCATGATACCGTTGCTGTCCGCGTCAACGTACAGGTCCGCCGCGCCGCCGTAAATATGGGCGCTGTGCGGCGAGCCCCGGCGGTTCTGGACCGCCGGGGTCCGGAACCCGCTGAACACCGTGAGCCGTTCGCAGGGATGCCCTTTGGCCACGACGATATCGGTCAGAAGCTCCAGCTTGTATACCAGGTTTTCCCGCAGCACCAGGTACCTCGGCCAGTCCCACGACTGCCGCGACACGAACTCCCGGAGCGTATGCCTGGGCGAAAGGGGCGTATCGATATTCTCCGGTGTCACTTCGATGAAACCCCGCGGCACGTCGAAGTCCGGGAAGTGGCTGGTATCAGGATACCGGCCGATCTCATACCCGTTGAGTATCCCGTCTTTCACGCTGTCGATTGGAACCATCACGAACGCATTGACGAGTGTGACCCCATCCCTGCCGGTCACCGTAATCGGGCACAGTCCGGCCTCGGCCGGGGCTATCCAGTCGGCCCGATCAGGACCCGCGCCGCACAGTTCGCCATCGGATGCCGCCCAGCCGGCCCCGCCTCCGGGAACAACCAGGTGCAGCGTCTCCCCGGGCATCACGAATCGACCGACCACGTCCCAGGAGTAGCTCCGGCCGTTCACCTCCAGTGTGCCGCACTCGGACCAGCCGTGCAGAGCGATCAGTCCGAGGACCACAAGAACACCGGCCCGGCACCGGGCCGCATTGACAAGCAAGGGCGCAACTACTGACATGAGAAGTTGCGCCCAGTATAGACTCGGCCGTTACCCTGTCAAGGGTACGCTGCCCTCACTCCAGCCACACCTCCACGTGCTTGCCGCTCTCGTCATCATCCACCTCGATAATCTTGCCGGTGATTCCTCGGTCGAGAGCTTCGGACACCTGTCTGAGGTCAACATCTGCACCGGCAATCTTCGCCTTGTCGTGCTCGGATGCCATCTTCAACCCCATCCTCACCAGCGAAATCGGCAGGGTTATGTTCACCTTCGCCTTGTCCGAGCCGCCTTCCCACACTTTGACCTTCAGGAACCGGTTCTGGTACTCCTCGGTCCCGGCTTCCGACATGGCATCCAGCAGCCGCGCCGCTTCGTCCGCGGTGATCTTCTTCTCCTCCAGCATCTTGAGGATTCTCGCTTTCTCGTCGCTCATCCGTTCCTCCCTTTGATTTCACTGATTGCTTCCTCGACGTCCACCCTGCCGCTTTCAAGATCAGTGATGATAACCCGGGCGTTGCGCCGGCGCCGGCGCACGGACTTCCTCACCCGGCGCACAATGACGAAGATGCCGAACGCAACCAGCAACAGGGGCCAGTTCCTGCTGAACGATATGTAGGGTACGCCCAAGGCTGACAGCCATATCCACAACCCCAGAACCAGGACTGCAATTCCCCAACGGAGCCGCCTCATCTCCGCCCCCGCCGACGAACGTACCGGGAAATACCCTCGGCAACCGTCATCGCGCCGACGACGATGATAATGACCGGCCAGTCACGGCTGAACACAATTCCGGACGTTATCACGCCCAGGTTGGCCAGCCAGACCCACAGGCCGATAGCGATAATGATTACTCCCCAGAGTATGCCGCGTATCATCTATTCCTCCTTTGCCTCGCTCACCGTGATGTCCGCCTTGCGGGTCTTCAGCCTGAGAATCCGGCTGCCGTTCCCGAGCTTCAACTTCAGGAACCTTTCGCCCTCCTCAAGCGACTCGTACGGAAAACCGAGATCGACCGACACTTCACCGTCCTCCTCACACTCCATGTCCAGCACCACATCCGCATCCGGCCTGAGCCGGAGCTCGATATCACCGGACTTGCTGCTCACCTTTCCTGAGAACTCACCCACCGGTTCCAGTTCGATATCGCCCGACTTGCTCTCAACTTCGAGGTTTCCCTGGAACCGAACCAGTTTCAGTTCTCCGGACACAATATCCGCCTTCAGTTCACCGGTCAGGTCCGTCAGGTCAACGTCACCGGAGACACTCCTGAGCCCGAGCCTGCCGTTCGTGCCGGCCACTTCGACGTCACCGGACACGGACGTCAGTTCCAGCCTGACTTCGTGCGGGACCTTGGCCTGAATGTCTCCGGAGATGGAACGGATCATCACCCGTTCGTCCCGCTCGCGAATCCTGGTCATCCGGCCCACACTCTCGAGCTTGATACCATCGCCGTCCCAGGCTTCAACCTCGATGTCACCGCTGACGTTCTTCAGGTACAGACTGCTCTTTCCCGGGAATTCGGTCTTGATTTCGCCGCCTCGGGGCCAGTGTCCGGACTTCACCGCCGACGAAACCGCGCTCGCCACGATATCCGGAATCCGGTCCAGCTCACTCACGGACAGCCGTGCGACGCGCCGGTGGAAGTGCCTGCTCCGGCTTGCTGCCGGATGCGGCCGCCCGGATTTTAGCGCCTCGAGCAGGCGAGCCGCCTGGTCCGCGGTTATCTTCCCTTCCTCAAGCATCCCCAGGACCCTTTCTCTTTCTTCGCTCATCTCGTCCTCCTACTCCTCTTCTTCGCCCCGAAGCATCTTCTCGGCTTCTTCCGGTGAAATCTCGCCCTGCTCCAGCATCTCAATGATATGGTCACGGTCCACGTCCGGAACCCGGTCACCGAACCCGAGCGCCGCGATTACCGAATCGAGCCTGGCCCGAACCGTGGGATACGAAATCCCCAACTCCCGTTCGACCTCGCGGATTACCCCGCGGCTCCGCACAAACACCAGCAGGAACTCGTACAGGTCACGCGGCAACTGGCACAGGACCGGTATGTCAAACCGCCCCTGCACCGAAGTTCCGCATGACTCGCACTTCAATTCGGAGATGACCATCTTCGATTCGCACACCGGGCACCGGGCAAGTATCTCATTGTGCTTCATCTTCTGCCTCCTAGTTCACGCCGCCGTCACTCGGCTGGTCGCCGGCCAGGACAGCATGCAGTGAAATAACCGCACCACCGCGTGCCGCCACTCCCAGCATCAGGCCGGGTCGATAGCCCGGGGCTTCAGCAATCACAGCAACCTCGGGCATGACTCCCCGGAGAAGCTCGGGGACTTCCGCCACAACAGCCACTTCATCCAGTACCCTCTCGGGACCTGGAGCAACTACCACTACCTCAGGCATCACGCCGCGAAGGTGCTCAGGCACGCGAGCGACAACCTCTACCTCAGGCATCAGGCCCTGTTCCGCCCCGACAACTGCCGTACCGGCACACGCAACAGACAGAACGCCAGCCAGCGCAACCAGACCGAGCATCAGTCCCACATTGCCATTACTGCTCATCAGATCCTCCCTTGCGCGACTGCGCGCATCAGAAACCACTAATAATGCTCTCGTAGAAGTTGACTCACTGACCGCTCTGGCCTTAACTTTCTTGAAGTTCGTATTCATCATCTCCATTCTACCCCTTTAGACACAGATGTCAAGGAACAGGTTCGCTTAGTATTAAGTTTCATAATACTTGACTTGAATATACTAATAGTTCCTGCCAAGAACGACACAGCCCGTTCACGTGTGGGCATTTGGCTGAACCGACCCTGGCCAGCGATCCCGAATACCGGAAAGCCGCACACAGAAGCGGGGCGCTTTCTGCCTGACATCCTCCGCCGGGGTATGAAAACCGACGGTATCAGACCTGCCCCTCTTTCTGCCCGGCGCTGTGCATCTTGCGTCAAGCGTAAGGCACATTGCGGCTTCGTGCTCTTCGTGCCTTTGTGGTAAGATTTCTATGTCGGTTTTCGGGCTAATGCCCGGAATTGACATGCCGCTTCCTGCCATTATCTTTGCCCGATGAAACGGACCGCGGCCCTGGTCGTCCTGCTCTTCACTGCCGCTGCAATCGCACCGGCTCAGACCGCAGAGCACCGACCCTCGATGCTGGGTCGCTCTCCCCTGCCCGACGTCGTTTCCATCCACTCCGGACGGTTCGTCACGTCCGACATCGACGACCTGCTCGTGGTTCAAGACCTCGGCTCGCTCCGGTTGCCGTCCAGGCCGGGTTCGGGAAAGGCCCGCGCCGGAATCTGCCGGGTTGCATTGCTCCGGTTCGAAGCCGACGAGTTCCGGGCGGTCTGGCAGAGCCCGCCGCTCCTGGGGTTCACGACTCCCGATGCCGGACTCGCCGGGCATGCCTGGACTTCGGGCGATATCGACTCCGACGGCCTTTCCGAACTCCTCCTGTTCACCGCTGACTCCTGCCGGGTCGTCCACTTCGGCCCGGATTCCATCCATGACGAGACCTTCGACCTGTCCGGCGCCTGGGTCACTGCCGCGGTCGCCTGCGACATCGACGGCGACTCATCCACCGAAATCATCACCCTTGAGCTGTCGCCGGTCGACTCACTGCTGACCACCCGTTTGCTGAGAGTCTACCGGGCGACCGATTCCGGCCTTGACCCCGTGTCCGAATACCTCGCCGGCATTGACTGGGGAGCAGGCATGACCGTCAACCTCCTCGGCAGTTCGCGGCTGGAAGACTACCCCGATGAACTGCCGGTGCTCACCGCGGTCTACACCGAACTGCGTCCGAGCATCTATGCGGCCCTGTACCAGTCCGGTCCGGATTCATTCGCTCTCACGACCAACCCGTTCCCCTGGCAGGAATGGTTCACCAAGAAACAGGTCCTGCCCGCCGGCAAACTGACGTTGTTCAATGTCGGTGATACCCTAGTCGGCTACGGCTATTTCGTGCCCGGGTCCCGCCCTGCCGGGCCTTCGAAGAGCTTCGCCGCACTCCAGGACGGCGAATGGCGGCTGCTGCCGGTGACAGACCAGGCGCAACGCCTGTGCGGCCCGGTCTGTCGCTACACCTCCGGGAACGTCAGCGGCTGGCTTGAACTGCGGGACGATATCTTCCGATTCTATCCCGGCGACGTGTTTGACTGGGACTAGGAATCCCGGCAGTTGACGGCGCAACCATCAGAGCTACAATCACCGGTGCGCACTATCAGGGTGTCGGCCTGGGACCTGTTCTTCGTTCTGGACAGCCACCTGCCGGGAACCAATCATTACCTCGACGCTGAAACCGGCGACGTAATACCGGTACTCGCGTGGAACCGCAATCGCGTTGTCGAGCAGGCGAAAGCCGAGCACGAGCGCTATATCCGGTTGGCGCCGCTGTCAGGCCGCCGTGGCTACCAGGCAATGCAGGAGTTCATTGAGACGGTGAGCCGGTCGGAACTGCGCACCCGGCTCGAGGCCGCGCTCAAAGATGAGCATCCCTTCTCGAGCTTCCGGACAGCGCTGAACGACGACCGGGCCGAGTTCAGCCGCTGGAAGGAATTCCGCACCGAAGCAATAACCAAGCCCCTTCGCGAACGCCTCAAGCAACAGGATATCGTTCTGGAACTCATCCAGGACGAAGAATAGCCGTCATCCCGGTCCCTGTCCGTCTTCTTGACATTCCTCCCGGCTCTTCTAGACTCCTGCACGTGAAATCAATTCGGATGGATGTCGGCGGAGTCAAACTGACCGGAACCCTTCTTGACTCGGCGCTGGCCGAAAGTATCTGGCAACTCCTGCCGTTCGAGTCTCACGGCGAAACCTGGGGAGAGGAAGTCTACTTCCCGGTCAAGCTGCAGTCTGAGAACACCGAGCCGGTGGAAGAAGTCAAAGTCGGCGACATCGCCTACTGGCCCGACGGACCGGACTTGTGCCTTTTCTTCGGCCCGACGCCGAAGAGTACGGACGAGACGCCCGTGACTACCAGTCCGGTGACCGTAATCGGCTCGTTCGAGCACAACCACGCCGACTTCCGCGGCATCCAGCGTGAGCGTCGCGGCATCCGCGTGGTGGTCAAGAAGCAGGCAGCCGACGATCGGCCCGCCGCGACCGACAACGAACAGGAAACCGGCAGCGGGCCGGCAGAAACGGGGCAGTAGCTCAGTTGGGAGAGCGCCAGAATCGCACTCTGGAGGCCGCCAGTTCAACCCTGGTCTGCTCCATTCCAGTCATGAACCCTCGGCCCGAAGGGCGCTGACAGCGGATGAAAATCCTCCCCAGCAGGCTCTTCCTCACCAAAGGTGTCGGCCGCCACCGGGAGAAACTGGCGAGCTTCGAAGCCGCCCTGCGCAACGCCGGTATCGCCTCCTTCAACCTGGTCCGCGTCTCCTCAATCCTTCCGCCTCACTGCCGGATAATTTCCCGACGGCGCGCCCTGGAAACGCTCACGCCCGGTCAAGTGCTGTTCACCGTCATGAGCGACAACGCCACGAATGAACCCCATCGCCTGCTCTCCGCCTCGATCGGTGTGGCGGTGCCGAAAGAGCCCTCCCAGTTTGGCTACCTCTCCGAATACCATTCCTTCGGCGAGCGCGTGCGGCAAGCCGGCGATTACGCTGAGGACCTGGCGGCTCAGATGCTCGCCACGACGCTCGGGGTCCGCTTCAATCCCGACACGAGCTACGACGAGCGCAAAGAAATCTGGCGGATATCAGGCAAAATCGTTCGCACTCAGAACACAACCCAGAGCGCCATCGGTGACAAGCGCGGCATCTGGACGAGTGTCGTCGCAGCCGCGGTCTTCATCGCCGACTAGTAGTACCGACGGACTTTCACCCCGGAGTAGTAGTGCAGCAGGATCTGCCGGTGTCCGTACCCCTTCCGCGACATCTCAACAGCACCGTCCTGGCACATACCGGAACCGTGCCCCCAGCCCCGACCGGTCAGCGTCACTTTGCTCCTGCCGAGCTTCATCTTGAACAACGTTGACTTCAGTCCCAACCCCATCCGGAAATCCGTCCCCGCGATCGTGAACTGACCCCGGTCGGTCGCGAAATGCAGCTTCGAAACCCGTTCCCCCTTTTTCTCCGCCCGGCAACTGCGCACGCGGACCCGGCCGCCGGTACCAACCAGACTGCCGAGCCGGTTCTCGAAATCCTCCCTTGAGAAAGAAGTTCCCCATTCGTAATGCTTGCTCCCGGCGCAAAACGACCTCCTGCCTCCCCGGTGTCCGGGCGTATCCCGGACGCTCTTCAGATAGGGCTGGGACCCGCTATTCGTGACTCCGCCGCAATTGGCGTGGTACAGCGCCTCGATGACCTTGCCGCCGTACTCCAGCACTTCGCCCCGCGTGTCATCCACGGCCGTACGTCCCAACTCGGTTTCGCGGCCCTTTCCGCGGTACTCCTGGTCCCGGCGAAAGGTATCGAACAGTTCATGGCCCAGCCCTTTGCGCCGGGCGAACCGCGAAATAGTGAACGTCCGGGCCGCGACCGCCTGGGCTTTGACCGCCTCAAACGTCTGCCGGTTGATCGGTCCGATTTCGCACGGCACAACACCATAGAGATACTCATCGAGCGGCAGGACATTCACCACCACCAGTTCCCCGCCGGACACGAATACCCGCAGTTCGCCCCGGTACTCCCTGCTGCCGACCCGTATCGCTCCACCCGCACCTGCCCGGCATTCGAGCGTATCGCTCACCCGCTGCCAGAGCCTGCCGTCAATCGTGACCGCCACGCCCCGGTCGGATGCGACTTGCAC
The DNA here is from genome assembly GCA_965370805.1 of uncultured bacterium. GTDB lineage: Bacteria > Hydrothermota > Tepidihabitantia > Tepidihabitantales > Tepidihabitantaceae > CBDUVZ01. The sequence continues at coordinate 23,331 of CBDUVZ010000001.1, read as the reverse complement.
CTTCTGCCCGGAACCGACCCGCTTCTCGCTCCTGCCGCCGGCAAGCACCAGCCCGGCGCTCGAACTCACCGTGGCGGCCGCACCGGCCGCGGTCAGCCTGACCCTCACGGTCGGCTCGCGCCCGGTCGGACCGGCCCCTCTTCGCCGGTATGAAGCGCCACCCGACGTGTAGCAACAACAGGCAAGCATCCCGGCAACAACCGGCAACAGACAGAATAGCAGTACCCGGCGCATACCCGAATCTAGCCAATCAACCCGGCAAGGTCAACCCCGGACATCGCGATTCCGCTTTACAGCCGGCGATGAGCGGCCTACAATTCCGTGCAATGCAATACCGCGACCGACGCGTTGCCGACGCAATCCGGGACGCTGTCGCCGAAATCGTGCTCACCGAACTCGCCGACCCCGCTGTCGGCTTCGTGACCGTCACCCGGGCCCACGTCAGCCGCGACCTGAAAACGGCGACGGTCTACTTCTCCATCCTGGGAGACGCGAAGCAACAGGACAAAGGCTTCAAGGCACTCGAACATGCTCGCGGATTCATCCGCCGCCACCTCCACCAGCATGTCAAGCTCCGGTATCTGCCCGAGCTCCGGTTCCAGCGGGACGAGACCCTCGATCATGAACGGCGCGTTGGCACCATCCTCGACGACCTCTTTCCCGACGGGCCTCAGCCCGAATCTGAGGACACCGCATCTTCGGAGCAGCCTGATGGAAGCCCGAGTCCCTGACAGCGGATGCGCGGAGTCCTGAACGTCAACAAGCCGTCCGGAATGACATCCTATGACGTCATCCGGCGCTTGAAGACCGTCCTGGGCCCCGACGCCCCTCCGCTCGGCCACGCCGGAACCCTTGACCCGCTTGCCGCCGGGGTTCTACTGATTCTCGTCGGCGAAGCAACGAAAATAAGCCGCTTCCTTGCCGGCTCCGCCAAGGAATACGAAGCCGAACTGCTGTTCGGTATCCGGACCGACACCGACGACGTCTCCGGCACGGCAATCGCCGAGAGCCCGGTTCCGGACATGTCCGAGGAGAAGATCCGCAGCCTGCTTGCCGGGTTCACCGGCCCGATTCAACAAATCCCGCCCGCATTCTCGGCGCTCAAGAGGAACGGGGTTCCACTCTACCGGCTGGCCCGCAAAGGAATCAAGGTCCAGCCCGAACCCCGCAGCGTCACTGTTCACAAGCTCGAACTCATCGAATGGAACCCTCCGCGCGTCCGGTTTCTCGCTGCGGTTTCCGCCGGCACGTACATCCGGGCCCTGGCCCGGGACCTGGGACAAGCCGCGGGCACCAACGCTACCCTGGCCGGACTCACCAGGACCCGCTCCGGACGATTCACTCTCGAACAAGCGGTGCCGCTCCGGCAACTCATACTCGACCCGAAAGCTCCCGAGCGAATCGTCGAAAACCTGGTGCCGATTGAACAGGCCCTGCCTGACCTGCCCCGGTTCACGGTCTCGCCCGAACTCGCCCGCCGCCTGCTCCAGGGTCAGACAATCAGGAACCCCGAAGCGCCGCCGGCCGAGTACGTGCTCGCCGTCACCGCCGACCGCAAGTTCCTGGCCCTGGTCGCGGTCCGGGAAGACGCCGTCAAACCGGTGAGGATAATCCATGCCGACTGACATCGACCCGCGCCGCAAGCGGGTCCTGGCACTCGGCAGCTTTGACGGAGTCCACCTCGGCCACCGGCAGATTCTCGCCCGGGCCCACGAACTGGCGACGACTCTGAACGCAACGACCGCGGTGCTCACCTGCGACCCGCTCCCGGCCCAACTGGTTCATCCGGATTTCACCTATGTCCTGACCCCGCTTCCGGAGAAAGTCGGCCTGCTGCTCGAACTCGGCGTCGAAACAGTCCAGGTCGTCCGGTTCAACGAAGCAACCCGGCGCACCGAACCGGAGCAGTTCATCGCCCGTGAAATCCTGCCCACCCGACCGGCCGCGGTCGTCACCGGTCACGATCACCGGTTCGGCCACAAGGGACGGGGCGACACGTCGCTGCTCGAGCGAGTACTCAAGCCCCTGGGCATCGAACTCGAAGTCGTGCCTGAATTCACTCTCTTCGACGCCCCGGTGCGCAGCACCAGGATAAGAGAACGGCTGCTGCTCGGCCACGTCCGGCGCGCGTCCGAACTGCTCGGTCGCTACTACCGCCTTGGCGGCCGGGTGGTCACCGGAACCGGAACCGGCCGTCACATCGGATTCCCGACCCTCAACATCCAGGTCCCGGAAAAAGAGAAACTCGTCCCCGCGGACGGAGTCTACGCCGTGCTGGTCGATATCCACGGCACGCGCCGGCCCGCGGTGCTGAACATCGGCCACCGACCCACGTTCCATGGGGAGACCCGCACAATCGAAGCCCACCTGTTCGACTACGACCTGCCCGCCCCGCCGTCCCAGGCCACAATTCAGTTCGTCGACCGGCTCCGGCCGGAACGTAAGTTCCCCGACCCGCAGACCCTGGCCCGCCAGATACAGTCCGACGCCGAAAAAGCCCGCCGCCTCCTGCCCGAAGACGCAGAATAGGGACGGCGGGCAATGGGACGATATTGTCCCATTGCCCACAAGCCGGACTACCGCGTAACCTCTTCACTCATAGTCTGTTAGCCGGTTCCCGCTAAAACCCCCTCCCCCGCCCAGGATGTTGCCTACGTTCTTCCCCTGAACCACCGCTTCTCAGGTCCGGGTTGAGGACGATTCCTGCTTCGTCGCGACATTCCCGTTCACGTTCGGCAATCGCTCCCCTTGCTTCGCCGCTCTACTCTTCCCGATTCAGTCCGAACATCCGTTCGATTGGCCGTTCGCTGGACGCTTCGAGTCTGACTCCAACCTACTCTCCGATACTCTGTTCGACCGGCTCTCCGATTCCAACTTCGATGCGTCAGCCGATACCAAAACCGCCAGTCCGGCTGATTAACCGACCCGGAATCAGAAACTCGCCACCAGGGACAAAGAACATCAGCCCATCCGCTTCCGCTCCGGTCCTCAACCTTGGCGCACTCGGCGACCTTGGCGGTTGTCTCCTCTGTCTTTGTGGTGAGATTCCTATGTCGGTTCTCGGGGCAAAGGTTTGGGCTTGACATCAATGGCGGCTGATGTAGCTTCTCCGGCAAAGGAGGTTCAGTGATACGTACACTGAAGATCATCGTGGCAGCGTTTGTGCTCTTGACGCTCTTCTGCGGAAAGAAGCAGACCATCAAGGCACCGACCGGGGACCAGCTTCTCTGGTCTTCCGAGAGTCCCCGGCCTTCCTGGGGCTACGAGGAGCCCTATGTCAGTGAAGGCATCCAGTACTTCGTGGGTCTTTCTCACAAGTATGCGGATGAGAAAGGCGCCAGGGACGACGCGGAACGCGAGTCAAGACTCAGGGCGGTCAGATACCTGGAGACTGCGGCCAAGGAGACGTTTGAGAGAATCGTGTCCGAACTCGGGCTCGAAAGTGGGGTGTTCAATCCCTCAGTAGCGGCTCGCGGCTACACAGAGATGGTTTCCCAGGCTGTTGTCCAGCAGACCAAAGTAGTCAAGTTCTACGCCGAGCAGTGGAAATCGGCTTCAACCGGCGAGGTCTACTACCGGACTTTCGCCAAGCTGCTTCTACCCGATGAGCAGGTCATGGAATCGTTCAACGACTACACGAAGAGAAAGCAGACGGAATGGAACATGGCCCAGGACCAGATTGACCGGGTCAATGACGTGTTCCAGCAGCACTGGGAATCCAAGAAGGCCGAGCAGGAACTCAAGGAGGAAGTGGAGGAGTGAAGCCCGGGCTTCTGCTTCTTTTACTCTTTGTTGCAGTTCTCGGGGTGGGGTGCGCGTCCGGTCCTGTCATCGGAACTCACCCCACTCCTTCTCGGGACGTCCTGGTAGAAACAAGTTCGCCTTCCCGGCCTTCATGGATACTCAAAACTCCCAGGGTTCCCGGCGCCAGGTGCTTTGTCGGTGAAGGACAGGACCTGAAGCGGAAATCGGCCCGGGCCGCCGCTGGCTCCGACATGCTCCAGCGCTACGCCGAGTATCTTGGCGCGGACTTCAGTCTGTTGGTGGAGGTGCACAAGGAAGAAATCAAACGGCTGCAGGATGAAATGCACCGGACCCAGCGCAAGGTGATAACCGAGGCCGAGGCGGTAATCCGGATATCCACACGGGGCTCCGAAGTCCGCGAGACGTACTGGGAGAAACGGTCTCGCGGCGGAGACTACACGTACTATCGCTACTGGGTTCTGGGTGAAGTCGAGGAGCGGTTCATCGAGGAAGAACAGCAGCGGATTGCCGCGCTGGCCGACCGCGACCTGCCCTCGGATTTCAGCAACTCCGATTTGAGCCTCGATGTCCGGGAGAGCAAGGCCAGGTATCGCGCAGGAGATACGGTGGAGGTGACGTTCTCGGCCAACCAGGACTGCTATGTCTATTACCTGAACCTCTACGGGAACGGGAAACTCGTGCTGCAGTACTCGGGTGAGTTGCGGGCCGGACAGAAACGCTCGATGAGTTGTGCTGCCGTGTACGGCGGCGGTGAACGTGAAGTGATGAAGTTCGTCGCATGTGACCGCGAGCTTGATACCGACCGAGCGATGAGGGAAGTGTACCCGGCCTCGGTGGTTGAGAACCTGCGCGCGCAGGCGGCCGCACTGGGTGCGAACTACTCCGAGAAGTCGGTATCTATTCTGATTGAGTCGAGATGAGGACAACGCGTGAGGCCCTACGCTCTACGCCTTACGGGTCAAGCGTTCAGCGTCTGGCGTTACTGCTGCGAACAGACACCGGGAATCAGGGGCAGGATGGATGCAAGACTCATGAGGTTGAGGAGAGGAAGGCTGGATGAACCGTCAAGTGCGCCAGGGGAGGAACCGAGTAGCTGCGCGCGGCGGCCCGGCCCGGGTGGACACCGGCACCTATGTTGAACCCCCGAATGCGCGGCAGACCGAGGTCCTGCGCCGGATGACCGGCGAGCGGCGGTTCCGAATCGGCTTCGAGATTTCCGACTTCGTGACCCGGCTCGTAATTGCCGGCATCCGCCACCGGCATCCGGGTCTGTCCGAACCGGAAGTTCGCGAGCAACTCAAGGAAAGCTACCGGGCATGACTTTCGAGGCACTGGGGCTGGAGGTCGTTGCCCGGCTGCAGGAAGCGGGCATCCCCTATATGCTGACCGGGGCTCTTGCGGTTAGCTACCACGGCGTTCCCCGAGCCACGCATGACATTGATATCGTCATCCTCATTGCGTCCACGGACATCTTGCGCGTCAAGGCCCTGTTCGAGCAGGACTTCTTCATCGATGACGAATCCATCAGAGCCGCTTTACGGGAAGGCAGTATGTTCAACGCCGTTCATAAGGACACGGGGTTGAAGGTCGACTTCTGGCTTCGCAAAGACGACGCGTACGGCCACGAGGCGTTCCAAAGACGGACGGCCTACCCGTACCAGGACGTTCAGGTCCTGATTGCCATGCCCGAGGATGTAATCGTCAGCAAACTGGAATGGTTCAAGAAATCTGATATTGACAAGCATTACTCAGATGCCCTGGGGGTCTATCGGATTCAGGCCGGAAAACTGGACAAGAACTACATCAATAACTGGTGCCGTCGCAAATCGCTGTTGGAACTTTGGCAGGAAGTCCAGGACGAGGCTGCTCAATGAGGACGAGAAGCTTGCATCCATCTGTGGAGTGCAACAACTCTGTCGATGCCGGTTTCCCGACGGGGTAAACAGATGAAGGCAGTCCGTTACTTGCTTCCTTTTGCTTCAATCCTCTTGCTGCTTGCCGGCTGCGAGTACTTCTTCGACGTCACGCAGCCGGAGGTGAGATTCATTTCGCCGGCAGATGGCGATACGGTTTTGGTGCGCGTTGGAGTCGAGATTGAAGCCACTGACGCCAACCTGGAGTTGGTGGAACTCTACGTCGACGGAGTGCTCGTCGCCACTTATGGAAATGGCGATATCGCCGACACCATCCAGCTTTCCCCCGGTTCCCACCAGCTTGTTGCGGAGGCCCGCGACAAGGGTGGCAATTCCCGGGAGACCACCCTGAACTGCAGTGCTGTGTTTGTCTACGGCGTCGGCTACTGCGACACCCCGGGTGATGCCCATGGTGTGGCGGTGGCCGGGGGCTACGCCTACGTTGCGGACGGCTACTCAGGCCTGCGGGTGATAGACGTGTCCGACCCGCAGAACCCGTCTGAAAAGGGCTTCTGCGACACCCCGGGTGATGCCCGTGGTGTGGCGGTGTCCGGGAACTACGCCTACGTGGCGGCACGCTCGGCAGGCCTGCGCGTGATCGATGTATCCGACCCGCAGAATCCGTCCGAAGTGGGCCACTGCGACACCCCGAGCTATGCCCGCGGCGTGGCGGTGGCCGGGGGCTGCGCCTACGTAGCAGCCGGCGGCGGCCTGCGGGTGATTGACGTATCCGACCCGCAGAATCCGGACGAGGTTGGCTTCTGCGATACCCCGGGCCTTGCCGTTGGCGTGGCCGTGTCCGGGGGCTACGCCTACGTAGCAGCCGGCGGCGGCGGCCTGCGGGTGATTGACGTGTCCGACCCGCAGAATCCGGACGAGGTTGGCTTCTACGATACCCCGGATTATGCCCGTGGCGTGGCGGTGGCCGGGAACTATGCCTACGTTGCGGACTACAACGACGGCCTGCGCGTGGTCGACGTGACCGACCCGCAGAATCCGTCCGAAGTTGGCTTCTACGATACCCCGGGTTCTGCCTTGGGCGTGGCGGTGGCCGGGAACTATGCCTACGTTGCGGACTACAACGACGGCCTGCGCGTGGTCGACGTGTCCGACCCGCAGAACCCGTCCGAAGTGGGCCATTGCGACACCCCGGGTGATGCCCGTGGTGTGGCGGTGGCCGGGGGCTACGCCTTTGTAGCGGACGGCGACGGGGGCCTGCGGGTAATCAGGGCCGTACCATAGGAGGGTTGATGAGGCGATGTGCATTGCTGTTGTTGGCTTTTCTGCTCGGCTGCACAACAAAGTATGTTCCGACCGGGAGGACCGTGCCGATTTCGAGCGAGATGGACGATGTCAGCTACCATCTCACCGTGGCTTCTCTCCCGACTTCGGAGTCACCATATCTTGTGCTGAATTGTGATGCCCGGGGACAGGAAACCAGGAGATTCCGGGAAGAGGCCCAAGTGAGGAAGCAACTGTCGTGGGCGCTACCCATCTTGTCCGCGGCCCTGGGAGTCGGGGGCTATGCCCTGCTGAACTCGCAGGGACGAGCCGTTCTCGGCCGGGACGCGGGGATTGTCGGCCTGGGCGGGGGGCTGGGGATGCTGGTCGGCAACCTGCTCCAGAAGCCTAAGCTGGTCGAACGTGAGAAGGAGACTGTTGCCGCGAAGCAGTTTGTTCCGGCCAGACCGTTCAAGGTCTCGCTGAAAGGAACTGAATACGCGACAAGCGTCACCGCGGACCAGAGCGGCAAGCTGCATATCAACATGCTGGAGTTTGCCCCGTTCTACAAGGACCGGGTGCCGGACCGAGATTACTTCAGTATTGCTTCACCGACCGGTGAGTACCTCAGGCAGTTCTCGGTGGACTTGCGACCGATTGCGACGAAGCTGAGGCGAGCTAGCGAGCGCAAGTATCCTCCGGCGCTTTCGTTCAGCGTCTCTTTTGACGATTCGACCGGAGACCGGGACCTTGTGCTTGACGGTGACGAGTCGGGCCGGATTGTCCTGGTTGTCAGGAACACCGGCCGGGGCGTTGCCCATGACCTGGATGTGAGGCTCATTCTCTCACAGCCGGTCCCCGGACTGGTGCTTACAACCACCCATATGATTGACAAGGTCGGCCTGATGGAGAGCAAGCGTGTGGTTATCCCGGTGAGCGCAACCCGGAAAATGCAAACCGGGACCGTCGAGTTGCGGGTCGAGGTGCAGGAGCAGTACTTCCAGGCGGACGCGGAACCCAGGGTAGTGAAGTTCCAGACCCGCAGGTTCGCGGCGCCGAACGTCGTCCTGCACGAGAAAGCGGTGGAAGAAGGTGAAGTTGTGGCCGGCAAGTCCGCGAACATCACTCTTGTTGTCCTGAACCAGGGTCCGGGCCGGGCCGAGCGGGTCAAGTGCGAGGTCAAGGTCCCAGTTGGTGTAACCTACCTGGACGCGGAGCCGGTGTTCAACTTCGGCAGCATGGAACCCGGCGCGTGGCAGACGGCGAAGTTCACGGTCTTCGTCGGCGCCCGTTTCCAGGATACCGTGCTACCATTGACCATCTTCCTGCGTGAGAGAAGGCGGGAATTCAGCACGGACACGACGGTCGTGTTCCCATTGAACCGGCCGGTGAAGAGGCCCGGGGAAGTCGTCATCAAGCCGGTTGTCAGGACAGACACGGGTGTCTACGTCCCGCCGCCGACCTTCGCCGTCGACGTCGACACGGACATACCCGAAACCGGGATGACTAATCCTGACGCGGTGGCCGTCATCATCGCCAACCAGAATTACGAGAGCCCTTCGGTCCCCGCGGTCGAGTACGCGGACAACGACGGCAGGGTCATGAAGGAGTACTTCAAGAGAACGCTGGGCTGCAGGGACGAGAACATCATCTTCTACAGCAACGCCAGGAAGAGCGATTTGGAGCGCGCCTTCGGCTCCGCGACCGTGCACGAAGGTATGTTGTTTGACTACGTGAAGCCCGGCAAGAGCGATGTGTTCGTCTACTACTCCGGGCACGGCGCGCCGGACCTCGGCTCGAGGAAGGGCTACTTCGTGCCCAGTGACTGCCATCCCGACTATGTGAAGCTGAACGGCTACTCACTGGAGACGTTCTACGCCAACCTCGCGAAACTCCCGGCCCGGAGTGTGACGGTTGTGATTGACGCCTGTTTCTCCGGGGGGTACGACGCGGGCATGCTGATTGGCGAGGCGAGTCCCCTGCCGGTGACCGGGGTGACGGATGCTCCGGGCAGCGGGCTGGATGTCTTCACGTCCTGCGACTCGGCCCAGGTGTCATCGTGGTATTCCGAGAAGCATCACAGCCTGTTCACGTACTACTACCTGAAAGGACTACGGGGCGAGGCCGACGCGAATAAGGACCGGGAGGTCACGCTTGGTGAACTCAGGGACTACGTGACCGAAAACGTACCCTACCGCGCCCGCCGCCTCCGCGGCCGCACCCAGACTCCAACCTTCTCCGGCGACGAGTCGAAGGTGATAGTGAGGCTGAAGTGATTGGCTTCCGGGAGGATTCATGAGCACCAGGCTTTCATTTCCCTTCTCCATAGTCTTGTGCCTTGCCTTTGTTCTGGCCGTCTCTACCCAGACACATGCAGGCCCCTATGATGCGGAGTTGGAAGAGGCCAAGGCTGCGTACTACGAAGGTCGCTACCAGGAAGCAATTCAGTTGGCGAACCACGCACTGCAGTCGAAAGACAATCCCCAGTATTGCTATCTGAGAGGATTGGCCTATTTCCAGCAGGGCACTTACGAGGAAGCGGTAGAGGATTTCACCGCTGTCTTGCAGGTCATGCCGTACATGGCGTTACCGTACTACTATCGGGCGAATGCTTACAATCAGTTGGGCAAACCTGACTCAGCGCTGGCAGATTATGCTAGAGCTGCAGGATTGTCGCCCGGAATAGCGAAAAAGGTGTACCAGGAAAGGATTGAGATATACCTCGCATTGGGCAAGGAAGACGAAGCTGCAAGAGATTTCGTGAGAGTCCGGGACTTGGAGAAAATGAAACCGGACGAACTCCTGAACCTGGCTGACAGTTGCCTGCAGAAGGCTGAGACAACATTCGCTGCTGTTGCCCTATCGCAAGCGATTGAAAAGGACTCTACTCTGTGGCTGCCTTTTGTGCGTCGCGGCTACGTATACCACCAGGCGGGCAAGGACTATCTGGCATCTGCCGATTTCGCCCGGGTCCTACAGCTTGTTTCAGAAGATACAGCAGACGTTCGTCTGCTGGCCGAGTGGTTCTACTCAAAGGGACTATACGGATGGGCGGTCAAGGCCTATTCGGCAGTGCAGCAGTACTATCCTACTGAAGCCAGCTCTGACATGAACAAGGGATATGCATACTTCCATCTGGGCCGACCTGATTCCGCGGTAGTTGAGTTCTCCGGGGCCTCGGCGAAATGCCTTGCTGGAGGCGAGACGGAGCAAGCTGCGGAAGCCTTTTTTCGGTGCGGAGAGGCATATCTGAGCCTTGATAGCTATGATCTGGCAGAGGCCAGTTTCCAGAAGGCAAAAGAACTGAAACCGGGGTTCAATTTCACAGTGAAGCTGGTAAACCCAGCGAGTTTCTATGTCCGGGGAACGGCAAGAGACACTGCGACAGCAATTGGTCATGATGCTTCTGTGAAGGAAAAGGAAATCGTGGATGAGGGAATATCTGCGGAGCCATCGATACCGGGAATACCTCCAAGACTTTCCTTTACTTGTTTGTTCAGCGACCAGAACAACAACAGGGTCTTGGATGGTGGGGAGAGGGTAAGCATCAAGCTGACAGTCACGAACAGGGGCGGGTGTGACGCCAAGGGAGTCAGGGTGTTGCTTTCCGGAACCAGTAAGGCGCTGGGCTATCTGGGCAGAGAGAAAGTCGTTGGTGCTATTCCTGCCGGACGGGAAAGAGAGGTGGTCTTCGAAGCGGTCTTGCCTTACCAGGTTGAACCGGACGAGGGCAGCATCATCATTAGGGTAACGGAGGCTCAGGGCTTTGGGGCCTTGGAGGAAAAGGAACTGCAGGTCGCCATGCAGCCGGCGAGGATAGAACGGGAAGTTGAGTTCGTTTCCGGACTGGTCGATGTCGATCAGCCGCTGGGGCCGGCATCGTACATAAGGGACGATGCCTACGCGGTCGTCATCGGTATCTCGCAGTATCGGTCTGACCAGATTCCAACAGTGAACTACGCCAAGCGAGATGCCGAGTCGATGAAAGAATACCTGGTGAGTGTTTCCGGCATCCCCGAAGGGAATATCATTGTCTTGACTGATGACAGGGCTACCCTGAGCGACTTGTCCGCCTATCTCGAGGAATGGTTGCAGCGGAATGTGCGCGAAGGGTCATTCGTCTTCGTCTATTTCGCCGGGCACGGCACGCCGAATCCTGAGAAGGGTGATGCCTATCTGGTTCCGTACGACGGCGAGCCGGGGTTCATTTCCAAATTGTACCCATTGAAACGGCTGTACTCGTCGCTACAGAAGCTACCCGCTGAGGATGTGGTCGTGGTCATGGATGCCTGTTTCTCGGGCGCAGGCGGACGATCCATTGTTGCCAGAGGCGTGCGGCCATTGGTGCCGGTACGAATCGAGGAAGAAACGCGGGAATTGGAGAAGATTGCCGTATTGACCGCCTCAGCCGGCAGCGAAATCAGTCAGGACTTCGAATCCAAACGCCACGGGCTGTTTACGTACTATCTCCTGAAGGGCCTGCGCGGCGCGGCGGACAACGACAATGACGGCTGGGTGACGCTTGAGGAACTCCATGACTACGTGACCCCGAAGGTGAAGGACGAATCCCGCCGCCTGGGTTACACTCAGACTCCACAGTTCTTCCCTCAGCCTGTTGGTGTCAAAGCAGACATAAGAATCGCGAAGGTGGCGCAGTGATCCTTGCAGCATCCCCGGAATCCCACACATTGCGGGGAACCGAGTTGCCCAGCGAACTGAAAGGAGCAATACGATGCGTATATTTGTAGTCGTGACCGCGACGATACTCCTCCTGGCAGCTTCGTGCGCGAAGAAGGAAGTAGTGAAGGAAAACCCTGAAGACCAGATCCGTCGGGTTGACAAGGTCCTGCTGGAACACAAGCAATCCAAGCAGGCAGAGGAGGAACTGAAGGGCGGAGACGGGGAGTGAACCGCTGGTCGCTGTGACGGTATGGATGTCTGCGTATCCGGCGATTCGGCCCGGGTGTCCGTCGTGGTATTCCGAGAAGCATCACAGCCTGTTCACCTAACTACTACCTGAAAGGACTGCGGGGCGATGCCGACTTGAACCGGGGTCGGAAGGTCACGGACCTGCACCCGGGCGAGAATGACGTCCGACATTTGAGTCCGGGCGTCTACTTCGTGAGAGGAAAAGGATCAAGGAATCAAGGGTCCGAGGGTCCAAGCCGCAAGGTCATCATCCAGTGATGACCACCTGAACCGGGACAGTCTGCGCAAGTCAATCCGGACCAGAGAAGCGAACCTGACATCACCGGGGCTTCCCCGGATTTGTCTGCAACCCTTGACAACAACTTCTCGTCTAAGACTATATGGTTCGTTTGGATAACGGGTCGCTTGGCCGTGTAGGTAAGTAAAGTAATCAAACGGAGGCCGCTGGAATGGTATCAATCACCACGCTCTGCCTGCTGACTATTCTGGGCGCAGGACCGCTGGTCCCGCCCGATTCTCTCGTTGCGCCGATGCGCGCCGACACGCTCACCGAGACCGAACTGGGCATCTTCCCCCCGCCCGGCGTGCTGCTGCCTGTTTCCTACCGGATAGCGTGGGGAGACGGCACTACTCTTGACTGGACGAAGCCGCTGCGCAGCAGGGTCGATACCTACCGGTATCACCAGTATCGCCGGCTGGGCCGGTTCGGGATTCAGGTCCGGGCCAGAGACTCCCTCGGTCGTATCTCGGAATGGAGCAAACCGCTGTTCGTGACCGTCACCGACCCGCCCCTCAAGTGGGCGTTCCCGACATTTGACCCGATCTACGCCTCCCCGACTCTCGACCACGACGGTAATATCTACGTCGGCGACGAAGAAGGCTGGTTCTATTCGATTGACCCGCAGGGACAGCTCCGCTGGTCTTTTGAGACCGGCGGCTCGATCGTGGCATCAGCCGCGATTGCCCGCAACCCGGCGCTTTCCGCACGGAAGGGCTGCAACCCCCTCAGTTGGTTCGCCCCGCGGCCGACCGGAACCAGTGACTTGGTCTACGTGCCTGCGCTCGACAGCCATCTCTACTGCTTCGACACGGAAGGCGAACTGCAATGGAAACTGCTCCTCGGGGACGAATTCTACACCGCGCCCGCAATCGGCAGTGACGGCACAATCTACGTCGGCTCTGACACCGGCGCGCTGCTCGCCGTGACGCCGGACGGCAAGCTGCGCTGGTCATTTGAAACCGGGGCGGAAATCGCCTCCTCCCCGTCAATCGGGCACGACGGGCTCATTTACATCACGTCGGACTCGGTTTACTGTCTTGATTCACGCCGGCGACTCCGCTGGGCATTCGGTGCCGGCGAAGAAGACCCCTACTTCTCTTTCTTCGCGCCTGCGGTTCCCGACGCGGCCGGAACGGTCTATGCCCCGAATACCGACGGCTTTCTCTATGCCATCGGACCGGACGGCCGGCTCCGCTGGCGGGCGCCGGTTCCGGAAGAGGATGAAATCCACCCCGAGGTCATCATCGGGCCGGCCGATACGCTCTATCTCGGCACCGACAGTGACTATCTCTGCCGCAAGCCGCCGCGCGGCACGATAGTGCATATCTACGAAACTGAAGACATCATTGTCGCGCCGCCGGCCCTCGCAGCCAACGGCACGCTCTACTTCCTGCCGGACGACGGCTACTTCTACGCCCTCAGTTCGCGCGGGCGGCTGCTCTGGCGCTACGAAATCGCAGCCGATGACAAGGACCTCTATTTCGCCTCGGCCCCGGTAATCGCGCCGGACGGCACGGTGTACGTCGGCTCGTGGGACGGCGGGCTCTTCGCGTTCAAAGGCGATGCCCCGCCGGCCGATACGCCCTGGCCCCAGTACCGGCACGACGCCCAGCACACCGGCCGGCTGACCAGATGAGAGGAAATGCCGAAGTGCGAATGGCGAACTGCGAGTTGAGCCATCCAATGGCACCTGCTCCTGCGTCGCAGAACGGAAATCGAAAGACACTCTGTTCTGTCGGCGTTCATCATGTCCTTCTGAATGCCGAATGCCGAGTTTCGAGTGCCGAATTCGGAAATCGTCATTCGCCATTCGACATTTCCTTAGTGGTTTCCGCTGCGATTCGTCATTCCACATTCGCACTTCTGAATTAGCGGAAGGAGTATCGATGTTTGGTATCTACACTTCGCCGACCGCCGTTCTGCAGCGGCTGAAGGAAAAGCCGGTCTGGCTCGTGCCGCTCGTCATCGCAATCGTCGCCAACCTGGCGGTGACCGTGCTCGCCACCCAGTACGTTGACTGGGACGCGCAGCGCGAAACGGCAATCGAACAGATGGAAAAGCGCGGCATGAGCGAAGAGCAGATCGAACAGGCCACGGAAGGCATGGAGAAATTCTACGGAAGCCCGGCGATGAGATTCGGGCTGCCGCTCGTCGGATCACTGCTGATGCAGGTAATCGGCATCCTCTTCATCACCCTGGTATTCAACCTCGGTCTGCCGTTGCTCGGGGGCAGCGGCAACTTCCGCCGCATGCTCGCGGTCGTGGCCCACGGCAGCCTGATTGCCCTGCCCGGTGCGGTCGTCCGTGCGGTTCTCATCCTGCTGAAGCAGTCCGCCGAAGTGAGCACCAGCCTGCTCGCGGCGTTCCCGGGCATCGAAGGCGGATTCCTGGCCGCACTGCTCGCCCGCATCGACCCGTTCACAATCTGGCAGTTCATCCTGTTCGGGCTCGGAATCAAACTGGTCTTCGACACCAGGGGGTCGAAGTCGTACTGGCTCGTGTTCGGAGTCTGGGCTCTGATAACGGTAGTCCTGGGTCTGCTCGCCATGCTGGGAGGAGGACGGTAAGCCCATGCTCGCATTGCTGCTGGCGATAACTGTTGCGGTGCCCGACACGATTGAGATGTCCCTGGCCGACGCACTCCGCGTCGCGCTGAAGCAGAGCCCGGTCCGCACCGAGATCTCAGTTTCCCAGGCCCAGGGCGCGTCCCGGCTTGCCCGCGGCATCACAAACCTGCTGCCGGGTGTCAGCGCGTCAGTCGGGTATGCCAAATCCGACGGCGGCTCCGGTCTCCTGCCCGAGTCGCTTCAGACCGGTTCGGACTGGTCCTGGACCGGGAACCTGACTGTCAACCAGGTCGTCTTCGACCCGGCCGTATTCGTCGGCCTGGCCAGTTCGGTGGTCTACTCCGGCTACTACGCGACCGAAGCCCGGAAGAAACAGGCCCGGCTCATCTACGACGTCACAACCGACTACCTGAACCTGCTCAAGACCCGACTGCTGCTTGACGCGGCCCGCGCTTCGCTGCGCCGCGCCGAGGAGAACCTGCGGGTCATCGAGGAAAAGCACCTGCTCGGCGCAGCATCGAGGATTGACTTCATGCGCTCCGAGGTGTTCCGGTCCCAGGCCGAAATCGAACTGCTGCGGGCCGAGAAATCCCTGGCGGTCGCGGCCGAAGCGTTCAAGGCGACCGTCAATCTCGGCGATAACGTCCTGGTCCGACCGACCGAGAAACTGACCGAGCCTTCGGGATTCCCGATTTCGGACCCGGACAGCCTGCTGGCCGAAATCCGGCGCCGCAATCCGGGTATCGCCCTGGCCGCGAAGACCCAAACCGCCGCCCGCATGGGCGTCGCCTCCGCAATCGGGCGGGCGCTGCCGAGCGTATCCGCCTACTGGAGTTCCAGTTTCTCCGACTCGGCGTTTCCATCGAGCTACGGCCGGTGGTGCGAGAACGACGCGATATCCTACGGCATCCGGGCCAGCTTCCCCCTGCTCGACCTGAAGTCCTATGTCCTCGACATCGTTGATGCGACCACGGAATCGCACCGCGCCCGCGCCGCTGCGACCTCGGCCGCGCTGGCAATCAGGACGACGGGCACTTCGGCCATTCTGGAATACCAGGAAGCGAAACAGACCTGGGACTACGCTCAACGCAACCTCCGGCTCAACCAGGAACTGTCCGAACTGGCCCGGGAACAGCACCGGCTCGGGGCGATTTCTCCGGCCGACCTGTTCAACGTCGAAGCCGACCTGGCCCAGGCCCGGGCGACCCACGTGAGTGCGCTCTGCGACACCTACATCCAGGCGGCCCGGATCAACTACCTTCTCGGCGTCACCGAGCCGGGAGCCGAATCGAAACCGTGATCCGAACAAAGGAGACCGAATGAAACGCCGCACCCGGACCATCCTGATTATCGTCGGAGTTGTGGTAGTCCTCGCCGTCATCGTTCTCGCCAACCTGCGCAAAACCGACTCCGGCGTCACAGTCCAGACCGCGGACGTCGACTACGGCTCGATCCGCTCCGTGGTCACCGCCACCGGCGAGCTCCGCGCCCGCGCCCAGGTCAATCTCCAGGCCCAGGTCATGGGCGTCGTCCGGAAGCTCTACGCCGAAGAAGGCGACTGGGCCGACAAAGGCAACCTGCTGCTCCGGATCGACCGGCGCCGCTACGAAGCCCAGCTCGTCCAGGCCCGGGCCCGCTACACACAGGCTCGACTCAGCCACGCCCGGGTCGAAAGCCTGTACCAGCGGGGCCTGGTCTCGGCCGAACAGCACGAAGGCTCGCAGGCGTCCTTCGAGATGGCCCGCGCCCAGTTCGAAGAAGCCGAGGACCAGTACGAGAAGACCTCGATCCGCGCGCCAATCTCGGGCACCGTCGTTAAGATCAACGTCGAGGAAGGCGAAACCGTCATCGTCGGCACGATGAACAACCCCGGCACGGTCATCATGGTCATCGCCAACATGTCGCGGATGCTCGCCATCGTCCAGGCGGATGAAACCGACGTCGTCTCGCTCCGGCTCGGCCAGCACGCCGAAGTGGAGATCGACGCCCTGCCCGATACCGTTTTCGCCGGTACGGTGTCGGAAATCGGCTACATGCCGATCCAGAGCCTGGGTATCGCCAGCGGTGAAGGCGTCGACTTCGAGATCGAGATTACCCTCGATAGTGCAACGTCCGCCCTGCGTCCGGGCATGTCGGTCAGCAGCGAAGTCGTAACCGCGCAACTGGACAGCGTGCTCGTCATACCGATTCAGGCGATGGGCCGGCGCGAAATCGACGACGAAGAGAAAGAAACCGTATTCGTAGTCGAAGACGGCAAAGCGGTACTGAAGCCCGTCAAGACCGGCGAGTCGAGCGACACCGAAATCGAAATCACCGAAGGCCTGGAGCAAGGCGAGCAGATTATCACCGGACCCTACAAGGTCCTCGCCAAACTCAAAGACGGCCGCAGCGTCAAGCCCGAAGCGAAGAAAGCCGAAGAAGAAGACGAGAACGGCAGAACGGGGACATGACCCAATCCCGTCCTCGGCATTGGGTTCTCCCCTCCGAGGTGAGGCTTCGCATCGTGTCCCCGGCCCCAAAGCGTCCGGCGTCAAGCGTAGTGCGTAATGCGTGAAGCATCGAGCCCTCCCCTCATCCGCACCGACCAGCTCACCAAGAGCTACCGCGCGGGCCGGGCCGAAGTCAACGCACTGCGCGGCGTCACGCTCACAATCGAGCACGGCGAATACGTCGCCCTGATGGGTCCGTCCGGCTCGGGCAAATCCACGCTGATGCACCTGATCGGCTGCCTCGACACCCCGACCTCCGGCACCTGTGAAATCAACGGCCAGGACATCGCTCGGCTCGACGACGTCGAACTCGCCCGGCTCCGCAACCGCGAAATCGGCTTCGTGTTCCAGAGCTTCAATCTCCTGCCCCGACTCCCGGCCCTGGCCAACGTCCAGTTGCCGATGATCTACGCCGGCATCCGTCCGCGGGAACGCACCCGCCGCGCCCGCGAACTTCTCGCCCTGGTCGGGCTCGAAGACCGCATGACCCACAAATCGAACGAACTGTCCGGCGGCGAAATGCAGCGCGTCGCGGTCGCCCGCGCGCTCGCCAATAACCCGTCGCTCATCCTCGCCGACGAGCCGACCGGCAACCTCGACACCCGAACCGGTCAGGAGATGATGGCCCTGTTCGACAACCTGGCAAAGCAGGGCAACACGATTATCGTCGTCACCCACGACGCGGACGTAGCCGGCCACGCCCGCCGAATCATCCGGCTCCGCGATGGAAAAGTAGAAGCGCAATAAATGCCGTTCCTCGACCTGCTCAAGCTGGCGCTCCAGACCTTCCGCACGCACAAGATGCGCTCGTTTCTGACCGCGCTCGGCATCATCATCGGTGTGATGACCGTCATCGCCATCATCTCCCTGATCCAGGGCATGAACCAGGAAGTCGAACGCCAGATCAGCTCGCTCGGCTCCAACACCATCTTCATCCAGAAGTTCTCCTGGGGCATGGGCCAGATCGACTTCGACGAAGTCGGCCGCCGGCCCGACCTGACCCTGGCCGACGCTGAAGCCGTCGCCCGCCTGCCGTCAATCGCCAAAGTCGCGCCCCAGCGCTCGCGCTCGGTCAGCCGCATCAACTACCGCGGCAACAAGGCGACCAGCGTCGAAGTGACCGGCGCGACGCCGAGCATCGCCGCGACCGCCAACATCAAAACCGAAGCCGGCCGCTTCATCAACTCCAACGACAGCCTCCGCAAACGCTCGGTCTGCGTCATCGGCGGCCAGATTGTCGACGACCTGTTCCCGGACGACAACCCGATCGGCAAGCGCATCAACATCGAAGGGAAGCGCTTCACCGTCATCGGCGTGCTCGAACGCAAAGGCAGCTTTATGGGCCAGAGCCAGGACAACAACATCATCGTCCCGCTCTCCACTTTCACCAAGTACTTCCCGCTCCCGCGCAGCCGGCGCGGACGTGTCTTCCGCGGCGTCTCGATCCAAGTGATGCCCCGCAAGGGCGTCCCGCTCGACCGGGCAATCGACGAAATCCGCGAACTCATGCGCCGCCGCCACGGACTCGGCTACGACAAGCCCGACGACTTCGGTATCAACACCCAGGACACGCTGCGCGAGATGTACCAGAATCTCACCCGGGTTGCGGTCATCGTAATGATTGCGGTGGCCGGCATCTCGCTCCTCGTCGGCGGCATCGGCATCATGAACATCATGCTCGTCGCGGTCGCCGAACGCACCCGCGAAATCGGGCTGCGCAAAGCGCTCGGCGCCACCAGTCGGACCGTACTCTGGCAGTTCCTGCTCGAAGCGGTACTGCTCGCCGCGGTCGGCGGCCTGATCGGCGTCGGACTCGGCATCGGCATCGCGGCCATCGCCGGAGCGCTGATCCACATGGACGCCGCCGCCCCGTTCTGGGTCGTACTGCTCGGGTTCGGGTTCTCGGCCGGGGTTGGTATTTTCTTCGGCATCTACCCGGCCTCCCGCGCGGCGAAACTCAACCCGATTGAAGCGCTGCGGTACGAGTGACCCGGTACGTGCCAACCGGCTTGACAACAGGAAGTGACGTTACTATAATCAGTTATGCCCATCAGAGAGTTCCGGTGCGGACGTTGTGGCCACGCATTCGAGACGCTGATTCTCAGCGCAAGTGATGCAGCCACCCAGGAATGCCCCGAATGCGGTGGCCGGAAGCTGACCACCCTGTTTTCGGTATTCGGCGTGGCCGGCACCGAGCACAGAGTGTCTAACGCCAGTAGCTGCGTAAGTTGCAGCACCCACAATTGCAGCACATGTGGTTAGGAGGGTACTGATGACCATTACCAAAGCAGATCTGGTCGAGAGAATCACCCGCCGGGTGGCACCGAATATCACCAAACGAGATACGGCCAGGATTGTCCAGATGCTCCTTGATGAGATGTGCCAGACCCTGGTAGACGGTAACCGTATCGAAATCCGAGGCTTCGGGGTTCTGAACACCAAGTTGCGCAAGCCCAAGATCGCCCGCAACCCGAAGACCAAAGAGCCGGTCAACATTCCGCCGCGGCGCGTGCCGGTCTTCAAGGCATCGCGTCTGCTCAAGCAGAGCCTGATGAAAGGAGGCCTCTAGCCCATGCCCTGTGGTAAGAAGCGCAAACTGCGCAAGATCAAGCGGCACAAGTATAAGAAGCGCATCAAGTCGATGCGCCACAAGACGAAGAAGCACTAGCCGCCAGAGCGGCTTTCGTCACCTGTTTGCAGGGGTGGTACCCACCTCTGCATTGGTATTTCTCCCCGGCCGGCGCTGATAATCCGGACTAGTGGACCAGCATCACCGAACAGCCGACTTCATGCAGCACCGCGCCTGAGACCCCTCCCGGCCTCCTTACCGTGCTGTCGCTGAGCCCGCGCCGGCCCAGCACGACAAGGTCAAACTCCTCCGTACGCGCAAGTTGCGCTATTGCTTCTGCCGGCTTGATATCCTCAACCAGCCGCGTTTCGGCTTCGATTCCGGCGCGGTCAAGCACCTTCCGGGCATCATCGAGAATCATCCGACCCGAATCCCGGAAACTCTGCAGAAGCTCACTGTTCAGATCGACCTTGTACAACGGCGGCACGTAGGCGACCGTCACGACCGTGAGTCCGGCGTCATCCGCCTTCGCAATCCGGGCTCCGGCTTCCAAAGCCCGGATCGAATGTTCGCTGCCGTCAACTGCGACGAGTACTCGCTGAAACATCATCTCTCCTTGTTCTTCGTCATCTTCACCAGGCCCGGCTCACGGCAGATCCCAGTGAAGAACCATCCCGTCGCGCATCGCGCGCACGACGTCGACTGCCCGGCCGAACCTTGACAGGTCCTCGGTCAGGTCCGGCTGCTCCGCATCGCAGTTCGGACATTGCTCGAAGCGCATCGTGTAACTGCCCCGCAGGGCCCAGCCCTCCACGACCGTCTTCCGGGTATCCGGCTCAACTATCCGCAGGAATGTCAGACCCGGCATCCTGACCTCAATTGCCGGTACACTGGTCCCGCACCGCAGGCAGTTCCAGGGCCGGCGCAACTCGATCTCGCGTCGAGCCCCGACCGTGACTTCGTCAACCAGGTAGTAGTTCGGACACAATCGGACCAGCTCTTTGACCGCTCCGGGATGCGTGCCGACCCCGGTCAGCATCCAGATGCTCTCCAGTCTGGGGTCTCCTTCATGCAGAACCAGCAGCCGACTGCTGTGTTCCTGCCAGGTATCCCGTTCCTTCTTCCGTCGCTTCTCGACGCGCTCCCGGCCCAGAAACGAATCCCTCACCCAGACCCGGTACTTCCCTTCCTTCATGGCGTCAATCAACTCTTCGTTCTCCTTCCGCTGCTTCGGGCTCAGGTACAGGAGAAACAGCTTGATCCGATGAATCGCGGTCCGGTCAAAGAACAGAATCCCGGGCCAGGCGATGAAGTACGCCAGCCCCCTGAGTATGCTCACCGCGATATCCAGCATCCGTACCTGTCCGACTCGGAACTCGCCGTCAATGTAGTACAGGCTCAGGTGGTACAGCACCGCAATGGCCAGCCCGATGAAGAACCAGAGGAATATGATCGGGACGAAGAAGTTCATCAGTCCCCTGGCGACTTCCTGATCTACGCCCATCAGTTGCTTCCTTCCGCGGCGCAGCGTACGGATTCCCTGCAGTCGGCCATTGACTGACACTACCCCGCAAAGCACGGGCTGTCAAACAAGGAACGGGGCGACGCAGCAGTTTTCCGTCTTGGTCATTGGGACCTGGTCATTGGTCATTTTCTCTTCCCCCGAACTTGACTACCCGCCTGATTCCGCTTACGCTTGGCTGTGGCAGAACAGAAGCACATACTGATTCTCGAAGACGAACCTTCCACCCTGACGCTGCTGGAAGACATCGTCGCATCAGCCGGACATCGAGTTACCGGGGCAAAGGACGGAACAGCGGCGCTCAAGTTGGCCCGGTCTGACCCGCCTGACCTTGCCGTTGTCGACCTGATTGTACCCGGTCTCAGCGGATTCCAGCTCATCTCCATGCTCCGGCGGGATGGCAACTTCGCGGGCGTGCCGATTGTCGTTGTCTCGGGGCGGTCGCGGGACGAGGACATCCGGGCCGCGCTCGAAGCCGGCGCCAATCTCTTCCTGTCCAAGCCCATTGACCGGGACAAGTTGCTGGCCGGAATTGCCGGGCTTCTCTCTCCCGGCGACTGACGGCACCCTCACCACAACAGCCTGCGGACCGGCTAGTAGCTCAGGAAATAACTGACGATATTGACGCCCATCCGGAACGCCTCGTCTCGGGTCTCTTCCGGATTATCGTGGGCAGCGGTCCAGCCATCGCTGATATTGGTGTTCCAGGTGTAGTACACCGCGAGCCGGCCACCGATGAAAATCCCCAGCCCTTTCGGCGCACCCTCGTAGTGCTCGTGGATCTTGGGTAGGCCCTCGGGGAAATCGTAGACCTGGTGGTAGATCGGGTGGTCGAACGGCAACTCGACCAGCTCGTTCTGCGGAAAGACCCGGGCCATCTCCCGGCGGAAAGCCTCGTCCAGTCCGTAGTCGTCATCAACGTACAGGAACCCGCCTGCTTCGAGGAAGCGATGCAGCCGCCGCGCTTCCTCATCCGAAAAGCTGACATTGCCGTGCCCGGTCATGAACAGGAACGGGTAGTTGTAGAGCTTGTCATCGGTCAGGCTGACCTGGGCTTCGTCTTCCACGACTCTGATGCTGGTCCGCTGGTTCAACTCCCGGGCGAGATTCGGAATCGCGTCCGGGTCGTTATACCAGTCCCCGCCTCCCTGGTACTTGAGCCGCGCAATCTGGAACCGGCCGTCCTCGGCCCGGGCCGGTTGGCTCTGCGCGGACGATGCAACCACAACCAGCAGCGCAGCCAGCACGAGACTGAGAAGACCGGCAGCGGACGGCCTGGAACCCGAAGTTCCGAACATCCTTCTCACTCGGCCTTCCGCTCCCGATGCAATCGCTTGACCGCGGCCAGGTATCGGTAAGGTATGCGGGTCTCTCCGAGGAAAACCCGCCCGCCTTTGCGGCCGCCGTGACAGTCACTACCCCCGGTCATCAGCAGCCCGTTCTTCCGAGCCAGTTCGTCATACCGGGCCACTGCACCATCGTTATGGTCTGAATGCCAGACCTCGATCCCATCCGCGCCCGCAATGACCGCCCGGTAGACCGCGTTGTCGTTGCGATACGTTCCGGGATGGGCAATGACCGCAACGCCGGCGTGACGTCCGATGAACTCGATGCTCTGCTGCGGGGACAGCCTGGTCTTGGGCACATAAGCCGGCTTGTCATACCCGATGTACCGCCGGAAAGCCTGGTCAGCGTCCGGCACCACACCGGCTTCGACCATTGCCTGGGCGACATGGGGACGGCCAATCGCCCCGTCCCCGGCAATCAATCGGACCTTCTCAAACGACACTCCGAGTCCGAGTTCGACAAGCAGGTCCACCATCTTCCGGGCCCGCTCCTCGCGGTGGCGCTGCATCTCCTCGAAGAACTTCACAACTTCCTTGTCGCGGTAGTCCAGGTAGTAGCCGAGGATATGCATGTCAATGCCGTCGATACTGCAGCTCATCTCCACACCGGGGACAATCTCAACCCCGTGCTTCCGACCCGCGGCCAGGGCACGCTCAATCGCGCCAAGCGTATCATGGTCCGTAACCCCGACTGCCGCCAGGTCCCGCTTACGGGCCTCGGCCACCAGTT